>DATLFC010000188.1:0-18820 GCA_035525015.1 Thermoanaerobaculia bacterium | reverse complement strand
GGCCGCTGTCGTGATCCGCCGTCTCCTGGCGATGATCGGCATCGTGGTGGTCATCGCCCTGGCCCTGACGCTGATGTGGCGCGTCTACCTGCATCGCGAGCGCTCCCGCACGCCGCCCGATGAGCCGACGCTGGTCCGGGTTGAGGAGAATATAGCTCGGTTCGCCACCTAACTCTTTGAATCGAATGGGTCGTGCATTGGCACGTCCGATGCTCTATTGATGGAGCAGGAGACGTCAAATAACATGGCTCATCCCCGCACAGCACCAACACTCACAGCGGTCCTGGCCGTGCTTTTTCTCCTGGTCGCGACTCCGGCGAGCTCATCAGTTCCCGAGGTCCGGAATCTGGGCAGTCAGTTTGCCGAGCTCGGTCTCGCCATTCAGGAGCTGCAGGCCTTCGAGGTCGGCGGAATCGTCATCCTTCGCGGCCGCGCGGAGACGCGCAGCGCCGCCCTCGCGGCGGGCGAGCGGGCGCAGGCGCTCGGCTACACGCGCGTCGCGAACCTGATCCGGATCGTGAGAGTGCCGAATGACGCGGAGCTGCGGCGTGACGTCCAGCGCGAGCTCGCGGTCCACGATTCGCTGGCCGGCAGCCGGATCAGCGTCGACGCCGAGAACGGCATCGTCTATCTCCGCGGAAGTGTGCAGCACGAGATGCAGAAGGATCTCGCCGTGGCCGTGCTCCGCTCGGTCGACGGTGTGCGCGAGGTCCGCGCCCAGCTCGAGCGCAGATGATCAGCGAATCGTTCTGACCGAATAGACGATCCGGCGCCCCTGCAGGTCGCGGCAGCCGAGCGTCGCATCTCCTTCCGGACAGCTCGGGGCCTTGACCGTCGTCGCCCAGATCGCGCTGAGCAGAACCTCGAAGTCGTGAAAGGCGACGCTCGCTTCGAAACCGATGCCGGCGTCGACGACGAAGTCCTCGCTCCTGGTCAGGGTGTCCCATCCGAATCCGACCGTGCCCGCGCCGAGGTAGAGAATGCCGTACAGCGTGTTCCAGTGGAGAGGGCCGGTGCGGTAGTCGCGGTTGCGAAAAATCGGACGGAAGTACTCGTTGGTGATGTGCACCTGGTGCGTGCCGATGGAGTCGTCGCCCTCGCTGATGGCGCGCAGCGACTCGCGGCCGCCGAGGCGGAACAGCTCGTAGCGCGGAACGCTGTAGCGCTCCGGCTCGGGGCGGTCGCCGCGGTTGGTGAACTCGTTGTATCCGCCGAAGAGCCCGATGTGAAGCCGTGAAAAAATGAAGGAACTGGCGGTGACGTCGAAGCGCCGCAGTCCTTCCGCCTCGAACTTCGTGTAGCGGTAGTCGCCGATCGAGTAGTCGAAGCGGTCGGCTTCGGCGTCCAGGGCACCGCCGGTGATGTTCAGCGTCTGAGTCAACGCGACGGCATAGCTCGAGCGTTGCGGGCCGATGTCGCGGAAGGCGGTCAGCACGGGAGTGATTCTGCCGCGCGATTCGCCCACGATGCCGTTGAGTCGCTGGTCGAACTGCGTGCCGCGCTGGTAGGCGACCTTCGTGTAGAGGTTTCGCCTCTTGTTGTCGACGTTCCTGAGGTCGCCGAACGTGATGGCGTCCCCCTGCAGGAGCCAGAAGTAGCGCTCCTCGTAATCGCGTGGCACGCCCAGAAGCAGCAGTGCTCCCCGTACCCTCTCGAATTCCTGCGTGCTCTCTTCTCCGATGTTCGGGAACTCGATCGTGTCGAAGACCCCGATCCGATACGTGTGGTTGCGCGCGTAGTATTTGTAGCGGAGGTAGGTGCTGATGTCGCCTTCGATGAACTCGTAGTCGATCTGGCTCTCGAACAGCGCATTGCGGATCAGCCTGCGCAGCCTGATCGACATCTGCATCTCGGGGATGTAGATGTTCACGTCGGGGAGTGCCTCCCGCCGTAGGTACGTGCTGGCCGCCGCGTCCGACAGCACCGACGGAGAATCGGGAAAGGGTTCCGGGGTCTGGATCTCGTCGGTGTCCACCTCCGGCTTCGGCGCTGGTGGAACTTCGAGGGCGGGCGGCGGCTCCGGTTCGGGAGGGGGCTCCTGCGCGCCAGCTCCGCTGGCGGCGAGCAGAATCGTGATTCCGACCACTGCGGTCAGCAAGCTCCGCATAACTGGAACAGTCCTCTCAGGATGGAACTTGATGGTGGGCTGCTCAGCCTATATAAGGTCAACGACCTGAAGCTCTTAGGCAACCGGTTTGATGGGCACTGGCACACGTTTTGTACTGCGCCTGATTATAGCTGCGGACGATGACCGTGCGAAGCTTTTAGGAGGTGTTGACTTGTTGCGTCTCAACCATCGGCTGCTCTTTCCCGTTCTTTGTTTCCTGATTGCCGGCTCGGCGTTCGCCCAGGGGTTGACCCTGACCCGCGACGAACAGCTCATGCAGGTCGCTCCGAGCGTGAGCGGCCAGATCGGCCTGTTCGAGACCGTCACGGCCGACACCCTGCGGCAGGGCGAGCTCTCATTCGGGATCTACTTCAACAACTACGACCTGCTTGCAGGCCCGGCTCCCGACTTCGCCCCCCCGTCGCAACGCGAGTACCAGGACATGAGCTATGACCTGTACCGCTTCAGCGCGTCCGTCGGGTATGGCTTGACCGATCGCTGGGACATCAGCCTGATGCTGCCCTACGACCGGATCGTGCAGAACGGCGGCGATCGGGCCGGCTGGATCAACGGCTGGCTCTACAACGAGGGTGCCTTTACCGACAGCGGTCTCGGCAATCTCCATCTGGCCACGAAGTTCGGCGTGACCCCCGCCGACGCCCCCTCACGCTTCGCCCTCTCGCTCTTCACCGAGCTCCCGACCGGCGATGACGACGGTGGCATCACCACCGGCAGCGGCGCCTTCGGCGTCGGGGCGCACTGGACTCGCGGGATCGGAACCCTGTCCGCAAGCTACACCGCCCGCGGCGACCGTGAGGACGAGGCGGCCGGCGTCGACTCCGGGATCCCCAACGAGCTGCGCATCGACGGCGGTCTGAATGTCCCCCTCCGATTCTGGCCGACGACGAACTGGATCAGCGAAGTCAACGGCATCATCTACACCGGCGGCGACAACCGTCCCGACTCGCCGATCTTCCTGGTGACGGGACTGCGCCACTGGTTCGGCAGCAGCGGCTGGGCGCTCAGCGCCGGGGCCCGCTGGAACGTCGCCAAGTTCCTCGACAACAACGATGAGTGCCGGATCACCGAGCTCGATGACTGCGCGCTCTCCGGGCTGATCGGCCTGACGTTTGCGCCGATGCGCTTCGCTGCCCTCCCGCCGCCTCCGCCGCCTCCGCCCGCTCCGCTTCCGCCCGTGGTGGTGCCGGTACCGCCGCCCGCACCGCCGCCGATCACTCCGCCGCGCGTGCCGCAGGTCATCCGGACCGACGAGATCCACTTCGAGCCCGGCTCGGCGCGCCTGACGAACATCGCCAAGGCCATCCTCGACGACGTCGCGCTCCGCATGAGGCAGGAGCCGACCTCGACGGCGCTGGTCATCGGCTACACCGACAATCGTGAGAACACCGGCCCGAACGCCGATCTCGATCGCCGCCGTGCCGAGGCCGTGCGCGACTACCTCGTGAGCCGCCACAACATCGACCCGGCCCGCATCACGGTCGAAGGCCGCAATGCCCGCGACCCGATTGGCGACAATGCCACCGCGGATGGACGCGCGCGCAACCGCCGCGTGGTCATCCGCCTGACGCTGCCGTAGTTGTCTTCCAACGATGCATCCAGGGCCCCCGCGCAAGCGGGGGCCTTTTTCTTGCTGGCGGAGACTTGTCATGAAACGAACAGCCTCGATCCTCCTGGCGATCCTCGCCGCCGCCTGCGCCCAGGCGCCTCCTCCCCAGACCGCGCCGCCCCCGGCCGCGCCACCGCGGGCGACCTCTGCCTTGACGCCGGTCAGCTCGGTGGGCAGAAGCATCGCCGGCCCGCTCATCCGGGTCGGACTGCAGACCGACCAGTCCGCGGTGACGTTTCCCCGCGTCAGCGACGGCTACTACGTCGTGAGCGACAGCGGGCCTGCGATCCTCAAGCGCGGCTTCACCGCCCGCGCGCCGCTCAGTGACGCCACCGTCCGCTACGCCGTGCAGATGGCCGCGATCTCCGATGAGGGGAGCGCCAATGCTCTCGCCGAGCGAATCCGTGGCGAGACGGGACAGCGCGTCGACGTGATCTTCGATCCCGCCAGCGGGCAGCGCCGTGTGCTCGCCGGCGACTTCGCGTCAACCGAGGCGGCCACGCCGTTCCGGGCTTCGCTTCTCGACCGCGGCTACGGCCGCGACATCGTGGTCGTCCGGCGCCCTTCCGATCAGCCGTTCGAACGCGCCTTCGAGATCATCGACGATGAGGGAGACCGCAACACCATCCGGGGGGAATCGGTGCTCGTCATGCCGGTCTCGGCCGAGACGATCCGGATCGACGACAAGCCGTATCGCACCGCGGCCCGTCTGTTCGTGAACGGCCGGGGGTTGTTCAACGTCATCAATGAGCTGAACCTCGAGGAGTATCTGTACGGCGTCGTGCCGGCGGAGCTCGGTCCGGCCGTCTACGACGAGCTGGAGGCGCTCAAGGCGCAGGCGGTGGCCGCCCGCACCTATGCCGTCCGGAACCTCGGCCAGTTCCGGACCGAGGGATACGACATCTGTCCCGGTCCGGCGTGCCAGGCCTACGCCGGCTTTTCCGGCGAGCACAAGCTCAGCACACAGGCGGTGACCGAGACGGCCGGTCTCCTACTCACGTACGAAGGAAAGCCGATCGACGCGCTCTACACGTCGACCTGTGGCGGGGAGACGAGCGACGTCGCGACGATGTTCCCCGGCCGGAGCGATCCCTATCTCCGCCGCGTGACCTGTCTGGAGATGGAGATGGTCGAGATCGGCGGCCGCGCCGACAGCGGTGTGCTGACCGAGATGCAGGCCAACGCCCGGATGTTCGCGGCGATTGCCGGGTTGCCGGTGCAGTCCACCGGCTGGAGCGGCCGCGACGTGGGGCAGGCCGTGACCGCCGCCATGCGGATCCTCGGCGCCGGAGCTCCGCCGCGTCCGGCGGCTGCCTCGAGCCGCCGCGGCGACGTCCTGCGCTATCTCAACGAGGCATTCGGTCTCGCCGCGAAGGCGCGCGCCACCACGCTCGCCGCCGACCGGCAGTACTGGTTCACCGAGGCCGCCAATCCGCACGACGAAGCGCATCTCGCCGCGTCGTTCCTCGTCAAGTACGGCATCTGGCCGGCGCAATTCCTCGACCGCGCCGACCTCTCGGCGGCCATGCCGCGCGACGAGCTGTATGCACTGCTGGTCTCCTGGCTCCGGGAGTACTCCGCGCTGCAGGAAGCGAGCGGAAAAATTTTCCAGGTCGACGGCCGCAACGTGACGTTGAAGTCGGAAGGAAGAGTGACCCGCTTCGCGCTTCCTGAGAACATACCGATCTTCCGTCGTCTTCAGGACCGGCTGCAGGAGTCCCGCAGCCTCCCCGTCATGATCGGCGACCGCGCCACGATTTTCATCGACGCACAGAAACGGCCGATGGCCATGGTGGTGCAGGCGAATTACGACGGCGCGTCGCTCGACCGGACGTCGAGCTTCGCCAACTGGACGCGCAGCTATCGTGCCGACGAACTGGTGGCGACGATCAACCGGCGGCAGCCGATCCGGCAGCTGCAGAACATCCGGCCGCTCGTAATCGACGCGTCGCAGCGCGTCGCGCAGATGGAGTTCACGGCCGAAGGGGGGCGGACGTTCGTGCTGGCCGGGCTTCCGGTCCGCTGGTCGCTGAACGTCCCTGACAATCTCTTCGTCTACCAGAAGACGAAGGATCCCGACGGCGTCGACCGCTACACGTTCTTCGGCAAGGGGTGGGGACACGGCACGGGCATGTGCCAGGTCGGCGCGTACGGCGCGGCGTTCCGCGGCTGGACGTTCGATCGGATTCTGAAGCACTTTTACACGGGAGTGGAGGTGAGCAGGCAGTGAACGGGCCTCGGGCCTCGGGTGGGTGGGTCCGAGGCCTGAGGCCTGAGGCCCGAGGCCCCATCACGGCTCCGATCCGAACACCAGCGTCGCCAGCGCCACGGCGACGCGCGGATCGAGATCGGCTCCCGCGGCGAGCTCGAGGTAGTCCGCCTCGCCCTGCTCGTCGGGGCGGCGGATGATCACCGCGGCGGGAAGTCCGTTGTGGATCACGCGCATGTTGGCCTCGAAGCGCCGGCGGAACTTGCCGAGGATCTTCCGCAGGAGCGCCCGGCCGAACGATTCTTCGGCCGCGTAGGCGGCGCCACTCTGATCGGGCGGCGTGGAGATGGTCCAGCGATTCGTGGAAAGCCGCGACAGTGCCCCCTTGCGGATGGTGGCCAGCGTCGTTCCGTCGTCGGTCCGCACCGCCCATGTGGTTTCGGGGAAGGAGAGGCGCGAGCGCTGCACGATGCGGAGCGCCGGCTGCGAATCGTGGTACAGCGTGACGCGCGTGCGGGGGACGAGCGCGGCGATGACCGCCGCGAATGTGAAAGCCAGGAGGACTGCGGCCATCGCGGCGCCGGGACGCTCCTCCGCGGCGAGGAAGAGCGCCGCGGCGACGCCGGTGACCAGAACGATGGCGATGACGAGCGCCGCCACGATGCCGACCACGCTGGCGAAGCTGCGGTAGGTCAGCAGAACGCGGCCGCCGCCGTCGGCGATCGACGCCACCTCTCCTGCCGGCATCCCCGGCGTGAAGCGGTAGCGGCGCCCGTGGAAGAGGGTCTGTAGGTCAGGGGAGCTCACGGCGATCGGCTCGAGCGGCTCCGTAGGAGGATCGGCGACTACTTTTTTTTTAGATCGTTGCCGACCTTCTCATGCGGAAGTGTGTCGGCGGTGACGCGATCGTGAGCAGCGGCTGCCGTCGGTTCGACGACCGCGCTCGGCGCGGACGCGGCCCCCTCGACATGCGGCTGATCGGTCTCCGTCGGAAGCTCCTCGGAAAAGCGCCCGTAACTGTTTCCCATCCGCAGCTTCGCTCCATGCGTCAGGGGAGCGACCTTTACCTTCTTCGCGTTCACGTAGGTTCCGTTCGCGCTGGCCAGATCGTGCAGCACGAAGAAGCCGCGCTCGAACACGATCTCGGCGTGATGCCGGGAGACCTTCGGGTCGCGGAGGATGATGTCGTTGCCCGGATCGCGGCCCACCGTGAACGGCCGATGAGTCTGCAACCGGTAACTTTTCTCCGTCCCGTCGAGGCCGACGAAGAAGATCTTGGCCATGAAGCATGGATTCTAGCAGGGGAGGGCCAGGGCCCCGTTCCTGGGGCGCTGAATCTGCGTGACCAGCTCCTCGATCGTTACCGGTTTGGTCATCCAGCACTGGATCCTGGAATCGAGGCTGCCGGGGGCGGGCTGGCCGCTGATGACGATGACAGGAATGGTGGCCGTGGCGCGGTCGGTACCGAGCCGGTCCAGGACTTCGCGGCCGTCCATGAGCGGCATCAGCCAGTCGAGGAGGATGACGTCGGGCTTTTCTCCGCTGGTGATCCGCTCGACCGCTTCGGCGCCGTTCGCGGCGAGCTTGACCTCAAAGCCGCGTTGATTGAGCCCGAGGGCGTAGAGCCTGCGGGCGTCCGAATCGTCCTCGACAATGAGGATCTTCGGTTTGGCCATGCCCTTCCGTTCGTGCAGGGAAGGTGCCGACCTCGCGGCGCCGCCACTTCGTGCTACGATCCCGCCGCCTTTTCGCGTCTGATGAACGTCAAAAAACGACTGCTGGATGCGGCCCGGATGAATCGAGCGATCCGGCGGATGGCCATCGAGATCGTGGAGCGCAACCGCGGGGTCGAGAACCTGATGATCGTCGGCATCCGCAGCCGCGGCGTTCCCCTCGGCGAGCGCATCGCCCGCGAGATCGAGCAGTTGGAAGGGCAGCCGGTCGCGTTCGGGATCATCGACATCACGCTGTATCGCGACGATCTGACCACGATCGCGCCGCAGCCGGTGGTGAAACCGACCAAGCTGCCGGAACCGATCGACGACAAGGTCGTCGTTCTCGTCGACGACGTGCTCTACACCGGCCGTACGGTGCGGGCCGCGCTCGACGCGCTGATCGACTTCGGCCGGCCGAAAGCGGTGCAGCTGGCCGTCCTCGTCGACCGCGGGCACCGCGAGCTTCCCATCCACGCCGATGTGATCGGCAAGACCGTGCCGACCGATTCCGCCGAGGTGATCAAAGTGAAGCTGTTGGAGACCGATGGAGAAGATGAAGTCCTTCTCATGGAGAAGTGACGGTTAACGTCGCTCGCATGAGAACAACTTCCTCCGCACTCCGCTCCAAAGACCTACTGGGCATCGAGCCGCTCACGCCGGAAGAGATCACGCTCATCCTCGACACCGCCGAGGGCTTCAAGGAGGTGTCGGAACGGCCGGTGAAGAAGGTCCCGGCGCTGCGGGGGCAGCTCGTCATCAACCTCTTCATGGAGGCGTCGACGCGCACGCGCGTCTCCTTCGAGATCGCCGAGAAGCGGCTTTCGGCGGACACGCTCAACTTCGGCGCGTCGGGGTCGGCGGTGGAGAAAGGGGAGACCCTCATCGACACCGTGGACAACCTGATGGCGATGCATCCTGACATGATCGTCATCCGCCACAAGCATCCCGGGTCGCCCAAGATGCTCGCCGACCGGCTCCCGGCGTCGGTGATCAACGCCGGCGACGGCGCGCACGAGCATCCGACGCAGGCGCTGCTGGACGCCTTCACCATCCGCGAGCGTATCGGGCGCCTGCAGGGTGTGAACGTCTCGATCATCGGCGACATCGCGCATTCACGCGTGGTCCGCTCGAACATTCACCTCCTGACGAAGATGAAGGCGAACGTGACGCTGGCCGGCCCCCCCACGCTCATCCCGGCGGAGATCGAGAGGATGAACGTGCGGGTGGTCCATTCGCTCGACGAGGCGCTGGAGGGCGCCGACGTGGTGATGATGTTACGCATCCAGCTGGAGCGGCAGGGGAAGCTCAGCTTCCCGTCGCTGCGCGAGTACTACAACACCTTCGGTCTCACGCCCGAGCGGCTGCGGCGGGCCAGGGAAGACGTGGTGGTGATGCATCCCGGCCCGATGAATCGCGGCGTGGAGATCGCGTCCGACGTGGCCGACGGCCCGTACTCGGTGATTCTCGAGCAGGTGACGAACGGCGTGGCCGTACGGATGGCGGTGCTGTATCTGCTCTCGGGAGGCCACCTCACGGAATGAACCTGCTCATCACCAACGGCCGGGTCGTCGATCCGAGCCAGGAGCTCGACTCGAAGCTCGATGTCCTGATCGAGGACGGCTCCGTGACGAAAGTCGAGAGGAAAATCAAGGCCGGTGTCCCGGTGTTCGATGCGGACGGTCTCATCGTTTCCCCCGGCTTCATCGACCTCCATACGCATCTTCGCGAGCCGGGACAGGAGCAGAAGGAGACGATCGCCACCGGTACCCGGGCCGCCGTGGCCGGGGGCTTCACCGCCGTCTGCGCGATGGCCAACACCGTACCGCCGAACGACGAGCGCGCCGTGACGGAGATGGTGCTGGCCGAAGCGGCGCGGAACGGCGCCTGCCGCGTCTATCCGGTCGGCGCGGTGAGCAAGGGTCTGGCCGGTGAGGCGCTCGCCGAGCTCGCCGACCTGCACGCGGCCGGCTGCGTGGCGGTCAGCGACGACGGGAGGCCGGTCGCCAACGCCCAGCTCATGCGCCGGGCCATGGAGTACTGCTCCATGCTCGGCATGCCCGTCATCGCCCACGAGGAGGACGCGGACCTGAACGAGGGCGGCGTCATGCATGAGGGCTACTACTCGACGCTCCTCGGGATGCAGGGCATCCCGGCGGCCTCGGAAGAGACCATGGTCGCGCGCGACGTCATCCTGGCGCGGCTCACCGGCGGACATCTCCACATCGCGCATCTCTCGACGGCCGGAAGCGTGGAAGCGGTGCGCCGCGCTCGGAAGGAGCGCCTGAAGGTGACCTGCGAAGTGACGCCGCATCATCTGGCGCTGACGGACGAGAGCGTGCAGTCGTTTTCCACGAACCTGAAGATGAACCCGCCTCTTCGCGCGAAGGAGCACCGGGAGGCGATCCTCGAGGCCATCGCCGACGGGACCATCGATGCGATCGCCACCGATCACGCGCCGCATCATTTCGACGAAAAGAACGTGGAGTTCGACCTCGCCCCGTTCGGCGTGATCGGCCTCGAGACCGCGTTCTCCGTGTCGCACGACGTGCTGGTCCGTACGAAGGTCATCAAGCTTCCGCGTCTGATCGAGCTTCTCTCCTGCGGGCCGGCCGGCGTGTTCAGTCTGCCCGGCGGAACGCTGAAGCCGGGATCGCTGGGGGACGTGACGCTGCTCGACCTCGATGCGAAGTTCGACGTTCCGGCCACCTTCGTGTCGAAGGCATCCAATTCGCCGTTCATCGGCCGCACCGTCCGCGGACGGGTCGCGGCCACGATCGTAGGCGGAGAGGTCCGGTACGGCAGCCGATGAAGAGCAAGAGGATCGTCATCGTCGATGACTCCGCTGCCTACTGCGATCTCTGGTCGCGCTTCATCGGCGACCGTTATCCGGAGGTGGCGAAGGTGGAGACGTTCGAGCACCCTTACGATGCGCTGCCGAAGATCGACGCCTCGATCGATCTGCTGATCGTCGATCTGGAGATGCCGGGCATGGACGGAAAGAAGTTCGTCGACTACGCGCGGCAGAAGGGGCTGAGCCCGCAGCGCATCGTCGTCACCTCCTCCCACTCGGCCGATGAGCTGCACCAGCGCTTCCGGATCGGCGAGACCATCGCCGTGATCAACAAGACCGAGACCAGGCAGCAGGAAGCGTTTCTCATGATCCTCGACAGCGTGTTGAAACGGTGACCACCCGCCCGCACGTCACGGTCGGGCAGGGGGTTGTACGTCACGGTTGCATGGTGGAGGGTGTGCGTATAATCCCGGTCAATGACCGCCCAGACGCCCGCTGCCGCCCAGCCGGCGCAGCAGCCGACGCCGACGCTCAACGACATGCTCGTCTACATGGCGAAGCAGGAAGCGTCGGATCTGCACCTCAAGCCGATGCGGCCTCCGCTGATCCGCGTGCGGGGACGGCTGATCCCGATCCCCGGCTCCGAGGCTCTCAAGCCCGGTGAACTCGAGAAGATCCTGCTGCCGATTCTGAACCGCCCGCAGCGCGAAAAGTTCGACGCCCTCCAGTCGGTCGATTTCGGTTACGGCGTCCCCGGCGTGGCGCGCTTCCGCGGCAACATGTACATGCAGCGCGGCACGGTCGGCGGCGTGTTCCGCCGGATCCCGATTCAGATCAAGGGGATCGACGAGCTCGAGCTGCCGATCGCCATCCACGATCTGACGAAACTTCCCGACGGCCTGGTCCTGGTCACCGGGCCGACCGGCTCCGGCAAGTCGACCACGCTGGCGGCGATGATCTCCGATATCGCCGGGCGCGAGCCGCTGCACATCGTCACAATCGAGGATCCGATCGAGTTTCTGTTCATCGACCGCGTCGCTGCGATCTCGCAGCGCGAAGTCGGCACCGATACGCCGAACTTCAAGGAGGCGCTGCGCAACTCCATGCGTCAGGATCCGGACGTGGTGATGGTCGGCGAGATGCGCGACCTCGAGACCATGCAGACCGTCCTCACCGCCGCGGAGACCGGGCACCTCGTCTTCTCGACCCTGCACACGAACAACGCCGCGCAGACGATCGACCGCATCATCGACGCCTTCCCGGCCGACCAGCACAAGCAGATCCGCTCCCAGCTCGCCCTGGTCCTCCGTGCCATCATCTCCCTCAAGCTGATCAAGACCCGGGAAGGGAAGATGACGGCGTCGGTCGAAGTGCTCAAGAACTCGCCGCGAGTCGCCAAGCTCGTCGAAGACGGTCTCACGAAGGACATCCTCGAGGAGATCGAGAGCTCGGTCGGCTTGTACCGGATGCAGTCGATGAATCAGTCGCTCGTCGCGCTGCTGGTTCACCAGAAGATCACCTACCAGGACGCCATGGAGCTCTCCAGCGACCCCGACGATCTTTCGCTGAAGCTTCGCAAGCTCTTCCCGCAGATCGAAGAGCGCGTCCGCCAGGGAGGAAACATGGCCCCGAGCTATTCCGATTTCTCGCAGATCACCGAGCTGATGGACATCAAGCGCCTCTATGAGGAGCAGGAAGGCCAATGGCGGCAGCGTCTCGCCGAAAAGGACGAGGAGATGGAAACGCTCCGGCAGGACATCGAGCTCCTCCGCCAGAACAGCGCGCCGCAGCAGTCGTCGGGCAAGGACGAGGAAGTGGCCCGCCTCCGCGGCGAGCTGGAGAGGCTCCGCTCCGAGGCGCAGGCCAAGGTGGGGCAGCTGCAGGAGCGCATCAAGGAGTTGAACCAGAAGCTGATGGGCGGCGCCGCGCCGAAGCGCTGATGGCCGCCAAGCCCACCCGCAAACTCGAGACGTTCCCCAACCCCAATCCCGAGCGCGACTACGAGATCGCCTTCGAGGCGCCGGAGTTCACCTGTCTCTGCCCGATGACCGGGCAGCCCGACTTCGCCACGATCCGGATCCGCTACACCCCCGACCAGCGCTGCGTGGAGCTGAAATCACTGAAGCTCTACCTCTGGTCATTCCGCGATGAAGGGACGTTCCACGAAGCGGTGACGAACCAGATCGCCGGCGATCTCATCGCCGCGCTCGACCCCCGCTACATCGAGGTGGAAGGCGATTTTTACGTGCGCGGCGGGATCAAGACCAGGGTGAAGGTGACGCATGAGAAAGGATGAAGGAAAAGGATGAAGGATGAAGGATGAAGGATGAAGGATCGGGTGCCTTCATCCTTCATCCTTCATCCTTCATCCTTCATCCTTCCCCCCCTCATCCCCGCATCGCGCCGAAGTCTCCATCTCGCATTGACCTGCTGCACAAACGCCGAGTCACGCCCCGCCGCCCAGTCCGTCAAAATCTCCACGCTGGTCGGGTCGAGCGCCTCGATGATCGACAGCGGCGCCGCCTCGGCGATGCGGACCAGCGGCTTCTCGAGCTCGGCCACCAGACGTGCCGAGCGCGCCAGCGCCCCCGCCATCTCCGTATCCCTCTGCATCGCCAGCATGCGCGTCGCCGTCAGCGTGAGCACTACCGCGGCGTTCCAGTTCGCCGGCTCGCCCCACCGCGGAGGGACGACGAAGTCTTCCAGTCCGGCGGCAGCAGCGAGGGCGGCGATGTGCCGCTCCGTCGCGACATGCACCGGCTCGAGATTGGCGTGGAAGAGGTGCTGATACGTCTCGTCGTCCTCCGGAAGCGTCAACGAGCGGGCCAGTGCCTGCTTCGCGGTTGCGTCGATCTCGACCGGGATGGCGGCGAAAAAGCGCGCCCCGTTGCCGGCGGCCAGACTGCAGAGCCGGTCGAGTGCGGCCAGGTCGGTCGTGGCCGGAAACATGACCGGGACGGCCATTCCCCAGTCGGTGCCGCGAAGTATGGCGGCTTGTCGTTCCAACGCGTCGATCTCGAGCGGCCAGGCGGCGAGGATCGTTCGTTCTTCGATCCGGAGCGGCTCCCCCCGCGTCGACAGAAGCATCGCCGCCGGCAGGCTCCACTCGGCCATGAGCGCCAGCGCCTCCGCTCCGCGGCGGAAGATCGTCTCCGCAACTTCCGCCGCGTCGATCAGGACCGGCCCGGCGATCCGCGTGGACGTGCGCTCGAGGTCGTCCCGGACGTCCGCCGCGACCGCGACATCCACCCTCTCCGCGCCGGACGCGCGGAGGTCCAGATAGTCGACCGCCACCGGTGTGGCCCGGCGTGGGCCGTACGGCGCCAGGGCGGTGGCGAACCACCACGGCGGCTCCGGCGCCGCCGCGCGCTTGATCCGGAGCGGCGCCGCTTTGCGATAGACGATCAAGAGGAGCCCTTGCGCGGCAGATACGGTGCCACGAGGCTCCGGACGTATTTGGCAACCATGTCGAACTCGAGGTTCACGTTCTCCCCGACGCGCGCGGAGCCGAGGTTCGTCCGCCGGAGCGTTTCGGGGATGAGCGCCGCGCCGAACGTCGTGTCGTTCGGCTCGACGATGGTGAGCGACACGCCGTCCACGGCGATCGATCCCCTGGTCACGACGAGCTCCGCGTATTCGGCCGGGTAGCTCCAGCGGTAGACGGAGAACTCCCCCTCGGCGGCGATCGAGACGAGGGAGCCGGTGGCGTCGACGTGCCCCTGCACCAGGTGCCCTCCGAGCCGGTCGCCCATCGCGAGCGCCCGCTCGACGTTGACGCGATCGCCGGCGGCGAGCCCGCCGAGCGTCGTCCGGCTGAGAGTCTCGCTGGAGACGTCCGTGAGCAGCGTCCCGTTCGGCTGCGGCAGCACGGTCAGGCAGACCCCGTTGACGGCGAGGCTCTCCCCCCGCTGGAGCGGTGATTCGCCGGTCGTGCGGATGCGCAGCCGCGCTCCCCAGTCGAGGTGCTCGAGTGCCTCGACGACGCCGCTTTCGTGAATGATCCCGGTGAACATCGGTTCCTAGGCAGGATAAGCGACGAGCATCAGATCGCGCCCGACGAACTCGGCGCGATCAAATCGAAACCGGTGCGCGTCTGTCAATCGCTGCACCGGCGGCGAAGAGAAGATCGACGGCGCGTCGCGCCCTCCGACGACCATCGGCGCGACGAACACGATCATCTTCTGCCAAAGCGAGCGGGCGATGATCTCGCCGTGCACGACCGATCCTCCCTCGACGATCACCGAATGGATCCCGCGCGCGTGCAGCTCTCCCAGCACGTTGCGCAGGTCGAGGCGCGCTTCCGCGGTGATCACCTCGACTCCGGGGTGGCGATCGAGCGGAGGCGAGGAGGTGTAAAGCAGTGTTCTGCCGCCGTCGCCGAGCACCTGCGCGTGCGCGGGGATCTCCCCGTCACCGTCGAGGACCACACGCGTCCACGGCGTGCCGGCCAGGCCGAGCCTCCGCGTGAGGCGCGGGTTGTCCGCCTTGATCGTGCCACTCCCGACGAGGATGGCGTCGTACTCCTCGCGCAGCGCCAGGCTTCGCTCGCGCGCCGGCTCCGTCGTGATCCACTGGCTGTCGCCCGAAACCGTGGCCAGCTTCCCGTCGAAGGTCATGGCGGCTTTCAGAAGAACGAACGGCAGCTTCTGCGTCGCGCTCCAGAGGAACTTCTCGTTGAGGCGGCGCGCCTCCGCTTCGCAGATTCCCGTCGTGACCTCGATGCCGGCATCGCGGAGCCGTTCGATTCCGCGCCCGTGCACCAGGTCGTGCGGATCGGTCATGGCGACGACGACGCGGCGCACCCCGGCCGCGATCACCGCGTCCGAGCAGGGCGGGGTCCGGCCGTGGTGGGAGCACGGCTCGAGCGTCACGTACATCGTCGCGCCGCGCGCGTCGGGACAGCGGCCGAGCGCATCGATCTCCGCGTGCGCCTCGCCTGCCTTCCGGTGAAGCCCCTCGGCGATGACCGTCCCCTCCCGGACCAGGACGCAGCCGACCATCGGATTCGGGCTGACCGTGTAGCGCCCCTGCTCGGCCAGCTCGAGAGCGTGCCGCATGAAATGCTCGTTGTTCACGCGGCGGCGATGCTAGCAGACGGACGCTTTGGCATAAGGGGCCCTCTCCCCGCGCGAGCGGGGAGAGGGTGGCCCTGAGCGTAGCGAAGGGCCGGGTGAGGGGCTGCGATCGCGACCCCTCATCCGCCGCTTCGCGGCACCTTCTCCCCGCACGCGGGGAGAAGGCACGGACTTGTGTGGGCGGCCGCGCTACGGCACGGTGAGAATCGTGAACCGCGTGAATCCGTCGCCACGGGCGCGTGCGGGCGTGGTGACGTACATGCGGATCTTCTGGCCGCTCTGGAACCGCTCGATGGCGCGGCGGAACTGTTCGATATTCGTGATGCGCTCGCCGTGCACTTCCATGATGACGTCGCCTTCCTGAATGTTGGCCTCTCCGGCCGGCGAGACGTTGCGGACGCTGGTCACCAGCACGCCGCGGACCGACTCGTCGATGCCGCGCATCTGCCGCACCTGCGGCGTCAGGTCCTGCACCGCCATGCCGAGCCGGTTCTGGACCGGCTCCGCGATGCCGGGCTCGGAGGTCTCGTCGATCTGATCGTCCGGCGGCCGCTCGGCCGTTCTCGCGGTCGTGGTGCGGCGATCGCCGTTGCGGATGTAGGTGATGCGGACGTTGGTTCCGACGGGGAGATACGAGATGTAGTCGATCAGCTCCCGGTTGGTGCGGATCGGCCGCCCGTCGATCTCCACGACGATGTCGCCGTGCTGGAGGCCGGCCTTGTCGGCGGGGCGGCCCGGAGTCACGCGATTGATCAGCGCGCCGGTCGTTCCGGCCGGCAGGCTCCACGCTTCGCGGATGTCCTCGGTCACTTCGCGGATCTCCATGCCGAGGTAGCCGCGTGTCACCTTGCCTTCCTTCAGCTGAGGGAGGAGCCGCCGGGCGATGTTGACCGGCGTGGCGAAGCCGAGGCCCTGGGCGAGCCCGCCGCGGATGGCGGTGTTGATCCCGATGACCTCGCCGCTGATGTTCAGCAGCGGCCCGCCGGAGTTGCCGAAGTTGATGGCAGCGTCGGTCTGGATGAAGTTCTCGAAGGAGCGCGTGGCGTCGCTGATGCCGAGCGCGCGCCCCTTCGCGGAGATGACCCCGACCGTGAGCGTGTTGTTCAGCTGGAAGGGGCTGCCGATGGCGATGGCCCAGTCGCCGCGGCGGATGCGGTCGGAGTCACCGAGAGGAAGCGTTGGAAAGGCCGACCCCTCGATCTTCAGCAGAGCGAGATCGGTGGCGGGATCGCGGCCGACGATCGTCGCCGGCATCGTTCTCCCTCCGTAGCCGTTCTCGTCGTAGCCGTACGAGACTTCGACCTTCGAGGCGTTCTCGACGACGTGGTTGTTCGTGAGGATGTAGCCGTCGGGGGAGATGATGAAACCGGAGCCGCCGCTCATCTGGCGGCGCGCGTCGTCATCCGGCTGTTGCTGCCGTCCTGGATCGCGCGGATCGGGGAAGAAGAACTCGAATGGATCGATGCCGAACCGGCGCCGCTGCTGCGGCGTCCTGACGATCTCCGTGGTGGCGATCGACACGACGGCGGGATTGGCGCGTTCGGCCACGTCGGCAAACGAGGGGATCGTCATCGAGACGACGGGACCCTGCGCGGTCTGGATCGGCGCCGTCTGGGCGCGCGTCACCGGCATCAGCCCCAGGTCCGCGCTGACGAGGACGCCGAATGCAACGGACGCGATGACGATCGCCGTCGTCGACATGATGCGTTTGGTCGAATGACTCATGATTGTTGTGATTCCTCCTGATACCGGGGATCGATGTGAGGTCAGAGCCGGGACATTTTCTCCCGGCTGCAGCGCCGGTGCCAGTGGATGGCGGGCGCTGCTACACCCTTCAGACGCGAAAAGGCGCTCGATTGTTCCGTAACGGAACGGAGAACGGTGGAGGAGGAGGAGAAGGGCAGGTGATGGGTGACGAGTGACGGGCGACGAGTGACGGTCCTTCCCGTCACCCGTCACCCGCCACCCGCCACCCCCGGGGTCAGACGGTACGACGGCGCCCTACGATCATGCGATAGATGAGCAGGAGCAGCATCGCGCCGATGATCGAGCCGATCCAGCCTGCAGTCGAGTCGCCTCGTCCGAGAAGCGTCGTGGCCAGGAAGCCACCGACGAACGAGCCGGCGATGCCGAGAAGAATCGTGACGATCCAGCCGCCGGGATCACGGCCAGGCATGAGGAGCTTGGCGATCGCGCCGACCACCAGACCAAAGAGCAGCCACCCGATGATGTTCATTTTTCCTCCAGATGTGTCGATCCGCTCACCACGAGCCGATCCGAGGGTCACAGGAGCAACACGGGTGCCAGATGAGGTTGGTCTATGAGGGAGATCACCCGCTGGCGACACAGCCTGTAATCGTTTACGCTTCGCGCCCGAAGTGAAGAAGAAACGGATCGCCATCCTCACCGGCGGCGGCGATTGCCCCGGCCTCAACGCCGTCATCCGCGCCGCCGTCCGGACGGGCACCCGCGACCACGACTTCCGCGTTCTCGGCGTTCAGCTCGGCTTCGAAGGGCTGATGACCGGCGCCACCATCCCGCTCACCGCCGAGTCGATCCGCGGCATTCTTCCAAAAGGGGGAACGCTGCTCAGAACCACCAATCGAGGTAATCCGTTCGAGTATCCCGGCGTCGACGGGAAGAAAGAGGATCGCTCGCAGGCGGTGATCGACAACATCGGCAAGATGGGGATCGACGGCATCATCGCCATCGGCGGCGACGGCACGCTGAAAATCGCGAACCGCCTCTTCGAGCGGGGAGTGCCGATTGTGGCGGTGCCGAAGACCATCGACAATGACCTGGCGGCCACCGACTACACGTTCGGATTCATGACCGCGGTCGAGGTCGCCACCGACGCCGTCGACCGGCTGCACAGCACGGCCGAGAGCCACGACCGCGTCATGATCCTGGAAGTCATGGGGCGCGACGCCGGCTGGATTGCGCTGCACAGCGGCATCGCCGGCGGAGCGGACATCATTCTGATTCCCGAGATCCCTTACCGGGCGGAAGAGATCGTGAACACGATCCGGGAACGGCAGCGTGAAGGCGCGAACTTCGACATCATCGTGGTGGCGGAGGGAGCGCATCGGGAAGGGGGAGAGGCGACGTACCTCGACAAGACCAGCCGGCGCCTCGGCGGCGTGGCCTATCAGGTCGCCGCGGAGATCATGCAGCAGATCGAGCTCGAGATCCGCGTCACCGTCCTCGGCCACATCCAGCGCGGCGGCTCTCCCATCCCCTACGACCGCATCATCGCCTCGCAGTTCGGAAAAGCGGCGGCCGATCTTCTGGCAGAG
>DATLFC010000100.1:0-4083 GCA_035525015.1 Thermoanaerobaculia bacterium | reverse complement strand
CGGACCGAGTACTCGCCCCCCACCGTGAACCGCTCCAGCTCCGGAACGCAGAGATCCTGCTGATTCCGCTCCCGCTCCGCGTAGGTGTGCGCGCAGTTGCTGCCCAGCGGGTGGATGTAGCCCCCCTCCAGGTTCACGCTGAACGCGCTTCGCCGGTTGAGGCGGAAGAAGCGGGTGAGCGTGAGGGTCGGCTTCAGCAGCTCGATCGAGCCCCCCAGCGGGCCGCCGGAGTATGCGACCGCGGCCGAGATCCTGGAGCCGCGCATCGGATCGAAGGGGTTGTCGCGCGAGTCGTACCGGTACGCCGGCACGATCGAGGACATGGTGAAGGTGTAATCCGCCACCTGCGAGATCGGCACGTTCCCCTGCTCGTCGGGCGGAGTCGTGAACTCGTAGCGGGTCTGCGCCCGCTCCAGACCATAGAGGAACGAGAGGCTGTCGAAGCGGCCGACCCGGTAGCCGTAGGCCACCGTCGCGCCGCGCCGCGTGGCATCGAAGCCGTACCGCTCCGGGTAACGGGTGTCGCTGTTGAACAGGCTGACTCCGAGGCTGTTCGGCGTGTCGAGGAACCAGGGGTCGGCGTACGAGACATTGAGGTAATTGATGCGGTTCCCGCGCTGATACCCGAACGAGAAGTTCTCCCCCTCGCCAAGGAAGTTCCGCGTCGCGAACATCGCCTGGATGAATGCGCCGCCTCCCTCCGAATATCCGCCGCCGAACTGGATGTCGTTCTTCCCTTCCTCGATGCCCTTCACGGTGATGTCGACCGTCTTGGTCTCCTGATTCACCTTGAAGTCGGGGTTCTCCGTGACTTTGAAGAACCCGAGCTGCCCGAGCTTGTAGAGGCTCTGCTTGAAGTTCTCCATGTTCATGATCTGACCTTCTTCGAGGTAGATCTCGCGGCGGAGAACCTTGTCCTTGGTGGTTGTGTTGCCCTGGAACTCGAGACGGCCGAGGCGGAACTGATCGCCCTCGAAGACCTCGATGTGCACGTCCACGACGTCGCCCGTACCGGGACGCTCGGTATAGATCGGATTCACGTAGGCGTAGATGTAGCCGCGCATGCGGTACGCCTCGCCGAAAGCCTCGGCGCGGTTCTGGATCGGCTGGCGCCGGATCGTCTCCCCTTCGGTCAGCGGCCAGTCGCCGATGATCTGCTCGTTCGTGAACAGCTCGTTCCCGGCAACGGTCACCGTCCCGAACTTGTGGATGCCGCCTTCCTTGATCGACACGGTGACGCGGACCCGATTGCGCCTGATCGTCTCCAGCTTCGGCTCGCCGAACGTCACGTCCATGTAGCCGTGATCCTGGTAGTAGTTTTTGAGCCGCTCCAGGTCCTCATCCATTTTCGACGGGATGAAGAGGTTCTTCTTCCGGACCCAGCTGACCAGGGCGTGCTCTTTGACTTCCTTCATCACTCCGCGCAACGTCCGGTCGGAGAACACCTGGTTCCCCGTGAACTCGATCTCCGCCACCCGCGCCTTCATTCCCTCGGAGATGTGGAAGACGATCCTGCGATCGGCCGGATCAATCATGTTCTCGACCGATGTACTGACCGTGACGCCCTCGAAGCCTCCCTCGCTGTAGGCGCGGCGGATCGATTCGGCCGCGCGGCGCACCAGCGTCTGCTCGATCGTGTTGCCGATGTGCAGGTCGATCCGCTCCCGCTCCAGCGCCTCGTTGATCTTGGCGGTGGCCAGCTCCTTGTTGCCGCGGAACTCCACCGCGCCGATCCGCGGCCGCTCCTTCACGATCACCCGGACGATGACACCAATCTCCCCCTCTTCGGTCTCGATGCGGATGTCGTCGAACAGTCCGGTCTGCCAGAGATTCAGGAAGTTGCGCTGCAGCGCGGCGGGATCGTACCCCTCACCGGGCATGATGCCGAGGTAGACCCGGATCGTGTCGCTGGCAACGGTGATGTTGCCGACCGCCTCGAACCGTTCCACCGTCTGCACCCCCTCGGGCGTCACCAGCCGTTCCGGCGCCTCGGTGATGCGTCCCTGCGAAGGTGTGTCGAGGATGGTGCCCGGGCGCGGTCTCTGTGGCTGGGGCTCGGGCTGCTGCTCCTGCGCCCAGACGGCGGTGGCGGCCACAAGAGAAACCGCCAGCGTGAGGAATCGAAGTCGTGTCATATGGTGTGGGAGGCCATGGGCAAAGGCCTGTTTCTCGTGTGACGCGCGAGCGCGCCCTAGGTCACGAGCGGGGACAACACCGGGAAAACGCCGCGCATTCTACAGGATCGGGGCTCGGGGCTCACGCATAGGTCGCCACACCCCCGCCAAACGACCAGTTCTCCCTGGAAGTCTCGACCAGACAGATCAACACGTCGTCCGGGCGGATCGCGGCGGCCTGCCCGAGGCGCCGGGCGATGTCCGCGTACAACCTCTTCTTCACCTCGGTCGTCCGCCCGGCGTTCAGGGTGATCCGGATGACGACCAGCTCCTCGCTACGGCTCACCCCGCCATAGGAAGGATGGGCGATCAGCGCATCGGCCGGGACCTGGTGAAAAATCTGAAAACGATCGTCCGCCGGGACGTTCGCCTCGGCGACCAGGGCCTCGTGGACGGCATCGCCGACGAGGCGGACCAGCTCCGGCGAGCGGCCGGCGCGCAGCGTAATCTCAACCAGCGGCATCGGCCGCCGATTCTACGACGCGATGGCGCCGAGCGCGACGAGGTCGCGGAGAGTGCACTCGATGCGGAGGCGCTCCTGTTCGTCTTCCACCAGCCGCGACGCATGCCCGTAGCATTCCACGGCGCGGCGGAGGTCACCCCCATGGGAGAACGCCTCGCCGAGCGAGTCCCACGCGTTCCACGAATCGGGATGCTTCGACGCGTTGTACTCGAGCAGACGGATCGCTTCGTTGACGCGATTGCGCCACAGGAGCTGATATCCGTAACAGGTGAGATCGACTTCGCGGGCGATCTCGAGTGAAAGGGCGCGCAGTTTCTCCGCGCCGTCGTGGTCGTCGCACAGCTCGAGCACCTCTGCGCGGATGCGAAGATCGATAAAATCGCGTTGCACCGGAATCATCGGCCGGGTCCCTGTGCGCGCGCCGGCGGAGAGAGTGGAGGGCGCGTCACGGACAAGTTGTTGGTGAAAAGACCGGCCATGATGATGCCCCCTGCCCCGGCCCGGAGTCAACTCCTGCCGGACCAGACCCGGTAGAACGCCGCGGTTCCGGTCCCCCAGGCGCCGTTCAGCAGGCCGCCGATCAGAAATGCGGTGGCGCCTCCGCCTGCAGGCTGTCCTTTGAGCGGCGCAGCGACGAAGATCGCGACCAGCGTCGGGGCAATCGCACCGAAGACGAGCGCGGTGAGCCAGAAGGCGGCGCCCGACGTGCGGCGAAGCAGAATCAGCCCGAGGATGAGCCCCCACACGCCGCCCCAGAACGCGAGCGAGATCACCTGCGGCACGCCGAACGGTCTGGTCGGCTCCATCGAGAAAGGTTGCCGCGCCACGATGGCGGAGGCGTAGAGGACGGCGAGCGCCAGCTGGTGAAACGCGGGGACGGCAGCCGCGCCGGCCAGGAACCATCGAAGCCACCTCATGGTGAAAGCATACTCGGCAGAACCTCAACTCCTGAACAAAGAAGGCATCGCCGTGCCGGACAGCGCGCGTCCGAGATTGAAACGATGAGTCGCTTGGGCGCGAAGACCGTCTCCGGTTCGCCGCCATCCTTGCTACGGCGGACAATCGGGTAAAGAAACGTCGGGCGAAAAGGCTCCTCGCGTGGCCACCACAGTAAAGGCGCATACGGAAACACGAATCCGCTTTCGAACTGATGAACGCACGACTCGGACAGCTGCGCACGGTAGGATCGGCACATCTCGCATTTCGAGCCTCGGAAGTGGAACGGCCGCGTCGCGTATTGGGAGTATCGAGCGATGCCTGAGGGCCGCAGAACCAGGGTCGGGAGCAGGCCGGTCGAGGAACGCAGCGACCAATAGACGATGCTCGACACCAAGAGCCACCCTGACTCAACGGCGTGACCACAAACGTAACTCGGCGTGCTGGTGTTCGTCAGCTTCGTTGCTTCCGTCGGTCTTAACGTACCACGCGATCACCCGCGCGCGGCGA
>DATLFC010000082.1:0-2459 GCA_035525015.1 Thermoanaerobaculia bacterium | reverse complement strand
GCTGGGCGACGAGCCGCTCTGGGGACCGAAGGGATGCGTCAACTGCAGGCAGACCGGCTATCGCGGCCGCATCGGCATCTTCGAGTTCCTGCCGGTGGACGAGAACCTCTCGAGCGTGATCTACGAGCGCAGGCCCGCGGAAGAGATCCACCGCGTGTCGCGCCGCCCGACAATGTTCGACGACGGAATCGCCAAGGTCAAAGCCGGCGTGACCAGTCTGGACGAGCTGATCCGCGTGATCGCGGCCTAGGGAACCGACGTTGCCGCATTTCTGGTACGAAGCCCTGACCTCGACCGGCCAGGTCGAGAAGGCAACGATGGCGGCGACGAGCGAGGAGGATCTCGCCGAGCGCCTCCGGCAGAACGGCGCGTATCTCGTGCGCAGCCGTCCCGCGGAAAAGCCGGCGCCGGCCAGGAAGGCGGACGGAAAGGTGCCGCGCAAGCAGCTGCTCGCGCTCATCGAGTACATGGCCGGATCCGCGCGAGTCGGCTTGCCGATCATGACGACGCTGACCGACGTCGAGCCCCGGCTGGAATCCAAGCTGTTGCGGAAGATCGTCGCGGAGATGCGCGACACGATGTCGCTCGAGGGAAAGAGCCTCTCGGAGGCGATGCGCGAGCACCCGAAGGCCTTCGATTCGTTCTACGTGAGCACCGTCGAGGCGGGCGAGGCGAGCGGACAGCTCGACTTCGTCCTGGAACAGCTCGTGAAGCACCTGGACTGGCAGGAAACCCTCGGATCGCAGATCCGGCAAGCCGTCACGTATCCGATCATCATCGTGGTGGCGATCATCGGCCTGCTGCTCGTGCTCGTGGGATTCGTCTTTCCGCGTCTGATTCCGATTCTTACCTCGCGAGCCGTGGAGCTGCCGCTCGCTACGAGGCTCGTCATCGGCGCGTCCGAGGTCATCCGCGACTTCTGGCTGGTCGGAGTGGCGGCGGCGGTCGGCGCGGCGCTGCTTCTCGCGGTCGCGCGCCGGCAGGAGGACATCGCGACCGCGATCGACGCGGCGGTGCTGCGCGTGCCTATCTTCGGCGAGCTCATCCTCCAGATCAACATGGCCCGGCTCGTCACGTACCTCTCGCTCTTTTACCGGACCGGATTAAACATCATCCTGTCGCTCAAGCTGACCGCCAATATGGTGCGGAACCGGGCTATCGCGCGCGCGGTCGACGGCGTGCGCGAGGGAGTCACCGGCGGCGAGTCCCTCGGCGTCGCGTTCGGAGCGTCGCCGCTGTTCCCGCCCATAGTGATGCGGAGCATCACGCTCGGGGAAGTCACCGGCCACCTGGACGACGCCCTCCAGCGCACGTCTATCTACTACGAGCGTGAAGTACCCGCAGCGGTGAAGCGGATGGTCACGGGATTGCAGCCGCTGCTCATCGTGTTCATGGGGGGGGCGGTTCTGCTCGTTGCGCTCGCGATCATCCTCCCCATCCTCGGCATCTACGACTCGATCGGACGCAGGTGAGCAGGCCACCCGTACGCACCTTCGGCGCGCTCATCGACCCGGCGCGGACCTATTTGATCGAGTACGCGCGCAGGGCGGGCGGCGTGGAGATCGTGGACCACCGCAGCGTCGCGCTCGGCATGCTGACCATCGAGGAAGCCATGGCGTCGGTCGTCGAGCTGCTGCGTCCGGTCGCGGCGCCGGGACAAGTGCGGCTGACGGCGGCGATCCGGGGTTTCGGAATCTCATATCACCTTCTGACGCTGCCGCCGGCCGGCGCGGACGTCCTGACGCCTATCGTCGAGCGCGAGATGAGCAGGCTGTTCCCCGACATAAGCGATCCGCTCGTCGCGTTTGCCGTCGGTGGAAACATCGACCGGCGCACGGGCCGCCCGATAGCGATGAAGAAGGGCCTGCCGGAGCGCCGCAACCTGGACACGGGGGCGGAAGTCCTGCCGCTCGAGATATTGGCGGCCGCGGCGCCCCGCCACGTAGTCGACACCGTCGTGCGGACTCTCGACCGCGCTGGCATCCCGCTCGATCATCTGACGGCGCTGCCGCAAGCGATGGCGCGCCTGTACCGCGAGGTGAACGGATCGCCGGATCCGGCGGCGCTCGCGATCCTGCTTCAGGGCGCGCCGGTGATCTGCGTCTTCCAGGGCGGCGACGTGAGGTTCATCGCGGAGCCGCCCGCGGCGGAGGAGCAGCTCTCCGCGGTGGACATTCAGACGGTGATCGACCAGGTAGGCCGTGCCCGCATGTACATGCGACAACACTTCCGGGGCGCGGACATCGGCAGGATCTTCGTCGCGGCCGATCCCGCCGACCACTCGCACGTGGACGCGGTGCTCAGCGCCGCCCTGAACGTGGAGGTTGTGCCGTTGGCGCCAGCCGTGGGGCCGCCGGCGGCGATCGCCGCGCTGGGCAGCATCCTCAACGCGGAATCGAATCCCGAGATGGTCTTTTACCCGTCGCCCGGGGATCTCAGCCGGAATGCGGCCAGGCGGC
>DATLFC010000080.1:0-11801 GCA_035525015.1 Thermoanaerobaculia bacterium | reverse complement strand
CACGGCTTTTTCGAGCGAGGGGTCGCGGCCGGCGGCGACTTCGTCGGGGCGGTCGACCACCTCGATGTCGGGCGCCACGCCTACGCCTTCCACCATCCAGACGCCCTCGGTATCGAGGAAGCGGAACTGCGGGACGGTGACACGGCCGCCGTCCATCAGAGGCGGATTGCCCGAGATGCCGATCAGGCCGCCCCAGGTGCGCGTTCCGATGATCGGACCGAGCCCGCGCTTGCGGAAGTAGTACGGCAGCGCATCGCCGCCCGACGACGAGTAGCCGTTGATCAGCATCGCCTTCGGTCCGACGTGCACGTACGCCGGAGTCGACGTCGGTCTGGCGTTGCGTCGCACGATGTAATTGAGCACGTCGCGATCGAGCAGCTCGATCATCCGGTCGGGGATGAACCCTCCGCCGTTGTAGCGGTCGTCGATGATCAGCGCTTCCTTCGACGCCAGCGGATAGAACGTGCGGAAGAGCTGCTCGTTCCCCTCACGACCGGTGTTGGGCAGATGGATGTAGCCGATGCGACCGCCGGAGAGACGGTCGACCATCTCCCGCCGCGAGCTCACCCAGTCGAGATAGCGGACATTCGTCTCCTGCGTGATGGGGCGGACGCGCTCCTCGTGCGCGCCTGCGGTGGCCGGCTTCGAGTTGACGAGCAGCGTGACCACGCGATTGGCCTTGTTCTCGAGCAGGCGGTAGAAGTTTTCGACCCCTTTCGTCGACGTGCCGTCGACGGCCAGGATGTAGTCGCCCTCGCGAACCTTCACGCCTGCTTCCGTGAGCGGTGAACGATAGCGGTCGTCCCAGTTCTCGCCGGGGAAGATCTTCCGGACACGGTAGTAGCCCGATGGGTCGGAGACGATCTCCGCGCCGAGAAGCCCGCTATCGGTCCGCTTGACCTGCCATTCGGACGGCGTCTCGACGTAGACGTGTCCCGCGTTCAACTCGCCGCCGAGCTCCCCGAGGATGTAGTCGAGGTCCGCGCGGTGGGCGATGTGCGGGACGAGCTGTCCGTAGCGCTCGCGCATCAGATTCCAGTCGACGCCGTGCATGTCGGGGTCGTAAAACCAGTCGCGGAGGATGCGCCAGGCGTCGTGGAACTCCTGATTCCACTCCGCCCGCGGGTCGATCTTCATCTCCATCCGATCGAGGGCGATGGCGCTCTCGGCCGGCTTCTGCATCGGTTTGGCGTTGACGATGGCGTAGTCGTCGCCGCTCCGGACGATCAGCTTCTCGCGGTTGGCCGAAAGCTCGTAACCGCGGGCGGCCTCCACGACCGTCTCTTCCTTCCGATCGTCGATGTTGTACAGCTTCAGCGACTGCTTGCCGCTGGAGCCATGGAGGTAGAGAACTCCGCTCGCGACGGCGTCGAGGCGGCTGTAGTTGCCCGGGGCTCCCGGGATGGCGCGGACGCGCTGCTCGAAACCGGCCGGATCGATCTTCACGACGACCGTTTCGGCCGGCTTCTTCTCACCGCCGCCGGCGGCGGCGGGGGCCGGTGGGGACGCCGGCCCTCCTGCGGTCTCCTCGTCGGACTGAGGGAGGAGGAGCGGGGGGCCGTCGGCGGAAAGGATGCCGGCGTAGATGCGGGTCGGATCGGTGTAGATGTAGTTGAACTCCCAGGCGCTGAAGGTCATGGTGAGGTCGCGCGCCGAGCGGAAGTAGAGATAGCGCCCCTTCGGATCGAACACCGGCTCGCGGTCATCGGTCATGCCGCTGGTGAGACGGTACGACTTCTTCTCCGGAACGGAGTAGACGTAAATCGATCCCCACGACGCCTGGTCGATCTTCGTGTAGGCCACCCAGCGGCTGTCGGGCGACCAGCGGTAGTGCGTGAGGTCGCCGTACTCGTCGCGATCGACGACCGATACGTTCCCGGTGGCGACGTCGACGACGTTCAGCGTCCGGTCCTTGTCGCCGTACGCGAGCTTCGTGCTGTCGGGCGACCAGTAGAGCGCGAACTTCCACGCCTTTCCGCCGCGCGTGAGCTGCCGCTCCTCTCCCTCGCTGTCGGCCGGGCGGAGGTAGATCTCGTACGTGTCGCCGTTCCTGTCGCTCAGATAGGCGATCCACTTCCCGTCGGGGGACCACACCGGCACCATCTCGCGGACGCCCGGCGTCTGCGTCAGATTGCGGACCTCGCCATGCTTCGCCGGCGCGGTGAAGACGTCGCCGCGCGCCTCGAACAGGGCGCGCGCCCCCGTCGGCGAGATCGTGTACCAGCCGATGTTCGACTTCACGTTCTGGAAGCGGGGAAGCGTGTTCTTGAAATCGCCCGGGACGCGGATCGGCACGCGCTCCGACCGGCCGGCCGCGGCGTCGAAACGCCAGAGGTAGCCGCCGCTCTCGTAGACGATCTGCGAGCGGTCCGCGCTCGGCCAGAGGACGTCGTAGTCCATGTGGCTCGTGACCTTGCGCGTCTGCTTCGTGCCGGTGTCGTACGACCAGAGATTCAACTTCCCGTCTTCACGGTCCGACGTGAAGTAGATGGTGTTGCCGATCCACACCGGCTGGTTGTCCGTGGCCGGATGGTCGGTGATCTGCTCGGCACGGTTGTTCACCAGATCGTACGTCCAGACATCCTGGGCCCGTCCGCCGCGGTAGCGCTTCCAGGTGCGGAACTCGCGCTCGATCGGCGTGTAGACGATCTTCGTTCCGTCGGGCGAGTACATCCCGCCTCCCGCCTCCGGAATCGCCAGCGGCTGTTCCATGCCGCCGGCCGCCGGAACCACGTATGGCCGGGCCATCCGGTCGTTCCACGGAGCGCGGTGAGGCAGGAAGAGGATCTGTCTGCCGTCGGGAGTCCAGTCGAGGATGCGATTGTCGATGCCCCCGCGAGGCGGCATCGGCCCGACGTCGTTGTAGAAGGTCAGCTGGCGCGGCGCGCCCCCTTCCACCGGAATGACGTACACCTGCCGCGTGCCGCTGTACTCGCCGCTGAAGGCGATGGTCCGGCCGTCGGGCGAGAATTTCGGGAAGTACTCCATCCCCTCGTCGGACGTGAGCCGGCGCGCATCACCGCCGCGCGCACTGGCGATCCAGATGTCGCCCGCGTAGACAAAGGCGATCTGGTCGCCGTGGATGTCCGGCTGCCGGAGCAGCCGTGTGAGATTTTCCTGCGCGAAGACCGGCCAGGCGGCGATCGCAACCACGATGAGCAATTTCTTCATGACCGCTCCATAACAACGAGATTTGCGCGAGAACGGGCGGGAATGGTGACGAAACAGTGTCATTCCGAGCTCGCGCGCGGAAGGAACTTATCCGATCAGCCTGTCGAAATGGCGGTCCATCGTGTCGTCTTCGCTCCCCGGGCGCAGCCGCACGCGGATGATGTCGGAAGGGCTGATGAACCCGACGACCCTCTTCTTCTCGTCGACCACGGGGCATCGATCGACACCCGTGTCGCGCATCTTCCGAATGACGTCGGTGATCACGTCCGAAGGCGATACGACCAGCTTTGCTGCTTCGACCGAGCCCGCCACGCTGTCCTCGGTGAGCGACTCGCGCACGGCCCGCGCGATGGCCGCTCCCGGCAGCAGTCCGAGCAGACCGCCGTCCTTGTCGACGACCGGGTACTGGCGGTGACGCTGCGTGACATCGCGGGCCACCTCGAGCAGTTTCATCTCCGGTGTGACGTGCACGATGTCCTTCGACATGGCGTCGGCGACGACCATTCTCGCCAGCGGATCGGCCGCCGCGGGCTCGCGCCACCCCTCCTCCGTCATCTGCCTCTCGGTCAGCGTCTGCGGCGAGATGATGCGGGAGAGCGAGATCGACACGGCGATGGCGAGCATCAGCGGCAGAATCAGTCCGTAGTCCCCCGTCACCTCGAACACGATCAGCACCGACGCGATCGGGACGCGCAGCAGCCCTGCGAAGAACGCACCCATGCCGACCAGCGCATAGGCGCCCGGATAGATGTTCGCGTCGGGGAAGATCAGCAGCGCGCCGTGTCCGACGGCCGCGCCGAGCGCCGCGCCAAGGAAGAGCGACGGCGCGAAGATGCCGCCGACCAGCCCCGCCGCGAGCGCGATCACGAACGCGAACGCCTTCGCGCCGAAATCGAGCGCCGCCTCTTCGAACGACCCGCCGCCGCGCAGGAAGAGCGAGGTGGTCTCGTAGCCCACGCCGAGGATGGCGGGACGGTACAGACCGATCAGCCCGATGACCGCGCCGCCGGCGGCAGCGCGCCACACCGGAGAGCGGAACCGCTTCCGCGCCGAGCCGCGGACGCGCACCAGCGCGCGCATGGACGCGCCGGAAACGAGACCGGCCACGACGCCGACGAGCAGGAATCCGGCGAGCTCCATCGGATCGCTCCACGTGCCGCTGGGGGCGCGAAGAATCGGTTCGCCGCCAAGCATCATCCGCTCCACGACGGCCGCGGCCACGGCGGCGACGATCGTCCCGCCGAGAACGCCCTTGCTCGCGCTCCCCATCACCTCTTCCATCGCGAAGACGACGCCGGTGATGGGCGTGTTGAAGATCGCGGCGATGCCGGCGGCGGTGCCGACCGGGATCATGCCGCGGATCATCCGCTTCGGAATGCCGGCGACGCGCCCCACCATCATGGCGATGCCGCTCGACAGCACGACGATCGGGCCCTCGGGTCCGAGCGGCGCACCCGATCCGAGCGACACCGGCGTACCGATCGCCGTGGCGGCGAGGCTCCGCGAGTCGAGGAGGGCCGGATCCTCGGCGTACGCCCGGCGGACGCGCGCCAGGTTCGCCCCCGACGCCATCGGTGCAAAGCGGCCCATCGCCAGCGTGAGGCCGGCCGCGACGAGGGTCGGTATGGCGATCACCGCCACGACGCGAAGGAAGCCCTGCTGCTCGACGGCCGGCCCGATCAGGATCGAGGTCATGAAATCGACCAGCCAGTGAAAGCTCACCGCCGCAAACCCGCATATGAGTCCGGTGGCGATGAGAAGGAGTAGCAGAAAACGCCGCGTGACGTTGGCGAACAACGGCTCGGCCACGACGCAGTTGTACCATGCTTCGCGCATGCGCCCCGAGCCCTGAGCCCCGAGCCCCGAGACCTACAGGTACCGCACCACGAAGTCGATCAGCCGATTCTTCGCCCGCGAGTAGGGCGGGACCAGCCACTGGATGGGACTGAATCGCATGCGCTGTTCGAGGATTGCGCGGCTGTTGGAGAACGCTTCGAAACCGAAGAAGCCGTGACCGCGGCCGATGCCGCTCTCGCCGACGCCGCCGAACGGCAGATTCAGCTGGTAGAAGTGGATCAGGGTGTGATTGACGACCGTCGCGCCGGCCGCAGCACGGCTGCTGATCCGGCGGAGCGCGTCGCGGTCTCGGGCGAAGAGGTAGAGGACGAGCGGCCGCCCGCGCGACGAGACGATCTGCAGCGCCTCGTCGACCGAGCGGAACGGAACGATCGGCAACAATGGTCCGAAGATCTCTTCACTCATCGCCGCCGACTCGAGCGGGACGCCCGTGATCACGGTCGCTTTCGTCTGGCGCCCTTCGAAGCGGCCGCCGGTGACGATCGTCGCCCCCTGCGAGACGGCGGAATCGATCAGCGCATTCACCCGCGCCGCGTGCTGCTCGTTGACCATCATCGTCCCTCCGTCCGGCGGAGCGGCATCGACGGCGCGTTTCACCGCGGCGACGAATGCATCGTGGATCTGCTCGTCCACGATCACGTAGTCGGGGGCAATGCAGACCTGTCCCGCGTTCAGGAACTTCCCCCACACGATGCGCTCCGCCGCCTGCATGACGTCGGCCGACCGATCGACGATGGCCGGCGATTTTCCTCCCATCTCCAGCGTCACCGAGGTGAGGTTTGCGGCGGCCGCCTTCATCACTTCCCGTCCCACGGCCGTGCTCCCGGTGAAGAAGATGTGGTCGAACGGCTTCGCCACCAGGGCCTTCCCTGCCTCCACGTCCCCCTCGATGACGACCACTTCGTCCTCCGGAAAGAGATCGGTGACGATGCGGCGCATGCAGGAGCTCGAGGCCGGCGTGAGCTCGGACGGTTTCAGGATGGCGGCGTTGCCGGCGGCGATCGCGGAGACGAGCGGGGCGAGCGTCAGATTGAACGGAAAGTTCCACGGGGAGAGGATCAGCACGACGCCTTTGGGCTCGTAGACGATCCGCGACCGCGATCCGAAGAGTGCGATCGGTGTGGAGACGCGGCGAGCCCGCATCCAGCGGCGGAGACGCCGCCGCGCGAACCGCGCTTCCGACACGATGGCGTAGATCTCGGTGAGATCGACTTCCTGCGGCGGCTTGCGCATGTCGTCGTGCAGCGCCTGGCGGATCTCGTCGCGGCGGGCGAGCACGGCCTCCTCGAGGCGGCGGATCTTCTCGATCCGCTCCGGCGCCGTCGTCGAGGCGAGACGCTCCCGCGCGCGGCGCTGCGCGCCGAAAATCCGATCGATGTCGATGGCTGGTGTCATGCTCTTCGGAGTGCGGTGGCTTGCCACCGCTTTCGGATTGCGGCGGCTTGCCGCCGCCCTTCGCCGCGGCAAGCCGCGGCTCCCAAAGCGGCGGCAAGCCGCCGCACTCCTAAACTGCATCGTTACGGAATGACCGCTTCCTGCAGGTCTTTGAGCTCCACCCACACCGAGTCGTAGGTCTTGTGATCGCGTGCGTAGAGCTGGATGTGCGTGTGCTGGCACGAGTCGGCGAAGTACGCCGTGATCGTCTCGCCGGTGGCCAGCTGGAAGTCGGCGCCGGTCAGCGGGCCGGTGGCGCAGCACGCCTCGTCGGTGACCGTCCGCATCGGACCGGTGATCCTGTCGATCTCGCTCCGGTCGAGCGTGAACGGCTCCTGGCCGGGACGGCACATCTTCGCGAGCCGGTCACGCCGTGCACCGAGGAACGGGATCACGTACCCGAACTCGACGCTGTCGGCGTCGACGATGTACGTCGTGCCGGTCGTGGTCGTGATGCGCGCGGTCGGCAGCGGCTGCAGAAGAAACGTTTTGTTCTCCGGTCCGGCCAGCGTGACTGTCTGCGTCAGCGTCAGGTAGCCGGTGCGGGAGATGGTGATCACGGTCGGAATCCCGACCGGCAGCTCCATGGTGAACAAGCCGTCGCCGAACGTCCGTGTGAACCTCTGCGGCGCCGAGACCTCGGCCATGACCACGCCCCCGCCTTCGGCGGCATCGGCGACGCGGCCCGTCAGCAGGGCGTAGGAAACGTCCGGCAGCCCGACGATCCGGTGGCGCTGGGCGAATGCGGTGGAAGCGGAGAGAAGGGAAAGGGAAAGGACGAGGATGATCTTACGCATGCATCTCCATGATACGGCGCGGAGCGGCGGCGCGTTGGATATACTCCCCGCCGCTGCGCGCCCGCGCAAGCTGATCCGGAGGTGCCGATGCGTTTCGCGTTGAACACGGTTGCCGGAGTCTTTCTCGTCGCGCTCACGACAGCGTGCGCGACGACGGGGACGACGACCGGCCCCTCATCCCCAACCCAGACCACCGAGGCCAGACAGACCATGCCGCAGACCGAGACCATGTCCGCCGCCCCCACCGTGCAGGATGCGATCGACTTCGTGAACGAGGCCGAGGCGCGCCTGGCGGCGCTCAATATCGATGCGAATCGCGCGCAGTGGATCGCCTCGAACTTCATCAGCGTCGACACGCAGGCCATCGCCGCGAAGGAGAACGAGCGCTTCATCAACGCCGGCGTCGACCTCGCCAAGGTCGCGGCCCGCTTCGACGACGTGCCGAACCTTCCCTACGACGTCCGCCGCAAGCTCGACCTGATCAAGCTCAAACTGACCTCCCCCGGCCCCGAAGATCCGGCCCGGACGGCCGAGATGACCCGCATCGCCGCCGAGCTCGAAGCGACGTACGGCGCCGGCAAGTACTGTCCCCCCGGCGCCACCGGCGACGACTGCCTCGACATCAATGAGATCACCCGCATCATGCGGGAGAGCCGCGATCCGAAGCGCCTCCTCGAAGTCTGGCGCGGCTGGCATACCGTCTCACCGCAGATGCGCGACGACTACACGCGCTTCGTGGCCCTGATGAACGAAGGTGCGCGGGAGCTCGGCTACCGCGACGTCGGCGCCATGTGGCGCTCCAAGTACGACATGCCCCCCGACGCCTTCGGGGCGGAGGTCGACCGGCTCTGGAATCAGGTCAAGCCGCTCTACGACGCGCTCCACTGCTACGTCCGCACGAATCTGACGAAGCGCTACGGCGCCGCGGTCGTGCCTCCCGGACAGCCCATCCCCGCTCACCTCCTCGGCAACATCTGGGCGCAGGAGTGGGGCAACATCTACGACCTCGTCGAGCCCTCCGGGCTGCCCGGCCGCGGCTACGACCTGACGAAGATCCTCGAGTCGCGGAAGGACATCGACGCCGTCGGCATGGTCCGCATCGGCGAGCGCTTCTTCACCTCTCTCGGATTCGAGCCTCTTCCGCAGACCTTCTGGGAGCGCTCGCTCTTCGTGAAACCGCAGGATCGCGAAGTCGTCTGCCACGCCAGCGCCTGGGACATCGACGACGAGAACGACCTCCGCATCAAGATGTGCATCGAGGAGACCGAGGAGGATCTCACCACGATCCATCACGAGCTCGGGCACAACTTCTATCAGCGCGCCTATGCGACCCGGCCATTCCTCTACAAGGACAGTGCGAACGACGGTTTCCACGAGGCCATCGGCGACACCATCGCCCTCTCCGTCACGCCGGGATACCTCCGCGAGATCGGCCTGATCAAGAGCGAGCCGCCGGCGGAAGCCGACATCGCGCTCCTGCTCCGCGACGCCATGGACAAGATCGCCTTCCTGCCGTTCGGCGTGCTCATGGACAAGTGGCGCTGGAAAGTCTTCTCCGGCGAAGTCAGCCCCGCCGATTACAACAAGGCCTGGTGGGATCTCCGCACGCAGTACCAGGGGATCGCCCCGACCGGCGCGCGCGGCGAGGAGTTCTTCGATCCGGGCGCGAAGTACCACATCCCGGCCAATGTCCCCTACGCGCGCTACTTCCTGGCGCGCATTCTCCAGTTCCAGTTCCATCGAGCGCTCTGCCAGACCGCCGGCTACAACGGTCCGCTGAATCGCTGCTCGATCTACGGGAACAGGGAAGCGGGCGCGCGTCTGACGCGGACGCTGGAGATGGGCTCGAGCCGCCCCTGGCCCGAGGCGCTGGAGGCGCTCACCGGCCAGCGCCAGATGGATGCGACGGCCATCGTCGATTACTTCCGTCCCCTGATGACCTGGCTGGAAGTGCAGAACCGCGGACAGCAGTGTGGCTGGTGAACAGGTCGTGTCATCCTGAGCCGCGAAGACGGCGAAGGATCTCCTGATCGGTGGGAGATCCTTCGCGCTCTGCGGCGCTCAGGATGACACCTGCGATGTATTGGGACGATCTCGATCACCACACGGGTGCCGAACATCTGGATCACTTCTGGATGGCCCATCCGCGCATCCGGGAGGAGATCAACCGGCGCGTCACCGGCGATCCGGCCCTCTGGCCGACGGCCTGGTTCCGGCGCGAGCTCGCCGGGCGCATGCCGTTCGCGCGCGCGCTGAGCATCGGCTGCGGTCCCGGGAATCTGGAGCGCGATCTGGTGAGGCGAGGCATCGTGGCCTCCGTCACCGGCATCGACATCGTGCCGTCGCCGCTCGCCTTCGCGTCCGGCGAGGCGGCCGGCCTTCCCATCCGCTACGAGCAGGCCGACGCGTACGAGTACCTCCGCGCCCGACCGGCATCCTTCGAGGCCATCTTCTTCCACGCCTCGCTGCATCACTTCGATCGCGTCGACGAGATCGCCGCGCTGGTCCGCCGCGCCCTCGTGCCCGGCGGCGTGCTCTACATCGACGAGTACATCGGACCGTCGATGAGCCAGTGGAACGTGGCCCGGCTGCTGCCGCCGAACATCGCCTACTACCGCCTGCCGCGCGTGATGCGGCGCCCGAAGCTGGTCCGCACGCCGCTCAATCGAGAGGATCCGACCGAGGCGATCGCCTCGGCCGACATCGCCCCGGCGATCGAAAAACACTTCCGCATCCTGGTCCGCCGCGACTACGGCGGCAATCTCCTGCTGATCATCTACCCCAATCTGAACAAGGAAGCGCCGCGCGAAGTGTTCGACGCGGGAATCGAGAAGCTGATCGCCTGGGAGGACGACCTGCTGCGACGCGGCAGGCCGTCCTTTCACGCCGTCATGGTCGCCGAGGTTTAGGAGTGCGGCGGCTGCCGCCGCTTTGGGAGCCGCGGCTTGCCGCGGCGTAGTGCGGCGGCAAGCCGCCGCAATCCGAAAGCGGTGGCGAGCCACCGCACTCCGAAGGATTAGGCCAGCAGCAGCTCCCGCAGCCGTCTCCGGATCTCGCGATTGCGATCGTCGACGTCGATCCGGTCGCGCTCGAGGGCGTCGAGGAGCGAGCGCAGCGACCGGTAGGCATCTCCGCGATCGGAGCCTTCGCGCAGCAGCGACACCGGATCGATGCCGTGTTCCGTCAGGGCCGTGTGTACGTTCTCGCGAACGCCGGAGGGATTTCCCCCCGCCATGATCCGCCGGATCTGCCGGTCGAGACGTGTCCGTCTGCGCCACCACGGCACGACAGCGAACAGAAAGACGCCGCCGATGGCGAGGGCGGTCATCACCGGCAAGGCGGCCGGCCGCAGCGGCTGCGGTCCGCGAGGAGGAGCGCTCGCAGCCAGGCGCGGGCGTTCCGCGGCGCTCACCGCCAGCGTCGTCGCCGCGCACGAGAGCAGTTGCCGCTCCCCCGCCGCGGTCGAGAAGACGCGCATCTGCAGCGGCGGCATGGTCAGGTCTCCACCATGGCGCGGAAAGACGAGGAACTGCCACCGGCGCGTCATCGTCGCCGAGTCGGAGCCCTGCGACAAGGTGACACCGCGCTCGAGCCGCTGCACTTCCCCCGCCGGCGCGGAGGCGAACAGCGGCGGCGACGCGGCGCGGAGGTTGCCTCTGCCGGTCAGCTCCGCGTCGATGACCACCGGACCGGCACGCTCCTGCTTCGGCGGCGAGCACCGGAGCGTCAGATCACCGACCGCCGCGACGGCCGGACCGGCCGGAATCGGCCGGGTATCGAACGTGACCGGCGCCGACGCAAACGCGATCTCGACCAGCTGTCCTTCGAAGAATGCGAACGGGCCGCGATTGCTCCGCCGCAGAACGGCCGCCTCCACCTCCATCGGCCCGATCTCCAGCCGCCCCGCCCGCAGCGGATAAACCGCGACGCGCCGCACGGGCACCCTCTGCACCACCTCGCCGGCAACGATGGCCGACGATGCCCGCGTGCTCCTCACATCGAGCTCCTCGACCCAGAAGTCGTCGAGCTTCGGTATCGATCCGATCTGCCACTGCTGCACGGTCGAACCGTTGTAGAGGTACCACGTCACGATCACCTGCTCCCCGACCCAGGCCCGCTCCCGCGTCACGTCGGCCACGACGAACAGCGGCTCGCGCCCCGTGGCCAGCAGCTCCGGAAGAATCACCGCGGGATCGTTCGAGGCCGCGGCGCGATCGGAGATGACCTCGACGGCGATCGCCGGCAGCGTGTCGGTCTGTCCACCGGCCCGGAGGACGAGCGGCCCGATCAGCGCCGGCCCCGCCGCCGTGGCGCGGGCGCGATAGCGCAGCACCTTCCGCCGCACGATCGACCCGTTGATCCATGAGAACTCCGAGGCCATCGAGGGAGGATCGGTGATGGTGAGATTGCGGAGCGGCAGCGGGACGTGATCGAGCTCGGCGAATTCATCCTCGAGCGAAACGGTGATCGTCAGCGTTTCGCCGAGCCGGATGGTGCGGCGGTCGATGGAGAGGTTGTTCGAGGCTTGAACCGGCAGAGCGA
>DATLFC010000076.1:0-7237 GCA_035525015.1 Thermoanaerobaculia bacterium | reverse complement strand
GTGCCCGGTCAGAATCGAGGCCCGGCTCGGCGAACAGAGCGACGTCGTCACGAACGCGTTCTCCACATGCGCCCCCTCTGCCGCCAGCCGGTCGAGCGCCGGCGTCTCCAGGAACTCCGGCGCATTCGGATGAAACCCCATGAAGTCGTAGCGGTGGTCGTCGCTGAGGATGAAGACGATGTTCCGCGGCGCAGCGTAGAGCGAAGCCGCCGTCAGGAAAGCGAGCACGAAAATGAGTCTCTTCATGCCCCGAATCATATTTCGGAGGGCCATCACTGGTAATCTCCCCCCGCATGCGCTGGATCCTTCCCCTGCTTCTGGCCACGTCCGCCATGTCCGCCGAGCCGCCCCGTGTCCGCCACACCATCAATGAAGGGTGGCGTTACGCGCCGGGGCCGGTCGAGCGCGTCGAGGAGCCGGCCTTCGACGACAGCGCGTGGGAGGGCGTGCATCTTCCACATACCTGGAACGCCATCGACGCCTTCGACAAGACCTCCTCTTACCGGCGTGGCGTCGGCTGGTACCGCAAACGGCTCCAGCTCGATCCGGCAGTGGAAGGGAGACGTCTCTTCCTCCATTTCGAAGCTGCAAACCAGGTTGCCGACGTCTACGTCAACGGCCGTCATGCCGGGCAGCACATCGGCGGCTACACCGCCTTCGCATTCGACATCACCGATCTGGTGACGTTCGAGCGTCCGAACCTCATCGCCGTCCGCGTCGACAACGCACACGATCCCGACATCCCTCCGCTGAACGCGGACTTCACGTTCTTCGGCGGCATCTACCGCGACGTCTGGCTGATCGCCACCGCGCCGGTTCACATCACCGTTACCGATCACGCATCGCCGGGCGTCTTCATCAGCACTCCCGGGTTGACGGCGGCCGGCGGCACCGTCCGCATCCGCGGGACGGTGACCAACAGCGGCGCACGCCCCGCGCGCGTCCGCGTTCTTCACCGCATCCTCGACGCTGCCGGCGCGGAGGTGTCCACCGCCGGTTCGAACGTCACGGTGCGGCCGCGCAGCTCGGCGGCCTTCGATCATCTCACGCGCCGGATCGACGGCCCGCAGCTCTGGTCGCCGGAGAATCCTCATGTCTACCGCGTCCGGACCGAGGTGTACGACGGCGCGGCTCTGATCGACGTGGTCGAGAACCCGCTCGGCTTCCGATGGTTCTCCGTCGATCCCGCTCGCGGACTGACGTTGAACGGGCGCCCTCTCAAGCTCTACGGAACGAACCGGCATCAGGACTCCCCCGGCCTCGGCAACGCCCTGCCTGACGACCTGCACCGCCGCGACGTTCGCCTGGTGAAGGAGAACGGCTTCAATTTTCTCCGGCTCGCGCACTACCCGCAGGATCCTGCCGTGCTGGCCGAAGCGGACCGTCTGGGCCTGGTGATCTGGGAAGAGATCCCCATCGTCAATCTCATCAGCACGTCGGAGGCCTTCGCAGACAACAGCGAGCGGATGCTGGTGGAGATGATCCGCCAGCACTACAACCATCCGTCGATCCTCTTCTGGGGCTACATGAACGAGGTCCTGCTCACGAAACCGAGGCCCGTGCCGGAGCGCTACTACGAGATCGTTCCCGAGTTGACCCGCCGGCTCGAGGCGCGCGCCAGGGCCGAGGATCCGACGCGGCTCACCGTGATGGCGCTGTCGCGCGACGAGATTCTCGAGGACCACGGCATCGGCAACATCCCACACGTCCTCGGTCTCAATCTCTATTTCGGGTGGTACTACGAGACGCTCGCCTCGCTCGGGCCGTTCCTCGATCGCATTCATCGCGAGCGTCCTGACCGGCCGCTCATGGTGAGTGAGTACGGGGCGGGCACCGACGAGCGCGTCCATACGACGGAGGGGCGCGCCTTCGACTTCACATCCGAGTACGGACAGCAGTTCCACGTCGCGTCGTTCCCTCAACTCGAGGAGCGGCCCTTCATCCTCGGCACTGCGGTCTGGAATCAGTTCGACTTCGCTTCGGCCGGACGCCAGGACACGAAGCACGCGCTGAATCAGAAGGGACTCTTTTTCCACGACCGGACGCCGAAGGACACCGTCTTCTATTACCAGTCGGCGCTCCTGCGAGGGCCGGTGCTCTACATCGCTCGCGAATGGGGGCAGCGCGCCGGGAGCCGCGACGAGGATCGGCGCCAGCCTCTCTGGGTCTACACGAATCAACCGGAAGTGGAGCTGTTCGTCAACGGAGTCTCGGCCGGCTCGCGGCTCGTCGAGAACCGGACGGCCCGGTGGGAGGTCGAGCTGACGAACGGGCCGAACAGCGTCCGCGCCCAGGCGGGGCGCTACGAAGATCGCGTGACGATCCTTTACGCCGACCGGACCGGCGGCGACTTCTTCGCCGTGAACGCCGGCGCGCACTACGGGCATACCGACCAGGCCCATGTCCATTGGGAACGCGACCGCGAATACGTTCCCGGAAGCTGGGGCCATCGCGGCGGGAAAGCCTCGCGGACGCATCACCGGATTTTCGGTTCCGGCGACGACCCGCTCTACCAGGCGTCGCGCGAAGGGATGGACGCCTATCAGTTCGACGTCCCCGACGGCGTGTACGAGGTGCTCCTCGGGTTCGCGGAAGGAAAGCGCGACGCACAACCGGGACAGCGCGTTTTCTCCGTCAGCATCAACGGCCAGACCGTGATCCGCGATCTCGATCTCACCGGCGCCCATGGCCGTTACACCGCCATCAGGCGCTCGGTGACCGCGGAGGCACACAACGGCGGGGGAATCCGCATCGAGTTCACCGCGTCGGCCGGCGACGCGTCTATCGCGTCGATCATGGTTCGGAGAGCGCTGTGATCGCGGTCCGGCTGCTCGCCGTTCTCCTTCTGGCGGGCTGCGCCACGAGCGCGACGCCTCCGCCGCTGGCGGTCATGACCTACAACATCCGCCTGCACCTGGCCAGCGACGGGCCGAACGCCTGGCCGCATCGAAAGGATGCCGTCGCGGCGATCGCCGCGGAGGCCGACCTCGTCGGCGTGCAGGAGGCGCTGCCGGAGCAGCTCGCGGATCTCGACGCGGCTCTCCCCCGCTTCGCCCGCTTCGGAACGGGCCGTTCCGCGGAGCGCAGCGGCGAGCACACGGCCGTCTATTTCAGGACCTCGCGGCTCGAGCTTCTCGACCACGACACCTTCTGGCTCTCCGAGACGCCGTCCGTTGCCGGCAGCAAGGGATGGGACGCGGCGTACGAACGGATCGCGACGTGGGGAAAAATGCGCGATCGCCGCAGCGGCCGGACGTTCTACCTCTTCAATACCCACTTCGATCACGTCGGCGCGGAGGCGCGGAGGGAGAGTGCGCGCCTGCTGGTCTCGCGGATCGACCGGATTGCCGGCGACGCCGCGGTCCTGGTGACCGGCGATTTCAACGACGTCGCCGGGTCGGAATTCTTCGAGATCATGACCGCCGCCGGCCTGGGCGACGCGCACTCGCTCTCACGCACGCCGCCGCTGGGACCCGATTCGACCTGGAACGCGTTCCGCGTCGTCGAGCCGGGGCGGCGGATCGATTTCATCTTCGTGCGCGGCCCCACCGAGATCCTGAGCCACGCCACGAGTCCGGCGACGCTGGACGACGGCCGTTTCCCCTCCGACCACCTCCCGGTCCTGGCCGAGGTACGCGTTGGGAGCGACTGACGTCGTCGGCGTCGGGCTGATCGGTCACGGCAAGGCCGGGAAGATCTTTCACGAGCCGCTGATCCGCGCGACGGACGGTCTGGAGCTGAAACGCATCGCGCGCAGGGCCGATGCCGGCGCGCTCATCGACGACGAGAGCATCGAGCTCGTCGTCGTCGCCACGCCGAACACTTCGCATTTCGATCTGGCCCGGCAGGCTCTCCTGGCCCGCAAGCACGTCGTGGTCGACAAGCCGTTCACCATCACCTCAGCCGAGGCGGCAGAGCTGATCGCGGTGGCGCGGAACGAGGAGCGTCTGCTCACCGTCTTTCACAACCGGCGCTGGGAGGGAGATTTCCTGACGGTCCGGCGGCTGATCGACCAGAACGCATTCGGACGGCTGCTCCACTACGAGGCGCGCTTCGACCGCTTCCGTAACGAGGCCCGCCCTGGCGCCTGGCGTGAGACGCCGGAGCCCGGCAGCGGTGTCCTCTACGATCTCGGATCGCACCTGATCGATCAGGTGCTCCTTTTGTTCGGCGAACCGGAACGGATCACCGCCGACGTCCGGAGGGAGCGCGACTTCGCACGGACCGATGACGCGTTCGACATCTGGATGCACTACCCGCGCATGAAAGTGACGCTCACCGCCGGAATGCTCATCCGCGAGAAAACACCGCGATACGTCGTGCGCGGGACGAAGGCCACCTTCATCAAATACGGACTCGATCCGCAGGAGGCCGATCTCGCCGCCGGCCGTTCGCCGCGCGACTCCGGCTGGGGCCGCGAGCCGCGCGAGCAGTGGGGCACGCTGATCTCCGACAACGGCGAGCGGACGATCGAGACACTCCCCGGCAACTACCGGGCCTTCTACGAAAACGTCCGCGACGTGCTGGCCGGACGCGCCGAATCGGCCGTCACCGCCGAGCAGGCGAAACGGACGATCGAGGTGATCGAGGAAATCAGGCCTCGAGATTGAGGTCGAACTTTCCTTCCTGATCTCCGATCCAGACGCGGAAGGTGCCCGGCTCGAACTTCCAGCCGCCATCCACCCAGATCTGCAGATCGGCCGGCGTCAGCGTGAACTCGACGCGCCTCGACTGGCCCGGCGCCAGGCTGACCCGGCGGAAGCCTTTCAGCTCTCGCACCGGCCGCGACGTCGTCGCGACCGGATCGTTCACGTAAAGCTGCACCACCTCGTCGCCCGCCCGCGTGCCGGAGTTCGTCACGTTCGCCGAGACCTTCACCCCTGCGCCTTCGTTCGTGACGCGGAGATCTGTGTAGCGGAACGTCGTGTACGAGAGGCCGTACCCAAACGGGTAGAGCGGATCGTTCGGGCTGTCGATGTACTTGCTGGTGTACTTCTTTTCCGGATCCTCCGGCCGGCCCGTCGGCAGATGGTTGTAGTAGATCGGAATCTGTCCCACCGAGCGGGGGAAGGTGATGGGGAGCTTCGCGCTCGGATTCACGTCGCCGAAGAGCACGTCGGCGAGCGCGTGGCCCCCCTGCGTCCCGGGGAACCACGGCCAGACGATGGCCGGCACACGCTCCGCCGCCCATGGAATCGTCAGCGGGCGGCCGCTCATCACTACCAGCGCCACCGGCTTGCCCGTGGCCATGACGGCCTCGAGCAGCTCCTGCTGCCTTCCCGGCAGATCGAGGAAGGCGCGAGAGTTCGCCTCCCCGCTCATCTTCCCCTGCTCGCCGAGGACCAGCAGCACGACGGCCGCCTTGTTCGCCGCGGCCACGGCCTCGGCGATCCCTTCAGCCGTCCCCTCGAGCACGTCCGTCCCCTTCGCGTAGATCACCTCGCGGTTCGCGCCGAGCTTCGCCCGGATCGCCTCGAGCAGCGCCACCGCCTCTTCCGGCTTCCCGTGCGCGTGCCACGAGCCGAGCATGTCCTCCCTGCTGTCGGCGAGCGGTCCGACGACCGCGAGCGCACCGCCGCTCTTCGACAGCGGAAGCAGCCCCCCCTCGTTCTTCAGCAGGACGATCGACTTCTGCGCGATCCGCCGCGCCGCCGCGACATGCTCCGCGGCGAGCACCATCGCCTTCTCCCGCTTCTCGTCCGCGTACGGCCGATCGAACAGACCGAGGGCGAACTTCGCGCGCAGCACGCGCCGCACCGACTCGTCGACCACCTCCGGCGCCAGGCGGCCGTCCCTCACCGCCTCGGCCAGGGTGAGGTAGCTCATGTCGATCATGTCCATGTCCACGCCGGCGGTGATCGACTTCAGCGCCGCTTCCTGCGGCGAGCCCGCCACGCCGTGCGGGATGAGCTGCTCGATGGCCTCGTAGTCGCTGTCGACGAAGCCGCGGAAGCCCCACTCGTCGCGCAGGACGCCGGTCATCAGCCACCGGCTTGCCGTGGCCGGCACGCCGTTCACCGCGTTGAAGGCGGTCATGATCGTCCAGACGCCGGCGTCGACCGCGGCCTTGAAGGGCGGGAAGTAGATCTCGCGCAGCGTCCGCTCGGAGAGGTCGGTGGTGTTGTAGTCACGCCCCGCCTCCGCCGCGCCGTAGGCGACGAAGTGCTTCGCGCAGGCCAGGATCGAATCGGGCGCGGAGAGGTCCTTCCCCTGATACCCGCGGACGTACGCCGCGGCCATCGCCGACCCCAGCACCGGGTCCTCCCCCGCCCCCTCCGCCACCCGCCCCCAGCGGGGGTCGCGCGCGATGTCGACCATCGGGGCGAACGTCCAGCGGACGCCGGAGGCGCTGGCCTCGCGGGCCGCGACCCGCGCTGTCAGCTCGGCGGACGACGGATCCCACGTCGAGGCGATCCCGGGCGGGATGGGGAAGATGGTGCGGAAGCCGTGGATGACGTCGTGCGCGAAGAGGAGCGGGATCTTGAGGCGCGACTGCTCGACGGCGATGCGCTGCAGCTCGTTGAGCTGCGCGGCGCCCCCCAGGTTGAAGATGCAGCCGGCCGAGCCGTTGGCGACGAGCTCGCGGGTGTCGGGGCGGCCGGGGGTGAACTGGATGAGCTGCCCCAGCTTTTCCTCCAGCGTCATCCGGGCCAGGAGGGCCTCGACGCGCTGATCGACCGGCTGCGCGGCGAGCGGAGCGGCGAGGGCGAGAAGGACGAGCAGGGTGCGCGCGGTGCGAATCATCCGCGCAGTCTATCGCCCCTCACCGAGCGTCGTGTCTCAGGCGCATGGCTGGAACCGCCGCTCAGAGGCCGCGCACTCGAACCGCGACTAGAAGAAGGCCGTATCCGATGATCCATGACCAGACCGCGAAATCCGGGCGCAGACGGAACACGCCGAAGTGGGCAAGTACTGCGACGAGGTACAAAACGAGACAGATCACCCACGTGACTTGTTTCGGAGCCTTCCCTCCACCTCGTGCCATGGCGACCTCCTGCGGTCGAGAACAATATCGCAAGTCGAGCTGCGGGCCCTCTCTTTTAGCGTTTGTCATTCTGAACCGCGAAGACGGCGAGGAATCCCCCGCCTGCGGAGCGAGCAGCGTTCAAGTGGAGGGGATCCCTCGCGCTCGGAGCCTGCCCTGAGCGATCAGTAGCGGCGGTAGCGGTCGGGAAGGAGGTCGACGTCGTAGGCCTGGAAGAGACCGGAGCGGCTCCAGTCGCCGTACAGCTCCACG
>DATLFC010000069.1:0-10529 GCA_035525015.1 Thermoanaerobaculia bacterium | reverse complement strand
CGCGAGACGGATTACCGGCGGTTCTGGATCACGCAGTTCATCTCGAACATCGGTTCGTGGATGCAGACCGTGGCGCAGGGATGGCTCGTCTACAGCCTGACCGATTCGGCGTTCCTTCTGGGGTTCGTGGCCTTCGCGAGCTCGGCGCCCGCCGCGCTGCTGATGCTTCCCGGTGGCGTCGTGGCCGATCAGTACGACCGCAAGCGCGTGGTGGCCTTCTCCCAGGTCGCGCAGGCGGGGAGCGCGCTGTTTCTCGCGGTCATGACCTTCGCCGGCCGGATCACCGTCTGGCAGATCGTCGGCGCGGCGATCGTCGTCGGCATCGCGCAGTCGTTCTCCGCGCCGGCATTTCAGGCGATGATCGCCGACCTTCTGCTGGATCGCTCGCGCCTGCCGAACGCCATCGCCATGAACTCGCTGCAGTTCAACTCCTCGCGGGTGATCGGCCCGCTGATCGCGGGGGCGGCGCTCACGATCTGGGGTGCGGGGCCGGCGTTCCTGCTCAACGCGCTCTCGTTCCTGCCGCTGACCTGGGTCCTGATGCGCATCCCCAACCGGCAGAAGCCGCTGGAGGGGAGGAGCGCCATCCACGAGCGGCTGGCGGAGGGATTCCGGTTCGTGCTCGCCGACAAGCTGGTTCTTCTGCTGCTGGGAGTGGTCGGGCTGGGGAGCCTCTTCAGCTATCCCGTCATCAACCTGATGCCGGTCGTGGCGCGCTTCACCTTCGCGAACGACGCCGCGGGCCTCGGCTATCTCATGGCCGCGGTGGGAGTGGGCGCCCTCTGCGGCGCGCTGGCTCTTTCGATGCGCACGCCGGGGCAGGAGCGCGGACTGCTGCTGATCGTCGGCGCGCTCGCCCTCAACGGCGCGGCGCTGATGTCGGTGGCCGCGTTCCGCTCGCGCCCGGCGGTGCTGGCGCTTCTCTTCGTCTGCGGCATCACCATGGTCGTCTGCATGGCGCTCTGCAATACGACGATCCAGAGCCGTCTCCCCGACTTTCTTCGCGGCCGCGTGCTGAGCATGTACACGTTCGCTTTCTACGCCTCGATTCCGCTGGGCAACCTGATCGCCGGGGCGGTGGCCGAGAGGGGAGGCATCCGGCGGGCCCTGGTGATGCTCGGCAGCGGCGTCGTCTCGACCGGGGCGCTGAGCGGCTACGCGATGTGGGTCGGCCGGAGGCGGATCAGGCGATCGATTCGAGAATCTCTTCGACCGTCGACCGCCGACACGTGAACATCGGCGTATCGCGCAAGGTGTACCTGGACGATTCGGTCTCGCGAAGGTCCTGCACCAGATCGAGGAACTCGGCCGCCGACTCCGCCTCGAAGGCCACGACGAAATCCTGATCGTCCAGCCCGAACGAGTATGTCGTGTTGATCTTGACTCGCGGGTACTTGTGTCCGATCGCGATGTGCTCGTTCATGATCCGCTGCCGCTCCGCCATCGGAAGCAGGTACCAGTCGCGTGTCTTGACGAACGGGTAGACGAAGAGGAGCGGCTTCTTGCCGGGAACGATCTTCAGCCGCCGCCCCTCCTGCCCCTCGTGGACGTGCTCGTCGACGTACTGCGAATGCTTCGTCATCGCCAGGAAGGAGTGAGGGACGTCGAGGTAACGGCCGAGGAGGGAGCGGTTGATGTCGGCGGCCATCTTCTGGAAGGGATCGATGTCGTAGCCGATCCGCCAGAACATGAAGTCGACGCCGGCCTTCAGGCCGACAGTCGAGTAGGGGAGGATCATCATCGGGCCGGTGTAGCGCTGGACGATCTCCGCGAACTCGCGGCGCGCGTCCATCCGGACCTGAGCGGGCTCGCGCCGCAAGGTCCTGTCGACGCGGAAAAACATGAAATTCACGAACTGGCGAGGCGCTTGCGGCTCCGCCTGCCGAGCGGGCTGCGTATCCGGCTGAAGTGAGGTCGTCACAAGGCGGATTCTATCGTTTACGATGCGAAAGTGAACCGGCAGGTTTCCAGCCCCGCGGCCGCGCCGAGCGCGTCCTACCAGCAGCTCCTGACCAGGCTGCTCCGGCACGGGGCGTATCCGCAGCTGCGGAAGATCGTCGACAAGACGCTGCCGGCCGACTTTGCGCCCGTTCTGCCGCTTCTTCTCGAGGAGGACCGCAAGCGGATCCTCTCGCTCCTCATCGAAGCCGGCAAGGCGGCGCGCGCGATCCTGGGACTCGATCCCGTCGAGCGCAGCGCGATGCTCGACTCGCTCGACGACGCCACCATCGCCGCGATCTGCAGGTCGTCCGCCCCCGACGACGCGGCGGACCTCCTCGATCACCTCGACGAGGAACGGCGCCAGCAAGTACTCGGCCTCCTCGGCGAGATCGAGAGCGCGAAGCTCGAATCGCTTCTCGAGGGCGAAGAAGAGACCGCCGGCTCGCTGATGAACACCGAGTTCCTCGCCCTGGACGAGGACCTGACGGTGGCCCAGGCCATCGATGCCATCCGCCAGTACCCGCGCAAGGAGTCGTTCTTCTACGTCTACTGCGTCGATGCCGACGGGCATCTGGTCGGCGTCCTCTCCCTGCGAAGCCTCATTCTGGCCTCGCCCGCGATGCGGCTTCGCGACATCATGGTCCAGAGCGTCGTCCGGACGCAGATCGACTCGACTCCGGAAGAAGTCGCGCAGGTGGTGTCGAAGTACGACCTCCTGTCGGTGCCGGTGGTCGACGTTCAGAACCGGCTGGTCGGGGTGGTGACGGTGGACGACGTCCTCGATGTCATCCAGGAACAGGCCGAGGAGGATCTGCTGCACCTGGGCGGTGTCGACGCATCGGAAAGGATCGCCACGCCGGCGCGGACGTCGTTCAAGATGCGTTTTCCGTGGCTGGCAGTGAACCTTGTGACGGCGTTTCTCGCGGCGTGGGTCGTCAGCCGCTTCGAGGGAACGATTCAGCGATGGACCGCGCTGGCCGTCTTCATGCCGATCGTGGCGGGCATGGGAGGGAACGCCGGGACGCAGACGCTGACCGTCTTCGTGCGCGCGCTCGCCCTGGGAGAAGTCGACTGGAAGACGGCCAAACGGGCGGTCGCGAAGCAGACTCTGGTCGGCCTTGCCAACGGAGCCGCGATCGGCACCGTGGCCATGCTCGTGGTCGGGCTGTGGACCGGCCAGTGGACCGTGGCGGTGATCCTCCTTGTCGCGATGGTTTTCAATATGGTCGTGGCCGGCGTGGCGGGAGGAGTGGTCCCTCTGGTGCTGGAGCGGACGGGATTCGACCCCGCCATCTCCTCGTCGATTTTCGTGACGACCTTCACCGATGTTGCGGGCTTCTTTTCATTCCTCGGCCTGGCAACGCTCGCCCTCTATTTTCTCGAATAATCCAAAGATTTATTGCCGTCCTTAGAAGAGGGGCATGTGGAAAGTCGCATTTCGGATGCAAAAGTGCACAAAGAGCGCTGCTACGGCAGAGCTTTTCTGCTTCAAGTCGCGTAGAAACAGATAATTGCGTGGTTTCGCCCAACCGCTTGTGCAAATCGGTGAAAGGGGCGTTTTTTTGCGGTCCCGTGAGTTTTTCACAGCGATTTCCGCAGTGTTTTCCACACTTTCTGTGTAAACAGACGGTCACCCTTTCGAATGAGCCGTGGTTCATCGCCGGTAAAGTCCACGATGGTCGAAGGTTTCCCCTCGAGCGGACCTGCATCCATGACTGCATCGAGAGTGCGCTGCAGGTCGGATGGCAGCTCGCGAACCGACGTCAACGGCAGCTCGCCGCTCCGGTTCGCGCTCGTCGAGGCGAGCGGTCCGGTGGCCTCGAGCAGCTCTCGAAGCCAGGGGAGAGCGGGAACGCGAACCGCGAGCGTGTCGCGTCCGCGACTGGCTGGGATCGGCGCTTCCAGTCCCACGACGGCGGTGAGTGGTCCGGGCCACAGCTGGTCGAGCGCGGGCCGCGACGATTCCGGGAAAAGAACGCCGAGTGATTCGAGCTGGGAGCGCGACGACCCGAGGACGACGAACGGTTTTTCATCGTGGCGTCCTTTGATGGAGACGAGCTTGCGGATGGCCTCTTCGCTCGACGCCACCGCATGAAGGCCGTAGATCGTGTCGGTCGGCAGCAGAACGACGCCGCCTCGCTGCAGAGCAGCGGCCAGGCCGGCCGCGTCGGGAGTCATCGGGCAGAGCCCAGGAGCTCGCGGGCGTGAAGAATGGCCGATTCGGGGATTGTCTCGCCGGCCAGCATGCGTGCGAGCTCGGTCACGCGCTGGTCGGCGTCGTCGAGCCGGCGGATGCGGGCGCGGGTCTGACCCTTCACGTCCTCCTTCCAGACGTGGAAGTGCGTCGTGCCGAAGCTGGCGATCTGGGGGAGATGGGTGACGCAGATGACCTGGTTGTTCGAGGCCAGCTCGCGGAGCTTGCGCCCGACGACCTCCGCGACGCGGCCGCCGATGCCGTCGTCGATCTCGTCGAAGACGAGCGTGGCGGTGGCGCTGGCCGCGGATCGCTTGAAGAGCGCCGCGGCGATGGCGAGCTGGATGCGTGAGAGCTCGCCGCCGGAGGCGATCTTCTGCATCGGCTTCGGCTCGTCGCCGCGATTCGGCGAGATCAGGATCTCGAGGCGATCGAAGCCATGTTCGCCGGCATGCGTGGCGGCATCGCCGGAGACGTCGATGCGGACCGTGGTCCGCTCCATGGCCAGGTCGCGCAGCTCCGATTCGATGTCGCGCTGGAAGGCCGCCGCGGCTTTGCGCCGCCCCTTCGACAGCGTCTCGGCGGCCTGCCGCCATGAGGCGGCCCGCTCGCTCTCCCGCTTCTGGAGCTTTTCGAGGCTCCCCTCGAAGTCGGCCAGCCGTTCATATTCGTCGCTGATCCGGCTCATGTGATCGAGGACCACCGCGACCGACCCGCCATACTTTTTGTTCAGCCGCTCGATGGTGACGAGGCGATCCTCGATCTGGTCGAGCCGCTCCGGATCGTGCCGGACCGACTCGCTGAGATGCGAGACCGTGCGCGCCACGTCCTGCAGGCGATAGGTGATCTCCTGCAGCTCGTCGGAGATCCGGCGGATCTCCGCGATGTCGCGCGAGAGCGGCTGCAGGAGATGGACGGCGCGGGCGAGCTGGGTCAGCGCCGCATTCTCGTCCTCGTCCAGAAGGTTGTACGCCCCGGCCGTGGCCTCGATCGTCTCGCGGGCATGCGCGAGGATGCTTCGCTCCTCGCGCAGCGATTCTTCTTCGCCGGGATCGAGCCGCGCCGCGGAGATCTCGTCGATCTGATACTTGAGGAGGTCGAGCCGCAGCGCCCGGTCGCGATGTGCGTCGGTCAGCTCCTGCAGCTCGTCCGACGCGGACCGCCAGGCCCGGTACGCCGTACGCGTGGTCTCCAGCAGCAGCGCATGGCCGCCGTACTGATCCACCAGCTCGCGGTACGTCTGGCCGGCCACCCGGTGATGCGATTCGTTCTGCCCATGGATCTCGAGCACGGCTTCCATCGTTTCGCTCAGCTCGCGCACCGACACCGGCGAGCCGTTGACGAGGACCCGTCCGCGGCCCCCCGTGGCGATGTCCCGCCGGACGATCAGCTCCTCGTCCAGCTCGATTCCGAGACGCTCGCGCAGCGCGGCCGGAACGTCGAAGACCGCCTCCGCCGTCATCTTGTCGCTGCCGGTCCGGATCATCTCCGCGGAGCTCCGTCCGCCCCGCAGGAACTCGAGGGAGTCGATCAGGAGCGATTTGCCGGCGCCGGTCTCGCCGGTCAGCACATTCAGGCCGGGGCCCGGCTCGATGACGAGCTCCTCGACGATGGCGAGGTTCCGCACCTTCAGGTACGTGATCACTCGACGACGAGTCTAGCAAACGCTACAGGCGGTAGAACGGCAACGACTTTGCTAGGTCCGGTCATCATGAAGATGAAGCCGCTTGCCATCGTTGCCCTCGCTCTCGTCATCGCCGCCTGCTCGCGCGATGAGGCCCCGGAAGCCACTGCCACCGTCGCCGGGAACGGTCCCACGGCCACGGATCGCATCACCGTGCCGGTGGGCGCGCCGGGCGACCCCGCTGCTCGCGAGCGCGAACGCTTCGACGAGCGCTGGCGGAAGCTGGTCACCTTCCAGCGGCAGCAGCAGCCGGGTGCGGCACGACGTCAGCCGGGTGCCGCCGCGGCGAACATCCAGTTCCTTCGTGGAGCGAAAGAATCGTTCGAAGGGATGACACCCCAGAGGATCAACTCGGCGCCGGTGGTGGTCCCGATCCGCGGTGACATGAGCGGACCTTCGGTGCTGAAGACGCAGGTCTACCTCGACCGGCTGGACCTCTCGCCCGGCGTCATCGACGGCAGGTGGGGGAAGAACACCGCCATCGCGCTCTGGTGGTACCAGCGCTCGCGAGGGCTGCAGGAAACCGGCGAAGTCACTGAGGAGACGTTCCGATCGCTGGCATCGGAGGCCGAGACCGCGCCTGCAGTCGTCACGCACAACGTGACGAGCCAGGACGTCGAAGGCCCGTTCGTCCAGATTCCCGAGGATGTGTACGAGCAGGAGAAACTCGATTGCCTCTGCTACGAATCGGTACGGGAGAAGCTGGCGGAGCGCTTCCACACCACCACCGACTTCCTCGCCCTGCTGAACCCGAAGGCCAACCTCGACGCGCTCCGTGCAGGGGACAGCATCATCGTTCCGAACGTCACACGACCGGCAGCCGCGAACCGTGCACCGATCGCGCGGATCGTGGTCTCGCTCGAAGGAAACACGCTGAACGGCTTCGACGGATCGGACAACCTGGTCTTCCACGCCCCGACCACTGTCGGATCGGAGTACGACCCTTCGCCGACCGAGACGCTGAAGATCACCGCCATCGCGCACGATCCTCATTTCCACTACCAGCCGAAGCTCTTCCACGAGGTTTCGGACCGCGAGCCGGAGGCCAACCTGCAGCCCGGCCCGAACTCGCCGGTGGGCGTCGTCTGGATGGCCCTCAGCAAGCCGCACTACGGGATTCATGGCACCTCGGATCCGGAATCGATCGGCTACGCCTCGTCCCACGGCTGCATCCGGCTCACGAACTGGGACGCGCGGGCGGTCGCGGAGCGGGCGTCCCAGGGGGTCGTGGTCGAGTTCGCGGATACGCGGCAGAGCGCCGTGCCGGCGGAGTAAAGGCCTCGGGCCTCAGGCCTCGGTTTAACCCTTGACGACTTCCGCCCGAGGCCCGAGGCCCGAGGCCCGAGGCCCGCTTTACGCCACGGCCTGACTCAGCGCCTGCGCCGAGATCCCCGGCGACTTCAGGTTGCCGAGCAGCGTGAGCGAGAGGGAACCGGGATCGACGATCGTCTGCGCCACCAGCTGGATTCCTTCCAGCGACACGGCGTCGATGTGCTCGATGATCTCGTCGGCGCTGAACTGGCGGCCGAAGTAGTACTCCTGGCGGGCCATCCCCGACATGCGGCTCACCGTCGATTCGAGCGACAGCAGAATCGATCCCTTCAGGTGCAGTTTCGCCGCGGAGAGCTCCTCCTCGGTCGCCCCCGCCGCCTTGATCTTGCGCATCTCTGCCAGCGTCAGGTCGAGTACCCGCCGGAGGTTCTTCGGCGCGCACGCCGCGTAAACCGCCTCGTATCCGCCGTGCAGGTAGCCGTTGTGGTACGAGAGCACGCTGTAGACCAGACCTTCCTTCTCGCGGATCCGCTGGAAGAGACGTGACGACATGCCGCCGCCGAGAATCGTGTTGAAGAGCGCCGCGGCGTATCGCTCGTTGCCCTGCTGCGGATAGCCGCGCGAGCCGAGGCAGAGATGGACCTGCTCGAGCTCGTGTTTTTCGCGCAGGATCACGTGCTGCTTCGGATGGGGAGCGCTCCATTCGCGCCGCACCGCCGTGCGCGATTCCACCGGAAAGCTTCGCTCGAGGAAAGGGATGAGCTGATCGGGATGGACGTTGCCCGACGCGCAGAAGATCATGTTCGACGGATGGAACGTCTCCGCGTAGTGCTCCACGATCTGCTGCCGCTGCAGTCTCGTGACCGTCCCCTCGGTTCCGAGAATAGGACGGCCCAGCGGGTGATCGGGCCAGAAGGAGGTGACGAAAATCTCGTGCACGAGATCGTCCGGCGTATCCTCCACCATCCGGATCTCCTCGAGGATGACGCCGCGCTCCATCTCCACGTCGGCGTCCGAGAAGCGCGGCGCGACGAGGATGTCGGTCAGCAGATCGAGCGCCGTCTCCACCTGCTCGTCGAGCACGTGCGCGTAGAACGAGGTGTACTCCTTCCCGGTGAAGGCGTCGACGTCGCCGCCCAGGATGTCGATGACCTGCGCGATCTCCGCCGTGGAGCGCCGGGCGGTCCCCTTGAACACCAGATGCTCGAGAAAATGCGACGCGCCGCCGTGCTCCTCCGTCTCCACCGCCGATCCGCTCCGCAGGTAATAGCCGAGCGATACGGAACGGACGTACGGCAGGGTCTCGATCAGAACCGTCAGGCCGGAGGGGAGGACGTGGCGGAAGATCGTGGCTGGGGCGCGGTTCATCTGGATCGATTCTAGCCTTAGGCAGGTCTGCACTTTGTGCGGAGCTTCCTTTACTTGGTACCGAGTGCGGCCCGGCGTCCCATGATCTCCTGCTCGAGATCGAGCACCGTGTACTGCCACTCCTCGTAATTCTCTGCACCATTGAGGGTCAGGAAGCTCTTGCCGGTCTTATTTGGACGAACCCCGACGATCGGTCCGACCATTCCCCCCGGCTGGCCGGGGGTGGGAGTTCCGGGACTGCCGGTTCCAATGGTGGAGGTGCCCGGCTGCTGGGCGGGGGGGGTGATCGGCGGCCGTCCGGCTTGCGGATTCTGGCTGCCGGGGGGCATGCCCCCGGCGCCGGGCACGACCTGTCGTCCCTGAATGGCGGAAGCAGGAATGGGGATCCAGTCGACCTCACCGGTGAGCGGGTCGGCCCATTCGCCGCTGCCGCGGATCATGCGCGGCTGCCGGGCGTCCTTCAGCTGCTGAAGGCTGACGGGAAGGCTGCCGTGCTTGAGCTGGAAATTCCGCATGGAGCGCGCGTACTGCTTCATGATGAAGATCGTCTGGATGTCGCGCTCGCGCTCCATGACCTTCGACCACTGCGTCGGCACGGTGGCGGTGACGAAGATCATGATCACGCCGAGGACGGCCAGCAGGCCGGCGAGGGTGAAGCCGCGCTCGCGGTCAGAGCTCGCTGTACGGGACATCGTTGAGGGTGACTCCTGTGGCGCGGCTCTTCACGTCGACCACGCCCGATTGCATGGGGGCGCCGAACTGGTCGGTGTCCTGCGGAGCATCAGGGTCGGGCGTCTCGATGATCTCCTCCCAGTCGACCTGCTGCGTCATCGGATCGGCGGGGATCTTGCGCAGGTAATCGGGGACGAGCTCCTCGAGATTGGACGGGAAGCGCTGCTTGTCGGCGTAGAAGTTGTCGATCGCTCTCCGCATCTCGTGCAGATTGCTCATCAGCGCGGTCTCGCGGGCTTTGCGCTGCATGTTTCTCACCTGGACCATGGCGATGCCGGCCAGGATGCCGACGATGGTGACGACGATGATCAGCTCGATGAGCGTGAATCCGCTCTGGCGCTTCCGGTTCACCATTCGTTGTACCTGGTCTTCCCGTCGAGTGAGAGCGCGGTCGAAGTGGAGCGCACCTCGAACACGTTGTTGCCGTCGCTCGACAATGTGTCGGGATCGTCGCTCGTGGAGAGGGTGATCCACTCGTTCTTTCCGGTGATGGGGTCGATCAGGTCCCGCTGCCGGAGCAGGCGGATCGTCCGCCCGTCGCTCATCTTCACGCCGTCGAGCAGCTCCTCGAGGTCCTTCGGATAGCCTTCCGATCCGAGAGCCTGCATCTGCGCCGGCCGTACCGGCACGTTCGGCGGGATCGTCATCAGCTCGTGATAGCGGTCGATCGCCTCCGTGATCTTGCGGAGGCGGGTCTTCAGCTCGATCTCCTTCTGCCGGCGGATCGTGAAACGGGCCACCGGCAGCGCAACCGACGCCAGGATGGCGATGATCGCCACGACGGTGATGAGCTCCGCGATCGTAAAGCCGCGGCTGCCTGGTTTGCGTCTGACCTCGAACATCATCTATTGAACGCGCGCCCGGCCGCCGCTGATCGCAGCCACCACGACGTCGCCGTTGCCGTTTTTCAACTCGGGAATGTCGACGACCAGCGGCGTGTCGCCCGGAGTGCCGCCGAGAACGCGCAGCATCAGCACCTCGCCGCCGCTGTTGAACCTGAGTGGTTGATCATTCGTGCTCGTGACGCGGATCAGCCCGTTTTGACGGTCGATCGTCGCCACGGGCGGAACACGGGGGTCGATCTGCAGAGCGGGCCCGAAGGAGACGTCCATGATCTCCATCGCACTGGCGTCGTAGCGGAGCGTCACCGCCGGCGTCGTCAACCCGTCGAGATCCATCCCGACGACCGCCCAGAGCTTCTGCTCGCCGGGACCGATGGCGAGTGAAGCCGGCTGCGCCCCGATCCGCGGCGCGTAGCGCAACGCGGCATCGCTCGCCATGGCCGTCGTTGCGACGCGCGGCTGCGACGGGCCGAGGTCCGATTGCGGCTGCGGCTGC
>DATLFC010000060.1:0-45073 GCA_035525015.1 Thermoanaerobaculia bacterium | reverse complement strand
GCGATGAAGCGGATCGGGGCGCCGCACGTGTCGCCCAATGCGCAGTGGATCGCGTACGACATGAGCACGATCGACCTGCAGGCGAACACGCGCCGCAGCGCCATCTACGTGATGGCGGCGGGGGGCGGCGAAGCGAGGCAGATCAGTGACGGTACGAAACAGGATGAGAGTCCGGCATGGTCGCCCGACGGGACGATGCTCGCCTACGTCTCGAATCGCGATGGCAATCCGAAGCAGGTCTATATCTACGAGCTCGCCTCCGGCGAGACGCGGAAGCTGACGAACCTCCGGGGCGGTGCCGGGAGCGTCAAGTGGGTGCCGCAGAGCCGGGCCCTGGTCCTCGTCTCGGACGTCTATCCCGACTGCGGCGTCGAGGCCGAGTGCACGCGCACCACCGCCGCCGCGCTCGAGGAGCGGCCCACGCAGGCTCGAGTCATCGACTCGCTTCTCTTCCGTCACTGGAACGCGTGGCAGGAGCCGACGCGGGCGCACATCATCTATCACCCTCTCGAGGGGGCGCCGCGCGACCTCACCCCCGGCCCGTTCGACGCCCCGCCGTTCTCCCTCGGCGGCGGCGACGAATTCGACATCTCCCCCGACGGACTGGAGCTGGTGTACACGCGGAACACCGACACGAATCCCGAGCTGTCGACCAATTCCGATCTCTTCATCGTTCCGATCAGCGGCGGTGAGGCGAAGCGGATCACCACGCGGAAAGGGGCCGACACCTCGCCCACCTATTCACCCAACGGCCGCTACATCGCCTGGCGGTCGCAGGCGCGGCCCGGCTTCGAATCGGATCAGTGGGAGCTCTGGCTGTACGACCGCGAGAACGAGACGAGCCGCCGCGTCGCTCCGAATTTCCCGAACTGGATCACGTCGATCCGCTGGGCGATCGACAGCCGTTCGCTCTTCGTCACCGCACCGCACGAAGGCAACAACGTGATGTTCGAGATTCTGCTCGACGGCAGGTCGACACGCCTCACCGGCAACGGCTCGGTGGGCCACGTGGAGGTATCTCCGGACGGCACGACGCTGTTCTTCGACTGGTCCTCGCTCAAGCGGCCCTCGGACATCTATTCGGTGACCAGAGGCGCAAGCCCCTTCAAGCTCACCAGCGCGAACGACGCGCTGCTGCGCGGCCTCGACCTCGGCGACACGGCCAGCGTCCACTGGACCGGCGCGGAGAAGGCGAAGATCCAGGGTCATCTGGTACGCCCCCCGAATTTCGATCCCTCGAAGAAGTACCCCGCCATCGTCCTGATTCACGGCGGGCCGCAGGGCGCATGGAGCGATGCCTGGTCTTACCGGTGGAACCCGCAGATGTTCGCGTCCCGCGGCTATGTCGTCCTCGCGCCGAACCCGCGCGGGTCGACCGGATTCGGACAGAAGTTCATCGAGGAGATCACCGGTGACTGGGCCGGCAAGGTCTACACCGATCTGATGAACGGCGTCGACTGGCTCGCCGGACAGTCTTACGTCGATGCGGCACGGATCGGCGCCGCGGGCGGGTCGTACGGCGGCTACATGGTCAACTGGATCCTCGGCCACAGCGATCGCTTCAAGGCGCTCGTTTCCCATGCCGGCGTGTTCAACCTCGAGTCGATGTACGGCGTCACCGAGGAGCTGTGGTTCCCGGAGTGGGAGCTCGGCGGCACGCCGTGGGACAACCCCGAGCTTTACCAGAAATGGTCACCGCACCGCTTCGCGAAGAACTTCAGGACGCCGACACTGGTAGTGCACGGCGAGCTCGATTTCCGCGTTCCGATCGGCGAAGGCTTCCAGCTCTTCACGACGCTGCAACGGCGCGGCGTCCCGTCGAAGATGGTGTACTTCCCCGACGAGGGTCATTGGATTCTCAAGCCGCAGAACTCGAAGCTCTGGCACGAGCAGGTCCTGGGCTGGCTCGATCAGTGGCTGCAAAAGGCCCCTAATCGTTCTTGAGCTGCGCGGTGAGCTCGCGGCCCTTCTTCAGCGCGGCCTCGATATGCGCGATCGAGTCGAGCACACGCTGGTTGTCCTTCGAGGCGCGCTTGATGACTTCGACGTGGGGCTGAATGCCCATCAGAACATTGTTGAACTGATGGGCGATCTCTCGCGGGTCCACGGCTTACGGTTTGCCGGTCGGCGAGGAAGTCGTGTCGGTTTTCTGACTCCCAAGCCCTTCGCTCAAGCTGCCGCCGCCCGGACCGAGCGCGGGCCGCGACACGGTCGGCGTGATGCCGACGGCCTCGGCGTATTTGAGGTACGTATCGATCGAGGCGATCACGACGCGAGCCTCGACGGTGATCAGGTCGATGCCGACGAGGGAGATCCTCACCCACGCGTCGACGACGATGCCTTTGTCGAGAATCCGGTCGAGTACGTCAATGAGGGACGAACCGCCTGGGGCGCGTTCCACTGCCATCGTCTACCTGCCTTTCCTCTCACCCGGCTTCGCGGCGACTCCCGCGCCACGTGTGGTCATTTGATTTTCGAGCTCCTGAATGCGCTGCTTGAGCGAGGCGTACTCCTCGGCACTCGGGAGGGCACCCTGCCCCTCGCCCGAATAGAACCGGTCGGAGCGCCACCAGTTGATCCCGATCTCCTGGGCCTTGTCGATCGAGCAGATGACCAGCCGCAACTGAATCGTGAGCAGCTCGACGTTCGCCAGCGACACCTTGACATCACCGGCCACGACGAGCCCCTTGTCGAGAATTTTATCGAGGATGTCTACCAGCCCTTGCGGCTGCCGCTGCATCGCCCGGTCGTTCGTCAAAGTGCGGCCTCCTCGATCGACGCGAGACCATACCACACCTATTCGATCGTTCGAACAGGCCCGAGATTGAGGTTCAGGTCGTCGTCGGAGAGTCCGAACACACGCTTCATCTCGTCCATTTTTTCCTCGAGCTTCATCAGCGCCGTGCCGAGCCGCTCGATCTCTTCCTCGGTCAGATTGCCGCCGTCCATCCGCCGCAGAGCCTGCTTTTCGAGGAGCCGCCGCACGAGCTCGATGATGGAGAGCACCAGCTTCGCCAGTCCGTTCTCCACCGCGTCGGGATCGGCCGAGATCCGCTCCGGGATGGACGGCTCGGCGAAGGACAGCGAGTCGCGGAGTTTCTGTTCGTCGTTGGTGATGATCATGATTCAAGTGTCATCCTGAGCCGCGAAGACGGCGAAGGATCTCCCGATGCGGGGGATCCTTCGCGCTCTTCGGCGCTCAGGATGACACACCTGCGAAGACCTCCAGCGGCCAGGGGGCCGAGAGCAGGAATGGCACACCCGGCACGGTCTGCTTCAAGGCCTGCCCCGCTTCGCCGAGACGCGGCAGCGCGTCGCGGTCGATCAGGCCGGCCAGCTCGATGGATGTGGAGTCGCGGTTCACCCAGCGATGACTGACTGCAAGAGGGATGACCAGTCTCTCGACTTCGCGGCGGAACGCCTCCGGAACGGAGGCGGCATCGCGCGCATCGTGCAGCGCGCGAAGGTACGCCGCCCCCGATTCGAAATCACGGCGATCGGGGCGTTGCGCGGCGGGGGCGGCTACTTTCAAGGTGAACTCCACACGCGCGCGGTGCTCCTCCAGCAACTCCTTCCACCGCGGCAGACGGCTGGCGCATTTTTCGAGCGCTTCCCCGCTCGTGCGGAACGCGAACCCGTAGCGGACGGCCACGAACGTGGCCCGCTCGAGCAGCGAAGCGCGGACCGACGCCGCGCGAAGCAGCAGATCGCGATCGCTAAGCGGCTGATCGTCGGCAATGGCGATGCCGCTCATGAAGAGATCGCCGACGGGAACGGCATCCGCGACCGGCTCCACATCATCGCGCAGGAGATGAACGCCGATGGCGATCGACTTCATCGATCCTTGTTCGTGACCCTGATGATCGCGTCGACGTTCGCCAGGACTACGTTGAGCCCGAGGTAGAGGAGGTCGACGTTGCCGATGGAGATGACGGCCTCGCCGGCGATCACCACACCGCGATCGAGCAAATGATCGAGCGCTTCGACCAGAATGAGCTGCTCCTGCTCAGCCAAGCTCCACCACCCCGGCAAACGTGTACGGCGGCCACGGCCCGCTGATGGAAAGCGTCACCCCGTCGCGCCCGTAGCGGTCGTTCAGCTCGCGATGCAGCTCCTGCAGGATCGCTTCCTCGTCGCGGTTGATCAGCACGTTGATCTGCGGAAACGCTCCCTCGCGCTGCTCGCGCGACTCGGCCACGACCTCCGACCGCAGCTTCTCGAGGATGGCCTGCTGGATCTCCGCCACCAGCCCCCGCTCGCCCTCGCGCGAGGCCTGCTTCTTCTCCTCGTCGAGTTTCTTCCGGAGGAGAAATGCCTTCCCCGGCGTGGCCGCGGCGATCTCCTCGTTGAGCTGGCGCAGCGTATTCACCCGGCCGGTCAGAGCATCACTCCACACCTGCGCGTCGAACTCGACCCGCAGCGTCCACTCCTGCTTCCCATCCAGCCGCTCCAGCACCTTCGTAATCTGCGACGCCGACTCCTCGAGGTAACGGGCCAGGCTCTCTTCGCCGCTGAAAAGCGCGAACGCCCGCAGCGGTACGATCGTCGTCCGGCGCATCAGATCGGCCACGACCGCCTGATGCCGGTACCCGATCGATCCGAGCCACTCCAGATCACCCGTCCGGCGGTCCACCGCTTCCTGCGAGAACTCCTCGCGCGGCACCGGCGTGAAGATCGCCGTAAGCCCGCTCCGCGTCACCGCGCCGAACTCGCTCGAGCCGTCGATCGCCTCGACCTCGGGGCGGACGGCCCCCCGGCCGATGGCGTAGACATAGAGGACCATGGGGCTCATCGCGAGCGGGAGTCTGACGCAATCTCGAAGAGCCGCGCAAGCTCGTCGGACCGGGTCACGGCTGTTTCACGCCGTTCGATCAGGAGCGGCTCCCCCCCGAGAGCCTCGAGTGCGGCGAGCTCGTCTGCCCGGATCGAGCGGTCGCACGGGCACTCCGAGTCGGGCGTGACGTAGTTCGCGATCGTGCCGGCGATCGCCATTCCCCGCTTCTCCAGCGCCACCCTCAGCCGCTTCGTCTCCGCGATCACGATCGCCTCCGGCCGCGTGACGACGAAGACCGCGGCGCGATCCGAGCGCAGCGTCTCGGCGAGCGCGGTGAGCGATCGCGAGGCGCTCACCAGCTCCGACCCGAGGGAGCCGGGAGGGATGAGGTCGCGGTAGCGGAGGAGGATCCGCATGAACTCCCGCACCCACTCCGCGGCGCTCTTCGGCAGGTCCACGAGGCGGAGGAAGTGTCCGGTGGGCGCCGTGTCGACGATGATCCGTTCCTGCTCCGCATCGGCGTCGAGCTCCGCGAGACGGTTGATCGCGAACAATTCGTCGGCCCCCGGCGGCGCCACTTCGATCAGCTTCTGCAGCGCCTCGGTGTCGTACGCGACGGAGAGCCCCGACGGCGTGAGGGCGTCGATGGCCTTCTCGATCTCGGCCCCGAGCGTCTCCCGGAACCGCCGCCACCTGGCGCGCGTGTCGATCATCTCCACGTTGAGATTCGACGGCGGCGGTTCGTCCTCGAAGACGTCGCGCAGCCCGTGCGCCGGATCGACGGAGACGATCGTGAACCGCCGCTCGGCGTTGCCGCGGGCGAGCTGCAGCGCGATCGAAGCAGCGCACGTGGTCTTGCCGACGCCGCCCTTGCCGGCCAGGAAGAGCATTTTTGCGGCGGGAGGGAGCCGGAGGGCCTCGGTGCCTCGGGCCTCGGGCCTCGGATTGGGAAGGTCCGAGGCCTGAGGCAAGAGGCCCGAGGCCTCCCCGATCCTGCGCAGCGCCCCCGCCGAATCCAGCGGCACGCAGGCCCGCGGTACCTCGAATACCGATAACGGGGCCAGTCGCTCCCGTGCGAGATCGTCTTTCTTCTTTCGCTCCCTGCACAGCTGGCAGTCCGGCTCGACGATGGCGCGATTGAGGATCGCCAGCGGCACGTCGATCCCTTCCTCGCGCACCTCGGCGATGAGGCGCAGCGTCTGCTCGACCACCCACGGCTCCGACAGCAGAACGGGGACGAACGCCGACTGTGCGGGATCGCGCAAGAGCTCGCGGCGCCGGCGCGCGGCGGCCGCGAACTCGTCGATGAAGGTGTCGACGGCGTCCTTCACGCTGCGCCGCGTGAACTGCCGCACCATGGCGCGGTGCTTTTCCTCCATGGCGTCGAGCGCCGCGGCGAACTGGCGGAAGTGCTCCGCCGCGCCGAGCATCCGCAGCGCATGACCGGTCGGCGCCGTATCGACGATCAGCATTGCCTCGGGCCGCTCCTCCGCCAGCTCCCCGATGCGCATCCACGCCATCACCTCGTCGGCGCCGGGGAGCGAGAGCTCGAAGAAGCGGCGAAGCTCCTCGCGATCGAGATAGGTTCCGCGGTCGCCGATCTCCAGAAAATTCGCGAGGTTCGTGTCGAGAAACCGCCGGTAGAGAGCCTCGGTATCGAGCTGCTCGATCCGCAGGTTCTCCGGATCGAGCGGGAAGAGGTCGCGCAGGTTCGAAGCAGGATCGGTGGTGAAGAGGATCGTAGGGCGGGAGGCGGAGAAGTGAAGCGCGAACGCAGAGGCCACGGTCGTTTTGCCAACGCCACCCTTGCCACCGAAGAGCAGAAGGCGGCGAGAGGCTGGAAAGGATGAGGGATGAAGGATGAAGGATGAAGGGTCCTTCATCCTTTCCCGTATCCCGTGTAGATGCCGATGTCGTCTTCTTCTTCACCGCGCGCGGCGGCCGCCTCCCGCGCCATCGCCTCGCGGCGGGCGCGGACGTCGCGCAGCGCCTGGAAGACCTGCGCCTCCTGGAGCGCGTACTCTTCTTCGCTGATGTCGCCCACCTCGAGCATCATCTGCAGCTCGATGAGCCGCTCCTTCCACGGCTGATCGTTCAGGAGCTCCTCATCGGCCATCGTCTGGATCTGCTTGAGCACCCAGTTGAACCCCGCCACCGGAAGGCGGATGGGGAGGAGGAGAAGATCGTCGAGAATGAAGGCCATGCCGTGAACCGTTAACGGTCGGCGCGTTCGAGCTTCAAACGGATGTTGACGAAGTTGTAGGGCGGCCACGGCCCGGTGTAGAGGAACGAGAGCTTGTTCTCGTACTTCTTGGCGATGTCGGCGATCTGATCGTCGAAGGTCTTCGTCTTCTCGCGCTCCACGAGGAAGGCCGCGTTCATGATCATCTTGTCGCCGATCGGCTTGTTCGAGCGGGAGGCGATCGCCGCATCGCGCAGCGATTCGTAGATCTCGCTCACGAAGGAGTCGGCTTTCGCCTGCAGGGCCGACTCGACGACGCGGCCCAGCTGCATCCGGGAGAAATACGTCGAGGTCGTCGTGTTCGACGCGATCTCGTCCTTGAGGCGGCGGATCTCCTCGTTCTCCTGCTCGATCTCCCGGATGACCTGGTCCTTGTCCCAGTTCACCTTCAGCCCGAACTCGATCTTCCCCTCCATCTTCTGGAGGACGTCGCTCAGCGCTTCGTAGGTCCCCTTGAGGAAGGCCTTGATGTCGTCCTCGGTGCGGAAGACCGTCCCGAAACTCATCGGAAGGACGGTGAAGTCCTTCATCACGAGCTCGTTCACATGCTCGTGGGCGAGGGCGTTCTCCCGCGTGGGATCGAAAACGATGAGGGGGCAGTTCGAGACGACGGCGGCGAACTCCTGGAAGGGGACTGTGTACACGCGGTCGCCGCGCCCGCCGATGCCGACCGGCCCGAATTCGCGCGGCGTTTCCGTGCGAATGATGCAGTAGACGTATTTGCCCTGTTCCGTGTCGGGCTGGTGAGACGGAACCTGATCAGTCATCGTTTCGGAGACCCCTCTCGCGACCCTGAATACTACAATACAAGCACGTTGCCAGCTCGGGCCCGCCTCCTCACAAAATCGGTCGAAACATGGTTCCTGCGACACCAGCGCCCACTGCCATGGCGCGAAGGGTACGACCCGTATCACGTCTGGGTCTCCGAGGTGATGCTGCAGCAGACGCGGATGGAGGTGGTGCTGCGGTATTTCGCCCGATTCGTCCGCCGGTTTCCAGGCGTGAGCGCGCTCGCCGCCGCGTCCGACGAGGAGGTCCTCGCGGCCTGGTCCGGCCTCGGCTATTACCGCCGGGCGCGGATGCTCGTCGCAGGTGCGCGCGAGGTCGTGGCCCGCTTCGGCGGAACGATCCCCGGCGACCTCACGGCGCTGCTCTCGATTCCGGGAATCGGCCGCTACACGGCGGGAGCGATCGCGTCGATCGCCTTCCGCGAGCGGACGCCGATCGTCGACGGCAATGTCGCGCGGGTGATGGCGCGGCTCCACGCGATCGAGGCGGCGGCCGGCTCGCCGGCGCTGATGCGCGCCGCATGGAGTGAGGCGGAGCTCCTGGCTCGCGCGAGCAGCGACCCGCGATCGTTGAATCAGGGGCTGATGGAGCTCGGTGCGCTCGTCTGCACTCCGCAGCGGCCCGCGTGCGGAACGTGCCCGCTGCGCCGGCGCTGCGCGGCGCATCGATCCGGCCGCGCCGAAACGCTGCCGCTGCCGAAGGAGAAGCGCACCGCTCGCAGGCTGACCATTCCGCTCTACCTCATCGAGGATGGCCGCGGCCGCCTGCTCATGCGACGCGAGGCCGGCGCGCTGATGCATGCAATGTTTCACCTTCCGCACGGCACGACCGACCTGCTCCCCTCTTCCATTCTTCCCGTCATCGCCAGGGAGCTCGTCGGTTCCTTCCGGCACACCATCACCACCCGCCAGGTGACCTTCATGGTCCATCGCGCGAAGCTGGCCGATTCACCGGGCGACGGCTACGCATGGATCGATCCCGGCGCGCTGGCGGATGTGCCGCACCCGTCGTATGTAGCGAAGGCAGTTAAACTGTCTTCATGCGCGGGCGGGTGACCCTTCTCCTTTTCTCCTCTCTCCTCTTCACGACGGCGGCCCTTCCTCAATGCGACTACCGGCTGGAGTACAGCGCCGCGGTTCGCGCCACGTACTTCGATCTCGCGCTGGATGGGAACGATCTCTGGGCCGCGACGGGATATGGCGTGCAGCTTCTCGACCCGGCCGTCGATCCGCCGCGCCTCGTCGCCTACCTGGCCGTGCCGGGGACGACGCGCAGCATCGATGTTCGATCGGGTGTCGCCTACGCCGGCAGCGGAAACGCGGTCTACATCATCCGCAGAAACGGCGACGCGCTGGAGATGGTCAGCGGGAACGACGTCGCCGGCAGCGTGAACGACGTCCTGGCCACGAACGGCGCACTCTTCGTCGCGACCGCGTCTGGTCTTTTGGCCTTCGATCGCCGCGATCCTCTCAACCTCGCAACGCCGGCCGTTCTCCCCACCAGCAGCGCCAGCGTCCTGTCGCTGGCACGAAACGGCGAGAACGAGGTCCTCGCCGCCGACGGCGACAGGAGCGTCGAGCGCTTCGCCGTTTCGTCGGCGAGCGTCACGCCGGCAGGCGCGTGGACCGCACTCGATCGCTCGCTCTCGGTCGCGGCGGCCGGGCAGCGGATCTTCGTCTCCGACGGACAACGGACACAGCTTTTCACGCCGACAGGAACTTCGGCGGGCATCGCACCCGTCGGCGCCACCACGGCGACTGGCATGCCGGACGACATCTTTCTCATCGCCGGGACCGACCGGCGCTTCCGCGCGGTCGACCTTCGTCTGCCCGAGCAGCCGGTCGAGCTCTTCGCCGCCGACATCCTCCCCTCCGGAGGAACCGTCAACCGGATCGGCGCCCTGGCCCGGCGGGGGAACCGCCTCTACGTGGCGGGAGGTGACGCGGGTCTGCTGACGCTCGACACGGCCGGCTTCGGCGCGCCGTACGCGCTGCGGCGGCAGACGTTCGACCCGCTCGGCTCGCTCGTCGATGCGGGAAGCGCGGTCTACGCGGGGAAAACGTTCGGCGGCCTCGTCGAGCTGACCCGCTTCAGCTCCGGCGTCCTCGCAACGGCGTCGGCGTGGGGAGAGAGCACACACGCGATTCGAGATTTCCGGAGCGACATTCTCCTGACATCGGATGGATCGACGCTGACGTTCTGGAGTCCGAAACCGACGCCGACGGCGCTGCGGTCGGTACCGCTTGCGTCAGCCGTTCGCGCGGCGGTGCTCGAAGGAAACGGCGCCGCCCTCGCGCTCCTCGAAGATGGGACGTTGTGGCGCGTCAACGTGCAGGGCGCCGCGTCCGCGATCAGCGTTCCGCCCGCCGCGTTCCTCGGCCGGTCGGATCGCGGTATCGCCCTGGCCGCCCTGAACGAGAACGGGACGACGGAGATCCGCTTTCATGTGAACGGGGACTTCGCCGCCTCTCCGGCCACGGCCGCGGTCTCCGGCGCGGCCACGGCGATGGGCGTGAGCGGCTGGAAGGTGGCGGTCTTCACATTCCGCGGCATCACGGCCGCCGACTTCTCGTCCGGCACCCCCACCGTGGCCGAGCTCCCCGAATCGAACACCGCGGCGGTGCGTGATCTGGCGATGGCCGGCAATGCACTGCTCGACATCACGCCGTTGCAGCTGCGCGTATGGAACCTCGACGATCGGCGCGTCGTTCGAACGTTCGCGCTCTCCGCCGAACCGCTCGCGCTGTCGCTGCACCCGAGCGCGCCGACGGCGACGATCCTGCACGGAGACGGCGTGACGACGATCGACTACCAGTCGGCCACCCGCCAGCCGTCACAGGTCTCGCTGACCGCCGGGAACCGTTATCCGAGAAAGGGAGTGGCGGGGGCCGACCGGCTCTTCGTCTTCGACGGCCAGACGATCGAGGTCTACAACACGGCCTTCAGCTCCGCGCCGCGATTCGCAACCTCCATCAGCGTCCCCGGCGCCGTCGATCTGGCGGCGTCACCATCGATGCTCTTCGTGCTGTTCGGCAACGGAGCGGTCACGGCATACACGCACTTCGGTACGCCGCTACGGTCGGCGACCATCGACGAAGGCGCGGATATGGTGCCGCAGAACATCAACACCGCCGGCGGCGCGCCGTGGGTGTCGATCCTGCGCGGCTGCGTCACGACCGGATGCGAGAAGAAGACGATCGTGCTCGACCCCGGATCGCTCGTCCGGACGGCATCGCTCGAGGGCGGCATCGACGATCTCGCCGTCAGCGGCACGTTTGCCAACGCCCTCGCCGACATCCTGACGTCGGTCGAGCTGCGCACGTACACGATCGCCAATCCGCTCCACCCCGTGCCCGTGGCGTCGCGGCCGGCGGAAGGATCTCCGGCCGCCGTGGCGTCCGACGGATCCTCCGTCTACACGATGGGAGCGCAGCTCTTCGCGTACAGCCAGCCTTCCCTGGCGAAAACGGGGGAGCTCCTGCCGGGGCCGGCCACCGATCTCGCCGTGGATGCCGGCTGTGCGCTCGTGACGGGACGGACGCTCTCCGCCGAGCTCTTCACCCGCGCCAACTGGATGCCGGCCGGGCATCTCTCTTTGCCGGGCAGCGCTCGTGGGATCATCACGCAGGGGGGGAAGGTGATCATCCTGACCGACTATTCGATCGAGATCTGGTCGCGGGTCGCGCCCATGCCTCCTTCGCGACGCCGAGCGGCGTCATGACGAAAATCGCCCGATCGCATGACGACCGCGCGTACCGCATTACGCTCAGCGATCCGCCGCTGAACATCCTCGACATCGGCATGCTCTCGGAGCTGCGCGACGCCGTAGCGGCGGTCAGACCGGACCGGCACGCGCTGATCATCGATGCGGAGGGGGAAAAAGCCTTCTCCGCCGGGGCCAGCGTTCAGGATCATCTCGGCGACCGCGTGGCGACGATGCTCGCGCTCTTCCACGATACGTTCCGCGCGCTGGAGCGTCTCGACCTCGTGACGGTCGCGCTGGTGCGCGGCGCGGCGCTCGGCGGCGGATGCGAGCTTGCCCTGGCGTGCGACTTCGTCCTCGCCTCCGACCGGGCCCGGTTCGGCCAGCCGGAAATCAACCTCGGCGTCTTCCCCCCGGTCGCCGCCTGGCAGCTGTCACACCAGTCCGCGCCGCGCAAAGGTCTCGAGCTGCTCCTCACCGGCGACCCCATCGACGCTGCCGCCGCGGAGCGGCTTGGCCTGGTCAATGCCGTTTTCCCCGCCGCGGAATTCGAGACCGCCGCATCGGCCTGGCTGGAGCGGATCTACAGGCAGAGCCCTTCGAGCCTGCGCATGGCGAAGAAGGCCTTCCGGCTCGCGCAGGGGGGCGGCTTCAACGAGCGGCTTGCCGCCGTCGAGCGCCTCTATCTGGAAGAGTTGATGGCCACCGGCGATGCGAACGAGGGGCTGAACGCCTTTCTCGAAAAGCGGAAGCCGGAGTGGAAGGGGCGGTAGCGGGATTACTGCTCGACGAACTCGACGGTCGTCTTCGGGTCGAGCTTCACGAACATGCTCTGCGAAGGCTTGCGCACCCCGGGAAAGGTCGCGATCATCACCACGCCGGACGGCTTGTCGTCGCACCCGACGGGCATGGGACGGACGACTTTGAGCTCGCCGAACTGTCTGGAGACGGTCTTGCCGCGCTCGTCGACCCACTCGAGCGCCGGCGCCTGACGCTCCGAGATGGCCACGGCGAGCGCCCGCGCCTCATCGAACGTCAGCCAGCCTGTCAGGAGCGTCACCACCTGGCGTGGACCTTCGGAACGGGCCAGAAACTTGTTGAGGCACGGCCCGGCGTAGGCCGGAGCGGCGGCAGCGAGGACAGCGACGACTGCGAAGGCGACCCGGATCATACTGAGCGCTTTCGGAAACCCATTGCGGTTCCCGATCTATTTCGATGACTTGAACCGCGGCGTCAAATCCGCGTATATGCACAGGGATGCGCGCCTGCCGAGCCTGAGATGACCATACCCGTCCCCCAGCCGCCACGTCGTTCGATGGGCCGGCCGACGTTCGTCATCTGGGCGGTCGCCGTGGCCGTGGTCGTGGCCTACAGCCAGATCAGGCCGATTCTGGCCCGGCTCAGCATTCCGACGGGACTGCTGACGGTGATGAGCTTCTTCGCCTGGCTCATCATCATCGCGATCACGCTGTACTGGATCACGGTTGCGATCCGCTGGACGCTGCGCAAGCTGTTCTGGCGGGTCGGCCGGCGGCTGCTGCTCAGCTACGTGATGATCGGCGCGCTGCCGTTCTTCCTGGTGGCGGTGCTGCTGCTCGCGGTCGGATACATGATCGCGGGGGTGATGAGCCACGCCGCGCTGCGCGGCGAGCGGCAGGCCACGCTCGGGCAGATGGAATCGTGGGCTCTGGAGTACGGCCTGACCGGAGGAAGACCTTCCAACGGCCTGCCGACGCTCGAGATCTACGACACGACGCAAGGCGACGGGCGGAAGCTGCCGCAATGGCTGCAGAGCAGCAGCTTCAGCGGGATGGTGCGCCGCGAAGGGCAGCCGCTGCTCGTCACCTCGCGGCAGATTGCCGCGGCGGAAGGTGCCGCGCCGCGAACGGTGGTCTTCGTGCAGCCGATCGACGAGAACTGGGTCGAGCAGCTGGAAGAGAAGGGGGGCATGATCGTCACCTTCGACACTGGTGAGGGGACCGAGACGGCGACCGTGCGGGTCGGCCGCGATGTGGAAACCTACGATGTCGAGACCGACGCCGCGTTCGAGAGGATCATGCAGCGGGGCCTGTCGTTCGACCGGGTGGTATGGGCGGACTTCAACGCGCTGACCGACTGGGAAAGCGGCGCGACGAACCGGCGGCAACAGCTCGTCACGTTCATCTCCACGCCCGTGCGCAACCTCTTCCAGTTCTACTTCGGCGCGTCATCCGGCCGCTACATGCTCGTCCTGCAGAACGTCATCGCCGGTCTGGTGGTGATGTTGATGATGATCTACCTGTTCGCGGCGATGTTCGCGGCGGTGCTGATCTTCTCGATCTCGCGCGCCGTGAACCGGATCGAGAAGGGAACGAAGGCGGTGGAGCGGGGCGACTTCTCGTACCGCATCCGGATGAAGCCCTCCAATCAGCTTGGAGAGATGGCGCAGTCGTTCGACCGGATGACCGAGTCGATCGGCTCGCTTCTCGCGACCGTCGCGGAGAAGGAACGGCTGCAGAGCGAGATCGAGATCGCCGCCACGATCCAGCGCAATCTCCTGCCGAAGGAAGGGCCGCAGGCCGGCGGCGTATCGTTCTCCGCACACTTCGAGCCGACGGCTTCGATCGGAGGCGACTACTACGACGTCTTCAACATCGACAAGACCAGACTGGCCGTGGCCATTGGCGACGTCTCCGGACACGGCCTCTCCACCGGGCTGGTGATGGCGATGGTGAAAGCAGCCATGACCACGCTCGTGGAGGAGGGTGCCGAAGAGACCTCGCTCTTCCACCGTCTCAATGAGCTCGTCTATCGCTCCACGGAACGACGGGCGTTCATGACGCTCGGCTTCACGATTTTCGATCTCGAGCACGGCACGATCCGGCACACGAATGCCGGCCATCTCTATCCCTATCTTCTGCGCACCGGCGAGACATCGCCCATCGCCATCGAATCGCCGTCGCTGCCGCTCGGCGTCCGCCACGAGATCAGCACGCGCACCGTCGAGCTCGACCTCCGCGAAGGCGACACCATCGTCTACCTCTCCGACGGCATCGTGGAAGCGCAGAACGATCTCGGCGACCCGTTCGGCTTCGATCAGCTCGAGCTCCTGCTGGCCGCGGTGAACGACCGGTCCCCTTCATCGATCCGCGATGTGATCCTCGACGCCGTCGCCGTCCACTCCGGGAACCGTCCCGCCGATGACGACCGCACCGTGATGGTGCTCCGCTTCGATCAGTGGAGCGCGGCGATCAAGCGCGACGCGCCGATGCCTGAAGAGGCCGTGAGCTCGTAGCCGCGCAGGAATCCGGCGATCTTGTTGATGTAGTTCACCGTCTCGCGGAACGGCGGCACGCCGCTGTACTTCCAGACGTTGCCTTCGCCGGCGTTGTACGCCGCGACGGCCAGGCCGGCGTCGTCATCGAACGTCTTCAGGAGCCAGCGCAGGTAGCGCGTCCCGCCGTGGATGTTCGCCACCGGATCGAACGAGTCGGTCACCCCGAAACGCTTCGCCGTGGCCGGCATGAGCTGCATGAGCCCACGTGCGCCCTTGTGCGAGACGACCCGCGGGTTGTAATCCGACTCGGCCTTGATCACCGCCGATACCAGCGCGGCGTCGACGTCGAAATGTTTCGCCGCCCTGACGATCTCCGCGTCGTACTTCGACTTGAACAACGGCGCCCGCGACGGGTCATAGCGCCACGACCGCCGCGGAAAAATGCCGGCGCCGGCAACTTCCTCCACTTCGGCGACCACCTCCGGCGTGACGATCTCGTCGTCGACGATCCGTTCCACCCTCGCCAGCGGGATCGACACCGATCCGCCGCCTTCGAGCGTGAGGTGGACCAGGTCGGCTTCGACCGCGTAGCCGTCGATCTTCATGTTCCGCCCGTCGCTGAAGACAGCAATGGCCGCGCTCGCCACCGCGGGCGAAAACACGAGCAGGACAAATGTGAGGATGCTCCGTTTCATTGGACTCGGTTAACGGGTAACGGGTAACGGCTAACGGTTTATGCCCGTGGATGATATCGCTCGTAAAGCTGCTGTAGACGGGCCCGCGACACGTGCGTGTAGATCTGCGTCGTCGAGATGTCGGAGTGCCCGAGCATCATTTGGACGGATCGGAGGTCGGCTCCGTTCTCCAGCAGATGCGTGGCGAACGAATGGCGGAGGACGTGCGGCGAGATCTTCGCCCGGATCCCGGCGGTCCGGGCATGTTTGACGATCTTCATCCAGAACGACTGCCGCGACATCGGCCGGCCGCGGCGTGACAGGAAGAGGTACGGATCGCCGAAGCGATCGAAGTCGCGCCTCCCCCCTTCGAGATAGTCGACGATGGCCTGACGAGCCGTGTCGCCGAAGGGGACGATCCGCTCCTTGGATCCTTTTCCAGTCGTTCTGAGGAAACCGGCGTCCATCACCAGGTCATCGATGCGGACCCGGATGAGCTCGGAGACGCGGAGCCCGGTCGCGTAGAGCAACTCCAGCATGGCCCGGTCGCGCTGGCCTTCCGGCGTCGAGACGTCCGGCGCCCGGAGGAGCGCTTCGACCTCCACGGGTGGGATGCTCTTCGGCAGCGTCGTCCACACCCTCGGATTCTCGAGGTTCTCGGTCGGATCGTGCTTCAGGTGCCGCTCGGCGACGAGGAATCGGAACATCCCCCGGATCGCGGCCAGAGCGCGCGCCACCGAGCGCGCCGAGATTCCGCCTTTGCGCAGGGTCTGGAAGTAGCGGACGATCGTCAGCCGGTCGACCGACTCCATCTCGATCTCCTTGTCCGCGAGATGACGCCCGAACCGGCGGAGATCGGTCGCGTACGAGCTGAGCGAGTTCTTCGCCAGACCCTTCTCGACCGTCAGGTAGTCGAGGTAGATCGGGAGATACGTGACGAAGAAGGGTGTCTTGTCTGTCATTCCGAGCGTAGCAGGGAATCCATCGCCACCACATCGGCCATGTACGAGCTTCGCACGAACGGGCCGGAGAAGACAGCGGCGAATCCGATCCGCTCGCCAATCTGGCGATATTCATCGAAGACGTGCGGCGGGACGTACTCGACGACGTCGAGCTTCTCCCGCTTCGGCTGCAGGTACTGGCCGATGGTCACGATCTCGCATCCCGCGGCGCGCAGCTTCTCGAGCACCTCGACGACTTCCTCGCGCCGTTCGCCGAACCCGAGCATCAACCCCGACTTCGTGACGACGGCAGGATCGAGCCGCTTCGCCTCGCGAAGCACGGCCAGCGAGCGCTCGAAGCGCGAGCCGGGACGGACGTAGTCATAGAGCCGCGGGACCGTCTCGACATTGTGGTTGAAGTAGTCCGGACCCGCCTCGATCACCACGCGCACCGACTCGGCATTGCCGCGGAAGTCGGGCGTCAGGACCTCGATCGCGGCCCCGGGCAGATGGAGGCGAAGCTCGCGGATCGTTTCGGCGAAATGCGCCGCGCCGCCGTCGGGCAGATCGTCGCGTGTGACCGAGGTCACAACGACGTGCCGCAGGTTCATCCTTCGCGCCGTCTCGGCCACCGCCCGCGGCTCGTCCGGCGACGGTTCCGCCCACGGCCGCCCGGTGGTCACGTTGCAGAAGCCGCACGACCGGGTGCAGACGTCGCCGAGGATCATGAACGTGGCCGTGCCGCGGGCAAAGCACTCGGTGCGGTTCGGACACGCCAGCGATTCGCACACCGAATGGAGCTGCTTGTCGCGCAGCAGCGTCTTCACCTCCCGGAGACTCTGGAGGTTGAGACGCTTTTGCCGAATCCATTCAGGGAGGCGTTCGCGAGTCACAGAGCGAGTTTACTTCGGAGTGCGGCTCGCCGCCGCCGCGGTGGCAAGCCACCGCACTCCAAAAAAAACGCCGCCCGGTGGGGCGGCGTTTTGCAAAAACAAGCTCGGGATTGTGCGATCAGTGGCCGGCGCCGGGTCCGCCGATGCCGAGGGACTTGTCGAGAGATTTCTCGATCAGCCTCTCCGCCTCCAGCTCCGGAATGCCTTTCACGATCGCTACTTCCGAGACGATCAGGTACTTGGCGCGGTCGTACATTTTCTTTTCCCGGAACGACAGGCTTTTCTTCTTGGAGACTTCGTTGAGGTTCTTCAGAACCTCGGCGACGTCCTCGAGACGGCCGGTCTTCATCTTTTCCAGGTTCTCGCGATATCGACCCTTCCAGTCCGTGTGGCTCTTCTTCACCCGCTCTTCGAGCAGGCTGATCAGCCCTTTGATTTCCTTCTGCTGGTAGAGACGGCGCAGACCGACGCGATCGATGTTCATGATCGGCACCATCAAACGTGAGTTGTTGGCCAGGAGTCGGAGGTGGTAATACGTGTCATCCATTCCCAGAACTGGAGAGGTGGCGATCTGTTCGACGACAGTGACGCCGTGGTTCGGGTAAACGAGCTTTTCCCCGACCTTGAAACCCATTTTCATCGACGACATGAGGCTCCTTTCGGATCTGCAGACAGGTGCAACTGAGGGACGGGCATTCTACGCCAGCGGACCCGCACGGTCAAACACCGAATCTGCCTAAGGCTGACTCAACAATGGCGTTGTGCCGTGACTCTCGTCACACTGCTTGAGGGACCATTCAAGGCCGCAATCGGCGTACCAGCTGGTGCAGCCGGTCCATCCCTTCGCGCCGTTCCTCTTCGGTCCCGGTCAGCAGATCCTCGATCATCTGCAGCTCGGCATGGAGCGACGGATCGCTCGCCGGCTCAACGACTTCCACGGTGGCCGAGGGCGGCGCCGGGCCGGCGGAGGGGGTCTTAGGCGCGGGCGCGGTGACGGCGGGGGGGAGCTGGTAGGGAGCGAGGTTGTCCCGCACCCTTGCCGCCATGGCACGGAGGGACGGCACCTCGCGGGCGTCGATGGCGCGCAGCATCGCCTTCGCGCTCGCCACCGCGTCGGCGAACGGACTGTCGGCGTCGTCGACCACGCGCGCCTGGACGAGCGTCACCTCGATGTTGCCGTATCCCTTCTCCTGGTCAGCGCGGACGAAGAGACGGACCGTGGCCTGCCGCGCCACTTCTGGAAACTCGACGGACCGCATTGCGCCCGGCTCGAGCTTCTCCTGAATGGTGATGGTCTCGTTCCGGGTGTCGGCCGAGTCTTCCGGGATGTAGCTGACCTCGACGCGGTCGAGAAACAGCGGCCGGTTTCTGGTCACCAGGAGCCTCCGGGAGGCGGAGGTGACGATCAGCCGGTACACCCATGCGCCACGCATCTCGATGCGCTGCATGTCGTCGTTCTTGCGCGGCTGCACGGAATGCGACGAGGAGCTGCGCGACGCTTCCAGCCGCTCGTAGGTGGCGTGCTCGTACGAACCGTCTGCGCGCTTGCCGCGCAACAGGTCGATGTCCTCATTGACGATCCGTTCGAGCACGGTCTGCGGCAGGTCTTTCCGGCTGGCCTCCGCGATCCGATCGATCACGATCGCATCGGTGTAGACGCGCTGCAGCGCTGTCCGCTCCACGGCCGCCGCGGAGGCGGCGGTCAGAAAAACGGCGATTCCGATCCACTTTGTCATGGCAACTCTCCCAGCAGCGGCAGGACACTCGATCCGGCCACTCCATCGTTCGGTATGTTCAGGTACTCGCAGATCGTGGCGCCGAGGTCGGCGAACGTGCTGCGCGTTCCGAGGCTCCTCGTGGTGACGGACGGCCCGGCGATGATCAGCGGGACGTACTCGCGCGTGTGATCGGTGGAGACGTCGGCCGGATCGCACCCGTGGTCGGCCGTGATGAACAGAAGATCTTCGGAGCGGAGCGCATCGAGGAGAGCGGGCAGCTCGCCGTCGAATGTCTCGAGCGCCTTTCCGTACCCTGCCACGTCGTTGCGATGCCCGTACTTCGAATCGAAATCGACGAGGTTCGTGAAAATGAAATCGGCGTCCGAATCGCGCACCAGATCGATCGTCTTCCGCATCCCATCCGAGTTCGACTCGGTGCGGATCTCCGTGCCGATGCCGACGTGATCGAAGATGTCGGCGATCTTGCCGAGGCCGACCACCTGCCGGCCTGCTTTCTGCGCGAGCTCCACGACCGTCACACCAGTTGGACGAACGGAGAAGTCTTTCCGGTTCGCGGTCCGCTTGAACGATCCTTTTCCCTCCCCCACGAAGGGTCGGGCGATGATCCGGCCGACGTTGTGCTCGCCGCGCATCAGCTCCCGGGCCACCGCGCAGATCCGCCACAGCTCCTCGACCGGGATCACCTCCTCGTGCGCGGCCACCTGAAACACGGAGTCGCCCGAGGTATAGACGATCGGCGAGCCGGTGCGCATGTGCTCCTCGCCGAGCTCGTCGAGGATCACCGTGCCCGAGGCCGGGCGATTGCCGAGCGTTTTCCGGCCGATGCGCCGCTCGTATTCGGTGATGATCTCGCGCGGGAAACCATTCGGGTAAGTCCGGAACGGCTCGGTCACAACGAGGCCCATCATCTCCCAATGGCCGGTCGTGGTGTCCTTCCCCGCGCTCCGCTCGGCCATCCGCCCGTACGCGGCACGCGGCGTGACGCGGCTGGCCGGCTGCGGCAGCGTGTGCAGAAGGCCGATGGACTCGAGATTCGGCAGCCGCGGGCGCGCATCGCGCAGGACATGGCCGAGCGTGTTCGATCCCTCGTCGCCGAAATCGCGGGCGTCCGGCAGCTCGCCGACACCGAGAGAATCACAGACGATGACGATGACCCGTCGCATTTCGAAGGATGAAGGATGAAGGATCAAGGATGAAGGATCAAGGTCACCGCAGATGTGCATGCACCAGCGGTCGTGGCTCCGGTGGCGCATCCCCGAACTGGACGAACGAGAGATACCGCTCCCGCAATGCCCCGGCATCGCCGCCTCGCGTGCCGATCTGGATCCGGGCGATCACCTCGCCGGAACGGACTTCGTCGCCCGTGCGGCGGTCGAACATCACGCCCGCCGCGTAGTCGATCACATCGTCCGCCTTGCGGCGGCCCGCGCCGACATCGACCGTGAACATCCCGGCGGCGTAGGTGTCCATGGCCGTGATGAAGCCGCTGCGCGGCGCGCGCACTTCGATGATCTGGCTCGGCTGCGGGAGCAGCGAGTCGTCATCGGCCACCCGCGGATCGGCGCCCTGCGCCACGAGCCACTTCCGGGCCTGCTCCAGGGCCGACCCGTCGCGCAGCGTCTCCTCGAGCTTCGCGTTCGCGGAGGCCTCGTCGAAGCGGCCCGACATGACCAGGACGCGCTCGGCCTGCGCGCGTGTGATCTCGACCAGGTCCGCCGGACCGCGGCCACGCAGCGTCTCGAGGGTCTCGATGATCTCGTTGGCGTTCCCGGCGGCGACGCCGAGGGGACGGTCCATGTCGGTAATGAGGGCCTCGACGCGCGTGCCCGATCCGGCCGCGGCGGCGATGAGGCTCTCCGCGAGCGCCTTCGAGTCCTGGAAGTGGCGCATGAACGCGCCGCTGCCGGTCTTCACATCGAGGATCAGCCCCGACGCTCCCATGGCCAGCTTCTTCGACATGATCGACGCCGTGATCAGCGGCAGCGACTCGACGGTTCCGGTGACGTCGCGCAGCGAATACATCTTCCGATCCGCCGGCGCGATCCCCTCGGTCGACGTCGAGATCGCACATCCCGCCTCGTCGATGACGCGCTCGAGCTCCTGTCGTGAGAGCCGGGCGTTGAAGCGCGGAATCGCTTCCAGCTTGTCGAGAGTGCCTCCGGTGTGCCCCAGCCCCCGGCCGGAGAGCATGGCGATCTTCACGCCGCAGGCGGCGACCCAGGGCGAGAGGACGAGCGAGACCTTGTCGCCGACGCCGCCGGTGGAATGCTTGTCGGCGATGAAGTCGTAGCGGTCGCGGAGATGCCACCGCTCGCCGGAACGGAGCATGGCCTGCGTGAGCGCCGCCATCTCCGCCGCGGTCATGCCGTTGATGGCGGTGGCCATCAGAAAGGCGCTCATCTGATAGTCGGCGATCTCGCCGCTCGTATAGTGCTCGATGAACCACTCGATCTCGGACGGCTCGAGCGGCGCGCCGCGCCGCTTGCGATTGAGAAGCTCGTAGGGACTGAGATCCGCCATGGGAGGGGCGATTGTAGTGCGGTCGGAGGAGTGAGGTTCGAGGTTCGAGGTTCGAGGGAAGAGGCGCCTCGAACCTCGTTCGCTCGTACCTGGTGAAGCGCGTCAGAAGGCACGATACGATCACGCTCCATGCGGAGTGTCATTCTCCTCAGCGGCGGGCTCGACTCGGCTACGGTGCTGGCCATTGCCAGGAGCGAGGGACGGGAGTGTCTCGCGCTGTCGTTCGTCTACGGGCAGCGGCACGAGATCGAGCTGGCGGCGGCGCGGGGGGTGGCGCGGGCCCTCGGCGTCGCCGAGCACGTCGAGCACCGGCTCGACCTCCGCGTCTTCGGCGGAAGCGCGCTGACTTCCGACATCGCCGTCCCGAAGGACGAGCTTGGCAGCCCCGGCATCCCGATCACCTACGTCCCCGCTCGCAACACGATCTTCCTCTCCGTGGCGCTCGCCTTCGCCGAAGCGCGCGACGCGGCCGAGATCTGGATCGGCGTCAACGCGCTCGACTCCAGCGGCTATCCCGACTGCCGCCCCGAGTTCATCGACGCGTTCCAGAACGTGATCGTGAAAGGGACACGCAGCGGCGTCGAGCGCGGAGAGCCGCGGATCGTCGCCCCCCTGCTCCACCTGACCAAGTCCGCCATCATCCGCCGCGGCACGGCGCTCGGCGTCGATTACTCGCTGACCCACTCCTGCTATGACCCGGCGCCCGACGGACAGGCCTGCGGGCATTGCGATTCCTGCCTGCTGCGGCGGAAGGGGTTCGAGGAGGCGGGGATTGCGGATCCGACCGGATAGACTCGAGGTGATGCTTCGCGTCACCGAGATCTTCTACTCCATTCAGGGGGAGTCGTCGCACACCGGGCGGCCGTGTGTCTTCGTCCGGTTGACGGGGTGCAATCTTCGCTGCCGGTGGTGCGATTCGGAGTACACGTTCACCGGCGGCGAGAAGATCTCCATCGAAGACGTCGTGGCTCGCGTGAAAGGCTACGGCTGCCCTCTCGTCGAGGTCACCGGGGGCGAGCCACTGGCTCAGGCGGAATCGCTCGATCTGATCCGCCGCCTCTGCGATGAAGGGTTCGAGGTGCTGATCGAGACCTCGGGCTCGATCGACATCACGCCCGTCGACCGGCGGGCGAAGATCATCCTCGACATCAAATGCCCCGGGTCGGGCGAGGCCTCGAAGAACCGCTGGGAGAATCTCGCCGACCTCCGCCCTCACGACGAGATCAAGTTCGTGATCGCCGGCCGTGACGATTACGACTGGGCGCGGCGCGTCATCGAAGAACGGGGCCTCCATGGCTCGACGCTCCTCTTCTCCCCCGTCTGGGGCGAGATGAACCCGCGCGAACTGGCCGAATGGATGCTGGCCGACCACGTCCCGGCCCGTTTGCAGACACAATTGCACAAGCACATCTGGGGAGCGGACGCACGAGGCGTATGAAAAAGCCGGTACTGGATCACATTGGAATTGCTGTTCGATCGATCGAGGAGGTGCGCGTATACCGCGCGCTCGGGCTCGACGTCGATCACATCGAAACCGTTACGACGCAGGGGGTGAAGACTGCCTTTCTTTCCGTCGGCGATTCGAATCTCGAGCTGCTGGAGCCGCTCTCCGACGATTCGCCGGTCGGCAGGTTCATCGCGAAGCGCGGCGAAGGGATCCATCACATCTGCCTGCGGGTCGACGACCTCGACACCCACCTGGCCAGACTCAAAGCCGAAGGGTTCCGGCTGATCAACGAGGCGCCCGTCCCGGGCGCGCACGGCTGCCGCGTCGCGTTTCTCCATCCCGCCGCCGGCAACGGCGTGCTGATCGAGCTGAGCGAGAAGATCCGATGATCGAGGGGTTCTCCGAGGGAGCGCTCGTCATCGTGAACCTGGTCAATCCGAAGGAGAAGTTCTTCGGCGTCCTGGCAGCCCTCTCGCCGGCCGGCATGACGATCCGGGCCATCAACCTCGATTCCTTCGACGACTGGATCCACCAGATCGCCCGCGACGACGAGCCGGACCTCGGGCTGATGACCATGTTCGTCCCTCTCTTCCGCGTCGAGAGGATCTTCCTCGACGAGGCCACGGGCGCCATCCGGTCGTACGGCCAGCGGTTCGAGGACACCGTCGGCCGGAGCGTCACTGCTTATCTCGAGGAGTAATTGCGGTAAAGTGCCCGGTCGATTTTCTGCTTCCCTCGGAGGTTTCCCAGTGAAACGTCATCACATCCTGATTCTCCTGATTGCCGTGACCGCCGCGCTCGCCTGTGCGCGTGAAGAGGATTTCGTCGAGCCGGAGTCGTTCAGCTTCGTCGTCTATCCGGAATCGCGCTACCTCGGCGAGCTGACCGAGGTCACGCGGCAGGCGCACAAGCTCGTCAAGCCCAACGACGAGCCGCCGCCGGTCGCCATCTACGATACCGAGGCTTCGGTGGAGGACGTGGCGCGGTTCTACGCGAAGGAGTACGGCTACGCGACGGTGGCCCCCGACGCCACGAACAACCTCAGCGCCACGAAGCCGCCGGCGTACTTCCGTACCGGCGATCTGGCCGACGACATCAAAGGCGTGCAGAGCCAGTTGCCGCAGCTGGGCCTCGGCACCGATGTCTCGAAGGCGCAGGGGCCGTACAAAGCCGCGGAGATCGACGCGCGGCCGAACCGCCCGCACGTGACCATCCAGCGTCCATACTTCAACGTCAGAACGTCCGAGGTGGTCGATCGAACGATCATTCTGATGGCGCGATAGGAGGCGACCATCAGGATCCGATCCGTCGTCCGCAGAATCCTGAGACGGGAGGCGCCGCCAGCGGTCGGTGCGGTCGCGCGCGTCGCGGCACGGAAGCGGGCCTGATCGTGGGTCTCGGTCTCGGCATTCGCGTCAGGCTGATCCGGGCATGGCGCGGGGCGCTCCGCGCCTGGCGGCAGCGCAGCCGGCGGCCGTGGAAGCGGATGCGCGCGGAGAAGCTGCACATCGGCTCCGGTCTGGTGCTTCTGCCGGGCTGGACGAATGTCGACATCGAATATCACGCCGGCGTGCATCACGTGCTCGACGTGCGCGACGGTCTGCCGTTCGACGGAGTCGACTACATCTACGCGGAGCACTTTCTCGAGCACCTCACGCACGACGAAGGGATGCGCTTCCTCGCCGAGTGCCGGGCGGCGTTGAACGCGGGCGGCGTGCTGCGACTCTCCACGCCCAACCTCGACTGGGTGTGGGCCACGCAGTACCGGAGGCCGTCCGACGATCCGATCCGCGACTGCTTCGCCATGAACAAGGCCTTCCGCGGATGGGGCCACGAGTTTCTCTACAACGTCGAGACGCTCGCCGCCGCGCTTGGCGATGCCGGGTTCGCCGTGGTGCGCGCCTGCCGCTACGGCGAGAGCGCGCACGCGGCGCTGGCCAATCTCGAGCGCCATGAAAAATCGGAGGACGCGCCGCACCTGCCGCACGTGATCATCGTGGAGGCATCGGGAGCGCGGGCACGCGGCGACGTGCTGCGGCCGGCGGCCGAGGATTTCGACTGGGCGGTCCGCGCCTGATGCGACGTCTCGCCGCGGTCGTGCTCCTTCTGCTGGCAGCCGGATGTGCGCCCGACGAGCCGCTGCGCTTCATCACCTATCCGCACGCGCATCACCGCGAGGATCTCACCGGCGCGATGCGGGAACACGTACGGCCGGCGGCGACCGGTGAACGGCCGCAGATCGCCGTCTACGAGAGCGATTCCGATCTGGTCGAGGTGGCGCGCTTCTACGCCACGTCGTACGGGCTCGGCAGCGTGACGCCGGCGCTGTACCACGGTGCTCACGGACTGGAGGCGGTGATCAACGCCCGTCCCGGCCGCCCGCGCGTCATTCTGCAGCGGCCGTACGTCGACGCGACGACGGGAGACCTCGTCGATCGGACGCTCATCGTCATGACCGCGGCGGAGGCGGCGCATCCACCCGTCCGCGGACGTGGCGCGAACGTCTCCTGGCTGCTCGTTCTCGCGGTCTACGCGGCGGCGGTCTGGCTGGCGCGCCGCGCCGGAATCGATCTGCCGCGGCGCATCGCCGCGCTCTTCTACCTTCTCACGTTCCTCTTCCTCAGGCCGGGTTTGACGCAGGACGTCGTGAACCTGCCGGTGGACTACCTGCGCACGCTTCCGCCGTGGTCGCACCTGACGCGCGATCACCACGTGATCAACAGCGAGATGAACGATCTCGTGCTGCAGATCGTGCCGTGGGCGCATCAGGTGCGGGAGAGCTGGCGGTCGTTCGAGGCCCCGCTCTGGAACCACCTTTCCGGCGGCGGTTATCCGCTGCTGGCGAATGCGCAGTCGGCGGCGCTGTCGCCGCTGCGCATCCTGGCGCTGCCGCTCTCCCTCGGCCAGAGCTTCGCCGCCGAAGCGGCGATGAAGATCCTCATCGCGCTGACGTTCACGTATCTCTTCTGCCGGCGGCGCGGTTACGCCGAGATCGCCAGCGCCGCCGGCGCGATCGCGTTCGGCTTCTCGAGCTTCGTTCTGGTCTGGCTCCACTTCCCGATGGCCACGGCGGCCGTCTATCTGCCGGCGGCGCTGTACATGGTCGATCTCATCGCCGAGCGGAGAACGTTCGGCCGCATCGCCTTCGCGGCCGGGCTCTGGGCGGCGATCCTCTTCGCGGGGCATCCGGAGACGGCCGCGCACACGTTCTTCATCTCGCTGCTGTACGTTCTCTGGATCACTCTGGCCGAAAGGCGCTTCGTCTGGCGTGAGGCGCTGCGGTTCATCGGCGCACTCTGTCTGGCGCTGGCCCTGGCGGCGATGCTCGCGGCGCCGTTTCTCGCCCCGTTCGCCGACAACCTGACGAAGTCGAAGCGCTATCAGGAGCTGCAGGGGGGGGCGCCCCACGGCTGGTACTTCTCCGACTGGCCGTCGTTCGTCGTGCTGCTGCAGCCGCGCTTCTACGGCGACATCCCGATCGAGAAAGCATGGGGGCCGGCGCACGCGGAAGCGATCACCGGCTTCTCCGGCATCCTCGGCATCGCGGGCTGGTTCACCGTGCTGCTCCAGGTCATCGTCCGGCGGCGGTGGAGATCGCCGGAGCTCTTCTTCGTGATCGTCGCCGGCGTCGTTCTCCTCGCGCTCTTCGACATCTTCCTGTTCGGCGACCTCTTCACGTCGGTGTTCCATCTCGCGGCGAACACGCGGCTGCGCCTCATCTACTGCTTCATGCTGGCGCTCCTGACAGCGGGCAGCCTCGACCTGGTGATGAAGGGCGAGCGGCGCCTGTTTCTCCTCGGCCTTTTCGCCGCTGCCGGCATCCTCGGATATCTGCTCTGGTCGACGAACTTCCCTCATGCCTGGGATCGCGACACGGCGGTGATCGCTTTGCTGCCGAGTGTGGTGGTGCTGGCACTCGCCGCCGCGGTTCCGTTCGCGCGGCGGTGGAAGGAGATCGCGCTGATGCTGGTGATGGTCGCGATCATCGGCGAGCTGTGGACGCTGGGACGGAAGTGGATGCCGAACATTCGCGAGGAGCTGTTCTATCCGACCACGCCTCTCCTCGAGGCGCTGGCCGATCTGAGGCAGCGGCAGCCGCCGAACGAGCCGTTTCGGATCGTCGGCACCGGGCCGACGTTCTTCCCGAATCTGAGCGCGATGTACGGGTTCGAGGAAGTGCGGGCGCACGACCCGATGGCCGGCGGCCGCTACGTCGGCGTGCTGCGCGTGCTGACCGGCTACGACACCGACGACTACTTCCCGAAGTGGGAAGACCTCGAGAGCGGCCTGCTCGACTTCCTCAACGTCCGTTACGTGCTGACCCCGCGCGGCGGCGAGCTCGATGACAGGGAGCGTTTCCATCTGCTGTACGACGGGCGCGACGGAAGGATCTACGAGAACACCACCGCGCTGCCGCGCGTCTTCCCGATCCGGAACGTCGTCCTCGAGTTCCGCGACGACGTCTTCGCCCGCCGCCTGAAGGATCACCGCGACTGGCACACCACGGCCATGCTCGAGACGCTTCTTGTCGAGAACGACCGGATGCGCAACGATCTCCTCGCGCCGCGTCCTCACAGCGCGCCGGAAGCGACGACCTCGATCCTCAGCGCGACGCCGACGCGGCTGCGGATCCGCGTCGACGCGCCTCGCTACTCGATGGTGGGGACGAGCATCTCCTGGTTCTCCGGATGGAAGGTCCGGACCGGCGGCCAGACCCTCCATCCGCTGCGCATCAACGGCACATTCCTCGGCTTCGCCGTCCCGCCGGGCGTGCACGAGGTGGAGGTGTTTTACAGGCCGCGGTTGTTCCGGGTGGGGGTGGGAGTTTCCGTCATGACCGCGCTGGGTCTGGCCGTTTTCGGGCTCCGGCGGCGATTCGGTTAACGGTCAACGGAACTTGCGGTTGAGCCGCTCCCTGGCCCTGTCGTTGACGCGCGTCAGGAGCGGATCGAGGACTTCGTGCTGCTTCGCGTTGAGCTGCGCCATGCCGCTTCCGGCCAGCTCGAGCATGGCCGTCATTTCCTCACCGGTGAACGTGGCCCCTTCGCCGGTGCCCTGCAGCTCGATGAATCGGCCCTTTTCGGTCGCCACGACGTTCATGTCGACGCCGGCCTTCGAGTCTTCCTCGTAGTTGAGATCGAGCATGGGGACGCCGCCGATGATTCCGACCGACACCGCGGCCACGAAGTCGTTGATGGGCCAGTTGGCCAGATTGCCGTCGACGTACATGCGTCCGAGCGCCATGACCAGCGCGACGAAGGAGCCGGTGATGGAGGCGGTGCGCGTTCCGCCGTCGGCCTGGATGACGTCGCAGTCGATCCAGATCGTCCGCTCTCCGAGCATCTCGGCATTGACGGCCGCGCGGAGAGAGCGCCCGATCAGGCGCTGGATCTCCATCGTACGGCCGCCCTGCTTGCCGCGCGCCGCTTCACGCTCCACGCGCTCGGTGGTGGCCCGCGGAAGCATGCCGTACTCGGCGGTGACCCATCCCTTGCCGGTGCGATAGAGGAACGGCGGGACTTTCTCCTGCACGGATGCGGTGCAGATCACACGCGTGTCGCCGACTTCGATGAGAACCGACCCCTCGGCGTGCTTGGTGAAATTCGGATGGATGACCACCGGGCGAAGCTCGTTCGGTGCGCGGCCGTCGTTGCGGGCCAGTTGCGGCGTCATGCCGTCACCCGCTCTTCGATCTCGGCGCCCTTCGGCACGACCACGATGCCCGAGTCGGTGACGGTGAAGCGCTGCCGGTCCTCCTCGAGGTCGTATCCGATCGTCGTGTTCGGTGGAATCCTCACACCCTTATCGATGATGGCGCGGCGGATCTTCGCATGCCGTCCTACGTCGACCCCGTGCATCAGGATCGACTCGTCGACGTCGGCATAGGAGTGAATGCGTACGCGAGGGTGCAGCACGCAGCGGTTGATCGAGCCGCCGGAGATGATGGCGCCGTCGGAGACCAGCGAATCGGTGGCGCTCCCGATGCGCTCCGACTCCGCATCGGCGAAGACGAACTTTGCCGGCGGGAGGTGCAGCGGCGCCGAGACGATCGGCCAGAGCGGGTTGTAGAGGTTGAACAGCGGCGTCACGGCCACCAGATCCATGGAGGCCTCGAAGTAGGCGTCGACCGTTCCGACGTCGCGCCAGTAGCCGCGGTTGTACTCCTCCTCGCCCGGGATGAAGTTCTTCGCGAAGTCGTATGCATAGACCTTCATCCGCGGATACATGCCGGGAATGATCTCCTTGCCGAAGTCGTGGGCAGAGTCGCGGAGCGCATTCTTCTGCAGGACGTCGATCATCACGCGCGTGTCGAAGATGTAGTTGCCCATCGAGGCCAGGACCATGTCCGGGCGGCCGGGAATCGTCTTCGCTCCTTCCTTCGGCTTCTCCACGAAACCGGTGACGCGGAAGTCCTCATCGATCTCCACGATGCCGAAGTGCTTCGCTTCGTGCAGCGGCACGGGGATCGTGGCGATGGTCAGGTCGGCCTCGTTGGCCAGATGCTCCTGGAGCATCTGGTTCACATCCATTTTGTAGATGTGGTCGCCGCCGAACACGCAGATCAGATCCGGCCGCTCGTCGAAGATGAGCTCGAGGTTCTGAAACACGGCGTCGGCCGTGCCACGGAACCAGAACGGACCCTTGCGCATCTGCGCCGGCACGACGTCGATGTACTGTCCGATCTCAGGCACCAGCCGCCAGGTGCGGGTGATGTGCTCGATCAGCGACGTCGATTTGAACTGCGTCAGGACCTTGATCTTGAAGAATCCCGAGTTGATGAAGTTGTTGATCACGAAATCGATGATCCGGTAGCGCCCGCCAAACGGAACCGCGGGCTTGGCCCGGTCGCGCGTCAGCGGATAGAGGCGCTCCCCCATTCCGCCCGCGAGAATCATCGTGAGCACGTTTCGCCGCGTCAGTGAGCCGTACATCGGTTGTGTTCTATCCCTTGTTTGCGGGCAAAGCAAACCGCGTGTCAGGTCGGGGCTGTCGTACACTCCGCACGCGTGGCCAGCAAGGACTATTACGAGCTCCTCGGCGTGCCAAAGAACGCGACCGAGGATGCCCTCAAGAAGGCCTACCGGAGTCTGGCCAAGAAGTACCACCCCGACGTCAACAAGGGGAACAAGGACGCCGAAACCAGGTTCAAGGAGATCTCCGAGGCGTATTCCGTACTGGCCGACAAGGAGAAGAGGGAGCAGTACGACAGGCTCGGGAAAGAGGCCTTCGCGGCCGGCGGGCCGGAAGGGCCGTTCGGCGGATTCGATTTCGCCGATTTCATGGCTCAGGCTCGCGCCGCGGGTGGAGGGCGGGGCGGCGGCCGGAGAACGACGGTCGATTTCAGCGACATCTTCGGCGATCTGTTCGGCGGAGGAGCCGGCGGCGGTTTCCAGGGATTCGAGAGCCGGCCGCAGCGCGGCGGCGACATCGAATCGGAGACCACGATCTCCTTCCGCGACGCCGTCTTCGGAACCACGCTCGATCTCCGCTTCAGCGACGGCCGCACGGTCAAGGTGAAGATCCCGCCCGGCGTTGCTGACGGACAGCGGCTGCGCATCCGCGGCAAAGGAATGCCGGGCGCCGGCGGCGGGGCGGCGGGGGACCTGCACCTGCTCGTGCATGTCCGCCCTCATCCGTTCTTCGAGCGGCGCGGCAACGACATCCACATCGAGCTGCCGGTCACGGCCGGCGAGGCCATCCGCGGTGCCGAGATCGACGTGCCGACGGTCTACGGCCCGGTCCGTGCACGGATTCCCGCCGGCACGCAGGGGGGCCAGACCTTCCGCCTCCGCGGCAAAGGCGTGAAGACCAGGAGCGCCGAAGGCGACCACTATTACAAGGTCCAGATCCACGTGCCGAAGGAAGCGCCCGCCGACGCCGTGGAGATGATCGAGAAGAGCTACACCGCGGATGTAAGGGCGGCGTTGAATACGAGCCTGTAGACTACGAACGTCACGGTTGCCATGACTGACAACATCCCATCCGGACAGATCTTCGTCATCGGCGACTCGCACATCGGGCTGGGCGAGGGAGCCGATGCGCCGGTCACCGAGTGGCTCGAGCGGCTGGCCGCTCACAGACCGAAGGCGCTCTATCTCAACGGCGACGTCTTCCACTACATGATCGCGGTGCCGAAGTTCCGCACCGAATCGATCGCGAAGGTGATGGCGAAGCTGAAGGAGCTGGTGCAGCGCGGCATCGGCATCCACTACGTCGAAGGAAACCGCGACTTCTTCGTCAGCGGCTCGTACGTGGAGCACGCGGTGACGGACGTGGACGTCCACTACACCGTGCAGGCGGGGGAGAAGAAGTACCTGATCGTCCACGGCGACATGATCAACGACCGCGACTGGCCGTATCGCTTCTGGCGGGCGTTCTCGAAGAATCCGATCATGCGCGTGGCCGTGAAGCTCGTGCCGGGGCCCATCGCGCGGCGGCTCGTCGACCGCGTGGAAAAGCGACTGGCGCGATCGAACTTCAAGCACAAGACTCGGCTGCCGCTGGAGCTGATGGAAGCCTACGGCCGCCGTCGCGGCGGCGAGGGGTTCACGCACGTCGTCTTCGGCCATTTCCACCACAAGCTCGTGCTTCCCGCCGGCGATACGACCGTCGCCGTCCTGCCGGCGTGGTACGAAAAGCGGGAAGCGATGATGATCGCCCCCGACACGGGCGAATTCCGCTTCGTTCAGATCTGATGCCGGTCAGCGTCACGTTTCTCGGAACCGGTACCTCGACCGGGGTCCCGGTCGTCGGATGCCGCTGCCGCGTCTGCTCCTCGGAGAACCCGAAGAACAAACGCCTCCGGCAGTCGGTGAAGCTCGAGAGCGGCGGCAAATACTTTCTCATCGACACCACGCCCGACCTCCGCCTGCAACTGCTGCGCGACCCGATTCCCCGCCTCGACTTCGTGCTCTTCACGCATTCACACTCCGACCATCTGATGGGTCTCGACGACATCCGCCCCTTCAACTTCCGGCAGCGCGAGACCATCCACGCCTACGCGAACGAGAAGACGGCCAGGGCCATCCGCCGCGCCTTCAGTTACATCTGGAACGAGTCGCAGATCGGAGGCGGCAAGCCGCAACTGGAGCTGCACGAGGTGGAAGCGGCGTTCTCCCACGACGGGGTCGAGATCGTTCCCATCCCCGTGACGCACGGTGACTGGACGATCCTCGGTTATCGCGTCGGCGCCTTCGCCTACATCACCGACACGAACGGGATTCCTCCCGCATCGATGGAGCTGCTCCGCGGCGTGGAAGTGCTCGCGCTCGACGGCCTCCGCCCCTCACCTCCCCATCCCACCCACTTCACGATCGACGAGGCCATCGCCGCCGCGCGGGAGGTGGGAGCGCGTCAGACGTACCTGATCCATCTGACGCACGACATCGACCATGACGAGATGGAGGCGAAGCTGCCGGAAGGATTCAGGCTCGCGTACGACGGGCTGTCATTCCGAACATGAGATCGATCCCGAAAACCGGCCCGATCGACGCCACCATCACGGCTCCTCCCTCCAAGTCGTACTCCGTCCGCGCGCTGCTGCTGGGGGCCATGAGCGAGGGGACGACCACGATCACGAACTGCCTCGACGCGGACGACACCCGTTACGCACTCGAGGCACTCCGCTCCCTCGGCTTCGAGATTTCCGGCTCGTTCCAGGACGGGCTGCAGATCGGGCCCCGCCGGTCGATGTCGGCGAACGAGGTCACGATCTTCGTCGGCAACGCCGGGACGGCGATGCGTTTCTTCACCGGATGGCTCGCCTTCACGCCCGGACGCTTTCTGCTGACCGGTGAACAGCGGATGCACCAGCGTCCGATCGGCGATCTGGCCGAGGTGCTTCTCTCGATCGGCGCCGAGGTCGAGTATGTCGAGCGCGAGGGGTATCCGCCGCTGCGGATCCGCGGAAGGAAAATGCGCGGCGGATTCGAAGTGCCGATCGCCGGCGACACATCCAGCCAGTTCGTGTCGGCGCTGATGATCGGCGGCGCCACGCTCCCGGACGGCCTCACGCTGCACATCGAACGGCTGGCATCGGGTCCGTACCTCGACATCACCGCCGACATCCTGACCGCGTTCGGCGCAACGGTCGAGCGCGAAGGGGCGGCCGTGCGCGTCCGCGCCGGCCGCCTGGAGCGGAGCGACTATCAGGTCGAGGGCGACTACTCGTCCGCCTCCTACTGGTTCGCCGCCGCCGCCGCCACCGGCGGGACCGTGCGTGTGCGCGGCCTGGCCAGTCCGACGGCGCAGGGCGATGCAGGCTTCCTCGACATCCTGGCGGCGATGGGATGCACCGCGGCAGTCGATCGTGACGAGGTCGTCGTCAGCGGCGGCTTGCTTCGCGGCGGCACCTTCGACTGCAATGCGACGCCGGACATCGTGCCGACGCTCGCGGCGATCGCGCCTCTGGCAGCGGAGCCGGTTGCGATCACGAACGTCGCGAACCTGCGGGTGAAGGAATCCGACCGCCTGGCCGCGCTGACCGCCGAGCTGCGACGGCTCGGCGCCACGGTCGAAGAGCGGGAGGACGGACTGCGGATCGAGCCGGGATGGTCCTCCGACCCGGCAGTCGTGGAAACGCACAACGATCACCGGATCGCGATGGCCTTCGCGATTGCCGGCCTGGCGCGCGGCGGGGTAACCATTGCAAATGAGCAGGTTGTGGCGAAGTCCTATCCGCAATTCTGGCGCTCGCTCGACGAAGTGACCGGCGCCAGAGGTTAGAATACGCGCCCTGCCATGGAAGACGATCCTCCGTTGCGTCACTCCGTGTGGGTGCCATGACGACGTGGTACCTGATTCTCGCCTTCCTGTTTGTTCTGGCGAACGGATTCTTCGTGGCGGCGGAGTTCGCGATCGTCAAGGTGCGGCCTACGCAGCTGACCGAGCTCGCGCAGGCCGGCAGCGTCCGCGCCAGGATGGCCCGGCGTCTGACGAAGCATCTCGACGCCTACCTGTCGGCCACGCAGCTCGGCATCACGCTCGCCTCTCTCGCCCTCGGCTGGATCGGAGAGCCGGCCTTCGCGGCGCTCCTGGTGCCTCTGTTCCAAAGCCAGGGAGCCGCGGCCGCCGTCTATGCGCACACGATTGCCACGGCGGTGGCGTTCACGATCATCTCCGTGCTTCACATCGTCCTCGGCGAGCTGGCGCCGAAGTCGGTGGCCATCCAGAAGCCCGTGGCGACGTCGCTCTGGGTCGCCCATCCCCTGCACGCGTTCTATGTACTGATGTATCCGGCCATCTACCTCCTCAATGGGACGGCGCGCGCCGCGCTGCGTCTCGTCGGCATCCGGCCGATGCACGACCTCGAGATGGCCCACTCCCCCCAGGAGCTGCGCATGATCCTGGCGAGCTCCGAGAAGGCGGGGATCCTCTCCGAAGAAAACCGCGAGATCATCGAAGGCGTTTTTCAGTTCTCGAAGCGGACCGCGAGGCAGATCATGGTGCCGCGCACGGACGTCGTCGTCCTCTCCACCCTGAAGAGCATCGAGGAGAATCTCGAGATCATCCGGACCACGCGGCATACGCGTTACCCGCTGTGCGAGGGACAGCTCGATCACACCGTCGGGCTGATCCACGTCAAGGATCTCCTCCTCGCGCAGCTTCGCGGCCCGGGACGAACTCTCCAGGAGCTGAAGCGCGACGTGCTGTTCGTTCCCGAGAACTCGACGGTCGACCGCCTGCTGGCGCAGATCATCGAACACCAGACGCACATGGCCGTGGTGCTCGATGAATACGGCGGCGCATCGGGCATCGTCTCGCTGGAGAACATCACCGAGGAGCTGTTCGGGCAGATCCAGGACGAATTCGATCGCGAGCGTCCGGAGATCGAGCCCCTCGGCAACGGGCGGTATCGCGTGCGCGGCGACTATCTCATCGAGGATCTCGCCGACCGGCTGAAGATCGACGTCGGCGAGCAGGCCGAGGAGACGATCGGCGGTTACGTGCAGGCGAGGATCGGCCGCGAGGTATCAGCAGGCGACCGCGTGGAGCTCGGCGATCTGATGCTGCAGGTGATCGACGCCGAGCGCTATCGCGTCCGATGGCTCATCGCGCAAATCGAAGCGCCGGAAACCGAGGAAGCGAGAGAGGAAGAAGTATCGCGGAAGAATTAGCCGGTTAACGGATTCCCAGCAACCCCAGCAGGCTCCGCCAGGCGCGGCTGATGATGTTGCCGCGCTTCACGGGTTCGCGGGTGTGGCGTGTCTCTTTGAGAATCTGATTCGTTTCCTCGATTCGCATGGCTTCCTCCTTCTGATCAGGACTGGCGCAGACGGATCTGAGCCGTCTCCACGAGCTTTTCCCCAGGCAGATCGGTCTGCCACGCCGTGACACGGAGCTCTTCGGTCTCCTTCGTCGTTCCGAACGCAGTGCGGACGCGGAAACGAAGCGTGGTGTTCTCGGTCGGCTGCAGGTTCCCGATCGTGAAGCGATAGACGTTCGATCCCGGATCGCGGGAGACGGTGATGCCGCGGCCGTTGGTCTGATCCATCACCACGAGCTGCGACGGGAGCTCAACCTCGACGAAAATGTTCCTGATGTTGTTGAGGCCGCGGTTGCCGAGGACGACGTCGAGGTTATCCTCCCCTCTCTCAGGGAGGTCACGGGGATGTTCGATGTTCAGCGCCAGAAACTGGCCGCGCGACGTGACGGCCATGCCGCCGCTCTTGCACGCGGTCGTGGCCAGGACGCCGAGGGCCAGCAGGGCCATCACGGCCACGCTCACAAGTTGCTTACGATTCATGGTGTACTCCTCCATTGCAGAGTCCGGCGCCTATGGTGCAGGACTGCCCTGTAGTTATTTGCAAGGAATGGACCGGGAGCGGGAGACTGCATGAAGCATTTCATCGGGGTCGACGGCGGCGGATCGAAGACCGCAGCGCTCGTCATCGACGAGAACCAGCAGCCTCTCGGCCACGGCCTGGCCGGCGCATCGAACCACCTCCGCGTCGGCATCGAGACCGCTACGCGGAACATCGAGCGCGCCGTCAATATCGCCCTGGTAGAGGCGGGCATCGCGATCCGCAACGTCGACTACGCCTACTGCGGGATCGCCGGCGCGGATCACCCGGCCCACCATCAGCGGGTCGTCGACTCGCTGCGGATCTTCTTCCCGGGCGGCAATTTCATCGTCGATACCGATGCGCGCATCGCTCTGACCGGCGCGGTCGGCTTCGGGAGCGGCGTCGTCGTCATCTCCGGGACGGGGTCTGTTGCGTTCGGGCGTAACGAGAGCGGCGAGGAGGGGCGCGCGGGAGGATGGGGTCCGACGATCGGCGATGAGGGAAGCGGCTATGCGATCGCGCGCGACGGGCTGTCGGCGATCGTCCGCGCCCACGACGGCCGCGGCAAGAAGACGAAGATGACGGAGATGCTCTGCTACGACTACGACATGTGCAGCCCCGAGGATCTCCCGCGCTTCGTCTATGCGACGACCACGCACGCGGATGACATCGCGCGGTACGGGAAGCTGGTCATCCAGGCGGCGCTGCAGGGCGACGAGGTGGCGAACGAGATTCTCGACCGCGCCGGCCGCGAGCTCGGAGAGTGCGTGCTGGCCGTCGCCCGCCGCCTGAACCTCAGCGGAAGCGGGTTTCCGGTCGCCTACGTCGGCGGCGCTTTCAACGCCGGCGAGCTTCTCCTCGGCCCGATGAAGCAGACGCTCGATCGCGAAGCGCCGGGCGCCGCGCTGACGAAGCCCACCCATACGCCTGTGGAAGGGGCGGCCATGATGGCAATCCGCACCTCCCTGAACCCGCGGCCCTCGCGGCGCGGCACCGGAAATCAGAACCTGTAGGACAGCCCCACGGAGACCATGAGCGGGCTCACCTCGATGTCGGCGGCTGTCCCGGCGGCATCGTTCAGGATCGCGCGTCCCACCCCGGGAGACGGTGCCCACTTCACGTCGAAGAGGAGGCCCATCCGCTCCATCAGCTCGACGACAAACCCGACGTTGACGAGGTAGCCGATGTCGGTGGCCTCGATGTCGTCGACGGAGAGCGCGTCGATCTCGGTTTCCGTGACACCGCTGAAGAACGTCTTGATCGCGCCGACACCGATGTAGGGATCGAGCATGGCATCGGGCCGCAGGTGCAGTTGCAGTGTGGCCGTGACGGGCATGACCGTCACCTGCCGGCGCGGCAGATTGGCGTCGCGACCGCGTGCCTCGAGATCGATCCCCGTCTTCACGTATCCGATTCCGAGCTCGGTCGAGATCCGTCTGCCGAAGAAGAACATCGCCGACGCGCCGTAACCGGTATCCGCGGACAGGCTCGCATCGAACGGCTCCACCGGAGTCCCGGCGTTGAATGTCGCCTCCGCCGACGGCTCGAGAAAGACGTACCACCCCGCCACTTCGAACATCCGGTCCGAGGCCATCGCCGGCGAGGCGAGAAGAATCAGAACTGCCAGAAAACCCGCATACTTGGTCAAGAAAGAACCTCCAGGTGATGTCAAGCCGCTGAATGATAGCGACGCCGGGCAGAAAGGATGAAGGATGAAGGATGAAGGATGAAGGATGAAGGGGCGGGGGGGCCTTCATCCTTCATCCTTCATCCTTCATCCTTTCGACTTCCCTGCTGCGATCGAGCGGTCCCGGATGGCCCGGAACTCTTCGCCGGGGAGCCAGTTCGGCATCTGCGCTGCCTGCGCGGCTTCCCAGCCCAGCCAGAAACCAAGCCCCACAGCCTGCACGCCCGACGACCAGTCCCAGTCCGGCGCGACTTCGTCGGACGGCTGGTGGTAGGACTTCTCGCGATACTCGTCCGCCCTCGCGCGGCCCCATCCGGCCGGCTTGCCGATGACGTCGTGGCCGGGCTTCACGCTGAAGGCGGGCACACCGACCCTGGCCAGACTGAAATGATCGGAGCGGTAATAGAAACCCTGTTCTGGATCCTGATCGGGAACGATGGCCAGGCCGAGAGCTTTGGTGACGCGCTCGGCGGCGGGGTTGAACGTGGTCCGCTCCACGCCGATCATCGTCACGTCGCGCACGCGGCCGATCATGTAGATGGCGTCGAAGTTCAGCGCCAGCGCGATGCGCCCGGCCGGAATGGACGGATTGCGTCCGTACCACGCCGATCCGAGGAGACCCTGCTCCTCCGCGGCCACCATGGAGAAGATCACGCTGCGTTTCGGGCGCGGCGTCGTCTCCGACCAGAGCCGTGCCAGCTCGAGCACGATGGCCACGCCGGTGGCGTTGTCGATGGCACCGTTGTAGATGCGGTCGCCGGTGGCATCGGGAGTGCCGATGCCGAGATGGTCGTGGTGCGCGGTGTAGAGAATGGCCTCGCCGCGAAGCTTCGGATCACTCCCTTCCAGCCTGGCCACGACGTTCGCGGTGTCGAAGGTGCGGATGCCGGTGGCGATGTCGCCGATCATGCGATATCCGTCGAGCCGCACTGGACGGAAGTCACGCGACGCCGCGGCGCGTGTGAGGGCGTCGAGATCGCGTCCGGCGGTCTTGAAGAGATTGCGGGCCACGTCTTCGGTGATCCAGCCGGCGAACGAGAGCGCCGGATCCTTTTCGCCGAGCTTCGTGAACGCTCCCTCGCTCCCCCATGAGTTCCGCACGACCTGCCATCCGTAACCCGCCGCCTTCGGCGTGTGAATCAGGATGACGGCCTGCGCGCCCTTCGCCGCGCCGATCTCGAACTTGTACGTCCAGCGCCCGTAATACGTGCGCGCCTTTCCCTTGAAGAGATCGGGCTCGGCGGCCGAAGCGGGAGGATCGTCGACGAGCATCACCAGCGTCTTCCCCCGCACGTCCATTCCCTTGTAATCGTCCCAGTTGTACTCGGGCGCGACGACGCCGTGCCCGACGAACATCAGCTCCGAATCGAGAGTGCTTCTGGTCCGCTGCGTCTGGTCGAGTCCAACGAACTCCTCGAGGTACTTCAGGTTCAACGGCACCCCGGTCTCCCGCCGGAAGCTGACCGAGCTCCTCTCCGGCTCGTACGTCAGGCCGAGCAGAGAGACTGTCTGGAAGTACGAACCGTCGTCACCCGCAGGCTGGAGGCCGAGAGCCTCGAACTGGCTGGCGATGTACCGGGTGGTGATGGCGTCGCCGCGCGTCCCGGGGCCGCGGCCTTCCAGCAGGTCGCTGGCGAGGAACTTCACATGGGCACGGATCGCGGCCTCGTTCGCGCCCTGGATGGCAGCCTCGACCGGTGCCGGGGGGTCTGCCGGGGCCTGGCCGAAGGCCGGTACCGCCGCCAGGGCGGCGACCAGCAAAGTTGTCGAAAATTGGTGCATGGAGTCTCCTTGATTGCTGTCGCGGCGCGTAGGATATCGCGCCCGCCGGTGTGAGCTGGATCACGTTTGTCAAAAAACTGGGTAGGGATCGCGACCTCACGATCACTCCTCGTAAGAGTGTCAATAAACGATTTCAACTTCGATCCGGTTACGGCCGTCCAATTACCGCTGAGCGAGCGAGTTCTCGATCGTCTGGGTGACATCCTGTTCGCCACCGATGAAATTCTCGACATGGTGGCGACGCAGCGACGTTTTCCCGATGAAACATCCCGTTCGATCGAGACTTCTGTGAGGCAGGTCTACAACCAGGTCAACGACCTGATGAAGCAGCTGACGGATTAGCGTCTGCGCTTAGACCTCCCGTGAGGACGCGGTGCACTGCGCCGCGGCTTCGCCACCCGTTCTTCACCGACAGCCGGCACCACTTCGACGCCCTCCTCGCCGCGGCGTCCGGCACCGCCGCGCCGCGCCTTCTCCAGCGTCATCAGAAAACCGAAGGCGGGGTCCTTGAACTGCAGGTGCCGGAGCATGCTCCAGTGCTTCCGGACGTAAGCCTGCAGGAACTGCAGGACGTGGCCGAGGCTGATGATGCGGCACGGTGGGACCTGCGAGCCGGGAGGAAACGCGCCGAACGCTACGAGCCGCACCACGTATCCCGAGGAGGGCAGCCGCGCATTTCCGGCCCGGAGGAGCTCGTGCACGACGAAGTCGTCTTCCTCATCCGTGTTGCCGAGACGCCCGATCACGGTCTTGAGCACCTGCGGATCGCGAATGCCGGAGTTGATCCCCACCCGCCCCTCCTTCACTTCACCGATGAGCATGTCCACGCTGTCGGGCGCGACACCGAGCCCGGGATCGACGTCGCGCATGTCGAGCCCCTGCGGCGAGCGCTTGTGCTGCAGCAGCGGAAGTCCGGTGGGAAAGCGGAACGCCAGGATGTCGATGTCGGTGATCGCGCGCGCGCCGTTCCGTCCCGCGCCCGCGAACACCGGAAACTCTGCGGATGTGAAGTAGCCGTTCAACTGCAGGTAAGCCTGTACGAGTGACACCGCGTGGTCCATGGCCGCCGATCATCGCATTACTTTCGCTCGACCGTCAGTACGGTTCCGTGCAGCGCCGCCCGTCCGGCGTCGTCGAACCAGCGCCGCGCCTCGGGCTCGCCGAGGAGAAATCCCCGGAGGAACGCCGCGGTCACCGATGCGATGAGCTCCTTGTGCGGCGCTGACACGGCCGAGAACGTGTCGTGGTTCACGCCGCGGATCGTGACCAGATAGTGGCCGGTCGCGGCGGTGTCCTCGAATGGGATGCGCCGGTGTCGCGGCAGCGTGCGGTAGATGAGGCTGGCGTCGCACGTTCCGGTCATGTTCAGCACCGGAATGCCGATGGCGTCGTATCCCCCCGGCGGAATGATGCCGTTCATCCGCGGCATCGACATCGGAACGATCGCCTTCACACGCTCGTCGCGCATCGCCGGTCCATCGCCGGCACGCAACCCGGCGACGGCGAACGCGGTGAAAGCCCCGGCCGAATGGCCGACCACCGCCACGTGATCGAGATCGGCGCGCCGGTCGTTCTCGAGCTGGTCGAGCGCGAAGCGAACATCGAGCGGCCGGTTGATCCAGTTCTCCTTCTCCTTCACGGCGCGATAGAGGTGAAGGTATCCCCGCTCCAGCACCGCGCGGTCCGTGCCCGCGTGTGTGAGGTGCACGGCGAGAAACCCGGCCGAAGCCAGGGCGCGGCCGAGGTATGCGTAGGAGTCGCGATCCCCGCCGATGCCGTGGGAGACGATGACCACAGGGGCGGGGCTCGTGGCCGGAACGTGGAGCTTGACCGGAACGTCGCGCTTCCGGGACGCGTCGTGCCACATCACACGATCCGTTGTCTCCTGGCGCGACTCCGGCATACCCGGCAGCGTTGCCACACCTTTCTGCGGAACTTTCGGCAACGACGTGCAGCAGGCTGACGCGAACAGCGCCGCGACAATGGAGGAGACTCTCCGGCCGATGCCGGTTAAACTCATCGCGCTCATGTCATCCAACAACGGCTCCACCGCGAAGCCACTCTACGATTGCACCAAGTGTCCGGCCTACTGCTGCAGCTACGACCGAATTGTCGTCGATAAACGCGATCTCAACCGGCTGGCGCGGCACTTCGGAATCGAGCCCGACACAGCGGCCACACGCTTCACGAAGGTCGTCGAAGGAGAGAGGGTCCTCCGTCATCAGCACGACAAGCTCTTCGGCAGCGTCTGCATGTTTCTCGATACGAAGAGCCGCCGCTGCACGATCTACGATGCACGGCCGGGCGTCTGCCATGAATACCCCGACAGGCCCCGCTGCGGCTACTACGACTTCCTGAAATGGGAGCGGAGTCATCAGGAAGACCCCGACTACGTCCCGATGAAACGCTACTGAAATCGAAAGCGTATAGTTATTTGTTCGTTTGCCGCATGAGGCAGGCTATCCTTCTGGTCGCGCTCCTGGCGCTGATCCTTCCCCTCCGCGCGGAAGCTCAGGACGTCGAGATCGCCGACACCGTTTCCGTCAACTACGTCATGATCCCCTTCACCGCCCTCGGCGCGAACGGGGTTCCCATCACCGATCTCCGCGCCCGCGACGTGAAGCTCCTCGTCGACGGCGTCCCGGTGGCGACCGACCTCTTCGAGAAGTCGATGAACGCGCCGGTTTCGTTCGCCGTCATCGTCGACGGCTCCGGCTCGATGGCCCTGGCCGGCAAGATGGAGGGGGCCGCGGCTGCCGTGCAGACGCTCGTCGGGAGCGCCAGGGCCGGCGATGAGTTCGCGCTCTTCATGTTCGACAACCGCGAGGTCCACGAGCTCGTCGCGTTCACGAAGGACGAGGCGGCGATTCTCAAAGGGCTGGCCGGCGTGAAGCCGTACGGAAAGACGGCATTCTTCGACGCCATGGCTCAGATGCCGTCGAAGCTGGAGACGGCGTCGAATCCGACGAAGGCGATCATCCTGCTCAGCGACGGCATCGACAATGCCTCGCGTCTGACGCGCCTCCAACTCGCCGCAAGGCTGGAGGGAGTGCCCATTCCGATCTACGCGCTGACTCCGCGCGACCCGAAACTGCCTCGCCGCAGAGGGCCGGTCACGGAGTCCCTGAGCGACCTCGATGTGCTCGAGGCCGTGGCGGGCGCGAGCGGAGGCAAGCTCTTTCTCGGCAACAGGCCGCAGCACTTTGCGGCAGCCGTCGCCGCCCTCGATCGCGACCTCCGGGCACAATACCTGATTGGCTTTCCGCCGACAGGCACCGGTGCAGTAAAGTACCGGCGCATTTCGCTGGAAACGGCGGGACGTGTGCGGTCGGTTCGGGTTCGTGCGGGATACCGCGGGACCGAGCCTCCCCAGCACACCGTCTCCCGCTGATCCGGCAAAAACGAAGAGGAAGGGAAGTCCAAATGAGGAAGTTCGGCACGTTAGTCACAGCCGCGGCGGCCGCGGCAATTCTCGGAGGTTGTGCAACCGCCGGGACGGTGGACCAGAAGATCGCAGCAGCACAGGCGGAGACGAACCAGCGGATCGAGTCGGTCGCGGGGCAGGTAGAGGATCTGCAGCAGCGGCAGCAGCAGACCGACGTTCGTCTGGAAGAGCTCAGCCAGTCGGCGCGTGAGGCGCTGCAGCGGGCGCAGGAAGCGGGCGTACTGGCGCGCGGGCAGGTCGTGTTCGAGCAGTCGTTCACCGAGGACCGCGTGCGGTTCCGGACCGACTCCTACGAGCTCGACCAGCAGGCGCAGGCGGCCCTGACCGAGTTCGGCAACCGCGTCAAGGCTCTCGACTCGCAGTACTTCATCGAGATCCAGGGACACACCGACGACACCGGCAGCTCGCGTTACAACGACGAGCTGGGAGAGCGCCGCGCGAACTCCGTGCGCCGCTATCTCTCCCGCGCACACGGCATCCCGCTGAACCGGATGTCGGCCATCTCGTACGGCGACACGCTCCCCGTCGAGCCGAATCGCACGCGCGCCGGACGCGCGGCCAACCGCCGCGTCGTGCTGGTCGTATTGGATTAGTCCTTATTTGAACGTGGCTACGACCGGGGCGTGATCACTCGTCCCGATCTCGCGGTAGGAGGGGCAGGAGATCGCGCGCTGCGCGATCTCCTCGCTCGCCAGGACGTAGTCGAGGCGCCACCCGATGTTCCGCTGCCGCAGGTTCCTCCACGGCGCCCACCAGCTGAAGTAGGCCTCATCCTCCGGGTAGAGCGCGCGCCCCACGTCGACGAGTCCCTGTCTGAGCAGGGTCTCGAACATCTCGCGCTCCTGCGGGAGCTGTCCGATGGCGCGCGGCTTCCGCTCTTTCGGGTGGACATCCATCTCCGCGCGGGCGATGTTCATGTCGCCGCATAGAACGAGCTTCAGTCCGCGCCGGTGAACGTCGGCCGTGTAGGCGATCAGCGCATGGACGAATGCGATCTTCGCGTCGAAGTCCTTCCCGCCGTTCGGAACGTACACGCTGGTGAACACTGTGTCCTCGATTTGCGTCTGCACGATCCGGTTCTCGCTGTCGAAGTCGGGATGGGTGAACGTCACTTCCGGGGCGAAGGAACGCCGCACGTGCAGTCCGACGCCGGAGTACGCCCCCGCACCGTGCCAGTAGCGGCTATATCCTTCGATCTGACAGCTTTGCGGGATCTGGTCGACGTTCGACTTGAGCTCCTGCAGGCAGATCACGTCGGGCTGTTCGGCCGCGGCCCATTCCGCGAATTGCGCGTGCCGGGCCCTGATCCCGTTGACGTTCCAGGTGGCCACCTTCATGGTCCGCCGATTGTATTGCCCGGCAGCGAGCGGAGGTCCTTCTCATGCGAAAACTGATCGTCGTCCTGTTCCTTCTGATTCCCTCGTCTCTCTTTGCGCAGAACATCGACCGCGGCCGGGAGCCGTGGCGCGAGCGGCCGGCCGCTTACCGGACGCCGGCCTGGAATCTGTTCGAGATCACGCCGTTCGGCGGCTACCGCTACGGCGGCACGATCTACGCCGATCGCTCCCTCCTCTACGGCTTCGATGCCGAGGTCGAGAGCGGCGGCAATCTCGGCGTCAACCTCGGCATCCCCATCGGCGGCACGCCGATGAAGCTCGAGCTGATGGTCAATCAGCAGCGGACGTTTCTGACCAGCGGATCCGGTCTCTTCGGCCGGGGCGTGCGCCTCGACGACTTCGACATCACCTACTACCACGCCGGCCTGCAGGTGCCGTTCGGCAATCCGCACGCCGCGACGGTGCCGTTCATCGTGCTCAGCGGCGGTCTGGCGAACCTGCGTCCGGACATCCGCGGAGTCGAAGCGGAGAACCGTTTCTCCGCCTCGGCCGGCATCGGCGTGAAAGTGCCGTTCAACCGCAACGTCGGCCTGCGCGTCGAAGCGCGCGGCTATTACACCTCCACCGGAAACGACGATTGTCGCGGCTGTTACTACTACGACGACTACAGCGACCTCTATCAGGGAGAAACGAACGTGGGACTGGTGATCTCCTTCTGAACGCCTCTTGCCAGCGGAAGATGCGTAAATCCGCGGTGTTCGAACGGCGCGGACATCGCCGCGTTGATATATTCGCCGGATGCACGCGCGGAGTCTCGTTCCACGATTCGGGGCCGAGCGCCATCGCTCGAGCGGCGCTCTGCTTCTCGTGGCGCTCGCCACCGCGCTCGGACTCGCGTTCGCGGCGCACTTCTTTCTTTACTACCGGGTCGACTGGTCCCTCGCCCTCTGGTGGGGCCTCAAGGACTGGTACCTGTGGGGCGCGCTCGCGCCGCTGGTCATCCGGCTCGCGCGCCGGGTTCCGTTGCGGCGCCCGCTATGGCTCGCGCTCCTGATCCAC
>DATLFC010000059.1:0-15981 GCA_035525015.1 Thermoanaerobaculia bacterium | reverse complement strand
GTCGGGAACTTCTGGAGCCTCTCCAGGAGCATCTTCATGGCCGTCATCGGATCGGTTCCCGCCAGAGCTCGCCGCAACGTGTGAATCTTCGGCAGGTAGGCCGGCGGGATCAGCTTTTCTTCCTTCCGCGTCCCTGTCTGGGCGATGTTGATGGCCGGGAAAATGCGGCGCTCGAACAGGCCGCGGTCGAGGACGATCTCCGTGTTTCCGGTTCCCTTGAACTCCTGGAAGATCACCTCGTCCATCCGTGAGCCGGTGTCGACCAGCGCCGTGGCGACGATGGTGAGGGAGCCCCAGTCCTCGCCGTTGCGCGCCGCGCCGAAGAAGCGCCGCGGCTTCTCCATCGTCCGGGCGTCGATGCCGCCCGAGAGAATCTTTCCTGATCCGCGCTGCTCGGTGTTGTAGGCGCGCGACATCCGGGTGATGGAGTCGCAGAGGATCACGACGTCCTTTTTCATTTCCACGAGCCTGCGGGCCCGCTCGATGACCGTCTCCGCGATGAGGATGTGATTCTCGGCCGTTTCGTCGGAGCTCGAGGCGATGACTTCACCCTGCTCCACAGAACGGCGGAAGTCCGTGACCTCCTCGGGGCGCTCGTCGACCAGCAGCACCATGAGGACGACATCGGGGTGATTCACGTTCAGGCCGTGGGCGATGTCTTTGAGGAGCGTCGTCTTGCCCGCTTTTGGCGGAGCGACGATGAGGCAGCGCTGCCCTTTCCCGAGCGGCGAGAGCAGATCGAGCACCCGCGTGGTCAGCCGGTCCGATTCGGTCTCCAGCTTGAACATCTCGTTGGGATCGATCGAGATCAGCTCCGAGAAGGGGCGGCGCGACTCACGGTACTCCTCGACGGCCATTCCCTCGATCTGTTCGAGACCCATCAGCTCCAGGCCGCCGTTCCCGGTTCGCCTCGCGCTTCCGCCGATGAAAAGGCCGGGCTGAAGGTGCAGCTTCTCCACCATCGAGCGCGGCACGATCGTGTCGCCCGGCTGCGGAACGTAGTTGTCCTCGCTTGCGACGAGGATCCCGCCGCCGTTCGGCTTGATGTAGAGGACTCCGGAGGCGGCGACGAGCTCGCCCGGCGCGACGTCGACCGGAGCCTGAGACGTCTCGGTTCCGCCGTTGCCGGCCGTTCCGCGACTGCGTCCGCGGCGTCGCGAGCGGCGCCGGCGCCGGCCGTAGGGGCGCTCACCACCAGGCTGTTGGCTGGAGTTCGAGGTCGATTCGTTTCCGGGCTCTGGCATCTTTTCATTTCCGGCCGGGAGGGCGTCGGATGCCTCTCCGGCAGGCCGGTGTCTCCGGCGGCGCCGCTTGCGCGGCGTGCGATTGTCTGGCGTCATGCGGTCAAAAGCTTTAAAGCTTGCTCACCTGCGAGTCCCGGGAACTGACGAAATCGGGGCGGAGAACCGTATTCTCGAAACGCCCGGCAGGCTGCCTCTCACGATCGTCGCACGAGGTGCGGGCGTCAGTATGCGAAACCTACGGCGTAAATGCAAGCGAACGGGGCTACCGCCCAACCCCCTCACCCGCAGCCGTCACGTGCGGGCAGGTTGCTGCCCCGCGTTACAATCGCCTCAGAGTCCCTGCCCATGACGCACAACGTCCTCGTAGTCGAGTACGAACCTCGGTACACCGACCGTGTGCGGTCGGCGCTGGCGGGACAACCGGTCACGCTCTCCTTCGCGCGCGACGGAGAGGAGGCACTCCGCGCCCTTGCCGGCGCGGTGCCCGAACTGATCATCCTCTCCTCGGTCGTCCCGAAGGGGAGCGCGGCCGACATCATCCGCGCCGTCCACAGCCGCAATCAGGCCACGCCGATCCTTCTCACCGTGTCCGGCTATAACGGTGCGTCTCCGGCCCAGGACGCCCATCGTTACGGCGCGACCGATCTGCTGCCGAAGCCGTTTTCGGAGGCCGACCTGCTCGGAAAAGTGCAGCAGTTGCTGCGCCCCGCGGCCGGGGCCGCGCCCGCGCCCGCCCGCAAACCGGCGACATCGTCCGACGACATCGACAAACTCCTCGCCGACACGCTCGGCGGCGTGAGGCAGAGAAAGAGCACGACCGCCTCCGGGACGACGCCTCGTCCGAAAAGCAGCGCCGAGCTCGATAAGCTGCTGGAAGACACCCTGTCGGGACTGGAGAAGCGGAGGCGCAGGCCGGAAGCGGCACCAGCGCCGGCCCCACCCGTGGCTCCCGACCGCGTGCTCTCGACGCCGCCGCCTGAGGTCCCTGCCGCGGCCCCGCCGCCGCCGCAAGAAGAAGAGGAGCCGGCTGACGGCACGCGCTTCGGCCAGTACGTCCTGCTCGAGAAGATCGCCGCGGGCGGAATGGCCGAGGTCTGGAAGGCGAGGAAGCGCGGAGAGGAAGGCTTTCAGAAGATCGTCGCCATCAAGAAGATTCTTCCCCATCTCTCCGACAACCAGGAATTCATCGAGATGTTCATCGATGAGGCCAAGCTGGCGGCGCAGCTCAATCACAACAACATCATTCACATCTACGACCTCGGAAAGATCCAGAGCTCGTACTTCATCGCCATGGAGTACGTCGACGGATACGACCTGAAAACGATCCTCAAGCGGGGGGAGGAGAAGGGGATGCCGCTGGGCGTCGAGCTTTCCCTCTTCATCGCCTCACGGCTGGCGGCCGCGCTCGACTACGCGCATCGCAAGCGCGATTTCAATCAGGTCGAGATGGGGCTGGTGCACCGCGACGTGTCGCCGCAGAACGTCCTCATCTCCCAGGAAGGCGACGTCAAGCTCTGCGACTTCGGCATCGCCAAGGCGGCGGCCAAGGCCTCGCACACGCAGGCCGGCGCGCTCAAAGGCAAGCTCCAGTACATGTCGCCGGAGCAGGCCTGGGGGCGCAGCATCGATCGCCGCTCGGACATCTTCGCGGTCGCCGCGGTGCTCTTCGAGATGCTCGCCGGCCGGAAGCTGTTCTCCGGCGACAACGAGATGTCGATCCTCGAACAGGTGCGCGAGGCCCGTATCACTCCTCCTTCGCGGTGGAACGACGAGGTGGCGCCGGAGATCGATGCCATCGTCGCCAGGGCGCTGCAGAAGGATCCGGCGCAGCGCCACCAGACCGCGGCCGACATGGCCAAAGAGCTGGACGCGGTGCTCTACGGATTCCGCCCGACGCCGACGAGCGCCGATCTTGCCATCTACATGCACCGGTTGTCCGCGGCGGAGCCGGTCGCGCAGCCGGTGTTCGAGGAGCCGGCGCCCGCACCTCCTCCGCCCCCGCCCGCGGCGGCGGCGAAGCGCAGCGGCGGCGCGGCCATGCCGGCCTGGGAAGCGCGGCCGGCTCCCGCAGCGGCGCCGAAGGGACGCTCCGCGGCGGTGCCGCTGATGATCGTCGCGCTGCTGGTGGCCGGGATCATCGGCGCCTACTTTTACGTGCGCGGCCTGCCGGCACCTGAATTGTCACCGGACACGGCCTCGATCGATCCGGCCGCCATGCCGTCGCGCGAGGCCCCCTCGGCCGCGGTGAATCGGACGCCGGCGGAAACGGGAACGCTCGTTCCTCTGCCGACCGAAACGACGAACACGATCCCCCCCGCGGTCGGCCTCGACACGATGGCGCCGCCGCCGCTCGATCCCGCTCTCGTCGACCTCGAAGTGCAGAGACTGCTCGCCACGGAGCGGGCGCGACTCGAACAGGAGGCGGACGCGCAACGGCGGCAGATGCAGACGGCGACGGTTCCGCCGCTGCTTGGGCGCGCGCCCGTGACGCAACCCCCGGCGACGCAGATCGTTCCGCCGCAACCACAACCTCAACCACCTCCACCACAACCACAACCGCAGGCCCCGCCACCGGCCCCCGTCGAGGAGGAGCCGCAGCCTGCGCCGCCGAGCGATCCTGCTCCGGCAGCCGCGCGCTACAGCGAGGGGGACCTGGTTCCCGTGGGGACCGAGGGGTTGACGCCGGCGCGGGTGATCCGATACGGGTCGGTGCCGTATCCGCCGATGGCCCGAAGCCAGCGCGTGGAGGGAACGGTGCTGATCACCGTGCTCGTTTCCGAGCGAGGCGAGGTCCTCGAGGTCCGGCTGCTCCGCGGCATCAGTCGCCATGTGGGATTGAATGAGGCGGCCGCGCAGGTGATCCGACGCTCGACGTTCTCGGCACCGATGATGGACGATGGAACGCGCGTGAAGGCGTGGGCGACGGTGCCGGTGAAGTTCGAGCTATAATCACCGGCCGCTTTTCCCCGAGGCGGACGGAGGGTGTGGATGCCGGTCCTGACCGATCAGCAGCGCAAGTTCTACGAGACGACTCTCGAGATCACCAGGGCGGAGATCGCCGAGCTCAAGGACCAGATCGAGGAGGAGCTGTCGAAGGTCAAAGACCGCATCGGGGACCTGCAGGCCGCCATCAATGCCTCGAAGCAGATGTACGCCGCAGCCTGTGCACGCCTCGGCGTGCCGAACGACATCGAGGATGAAGAGAGCGGCGAGTCGTAGCGCCCTCCTCCACCGCACACAGCCTTCTTCCTATGTGTGGGGAGAAGGTGCCGCTCTGATGGTTTTCCTTCTCCTCCTCACGGCCTGCAATCCCGCTTCGCGTGCGCGCGGAATGCGCGAGGTCACGGATGATCTTGGCCGGAGCGTCCAGGTTCCCGTCACGATTCGGCGTGTGGTGACACTCGCTCCCAATCTGACGGAGATCGTCTTCGCGGCAGGGGGAGGGGAGACGCTCGTCGGGGTCGATCAGTTTTCCGACCATCCCCACGATGTGCGGAGTCTGCCTCGCGTCGGCGGAATGAATCCCGACATCGAGAAGGTGGTGGCGCTGCAGCCTGATGTCGTCCTGGCATCGACCGAAGGGAATCAGCCCGGCATCGCGCCGTCGCTGGCGGCGGCGGGCGTGCCGCTGTTCGTCGTGCGCACCGACCGCCTCCATGAGATCCCGGCGGCGCTCGCTCGCCTCGGTGAGCTGCTCGGCACCGGGCACGGCGAGGTGGCGGCGTCGACGCTGCGCGACCAGATCCGGCGGCAGCAGCGGCGGCGCGACCCGCAGCCGCAGGTCGTGTTCGTGGTTTGGGCCGATCCGCTCTACGTCGCCGGCCGTGAGACGTTCACCGACGACCTCTTCACGCTCACCGGCGCGCGCAACGCCGTGCCGGTGAAGGGGTGGCCGCAGTATTCGCAGGAATCGCTGCTGGCGAATGCACCCGATATCGTTCTCTATCCGGCAGCGACGGTCTCGCGCGAATCGGTGGAGCGGCTCTTCTCGGCGGCGCCGTCGGTCCTTCGCGGCCTGCAGATCGTCCCCGTCGACGACAATCACTTCACGCGGCCCGGCCCGCGCGTGGTCGAAGCGGCGGCGAGATTGAATGAGATCATGGACTGATGTCATTCCGAGCGTAGCGAGGAATCCGGGCGTGCGGTGGCTCGCTGCTCGCTGCGCTCGGAATGACAATCGCTCGCTCACTCCTGCCTGCGGTGGTCGTGCTTTCCGCGATTCTGATCGTCGCGCTGCTGATCGGTGTCTCGGTCGGATCGGCGCAGGTCTCCTGGCGCGACATCGCCGACGACGAGATCGCCGGTGCGATCCTCCTCCGGATCCGTGTGCCTCGCGTGCTGGCCGCGGCGCTCGTCGGCGCCATCCTCGCCGTGGCCGGGCTGACGTTTCAGACGCTGCTGCGCAACCCTCTCGCCGATCCCTTTATCCTCGGTGTCTCCGGCGGCGCGGCCGCGGGGGCAGCCGTGGCGAGCGCGCTGGGGTGGGGTCGGGTTCCCGGACTGGTGCAGCTGGTCGCGTTCGCCGGCGCGTGCGCCGCGACGGCGGCCGTCTTCCTGCTGGCGCGGCGCCGCGATCACACCGATCCGACGCGGCTGCTGCTCGCGGGGCTGGTGCTGAACGCGTTCTTCTCCGCCGTGATCCTGATGGCCTTCTCGTTCTCGAAGCAGAGTGACCTGACCGGCGCGCTCCGCTGGATGATGGGAACGCTGTTCGGCGCGACGTGGACCGAGGTTTTGCTGCTCGCGATCTTTCTGACGGCGGCGTTGATCGCGCTGGCCTGGATGGCCAGCGACCTGCGGATGCTGGTCTTCGGAGAAGAGGATGCCAGGGGGCGCGGGGTCGACGTCGAGCGGATCAAGCTGGCCGGCTTCGTCTGCGGCTCGCTCATCACCGGGGCGGCCGTTTCGGTGAGCGGCGTGATCGGATTCGTGGGGCTCCTCGTCCCGCATCTCATGCGCCTCATCTGGCGCCGCGATTTTCGATTTCTCCTGCCGCTGACCGCGCTCGGCGGGGCGTCGCTGCTCGTTGCCGCCGATGTCATCTCGCGCGTGGCCATTCCGTCGGCCGAGCTGCCGATCGCCGCGCTGACGGCGCTGCTCGGCGTCCCGCTGTTCCTTTCGCTGCTGCGGAGGGATCTCTGATGCTCGAGGTCCGCTCGATCGGGTTCTCGTATCCTCGCGCCCCTGCTGCGGTGGACATGGTCACGTTTTCGGTCGAAAGGGGGAAGCTCCTCGCGCTCGCCGGGCAGAACGGGTCGGGGAAGTCGACGCTCCTCAAGATGCTGGCGCGCGTGGGGACACCGCACACGGGCGAGGTCCGGTTCGAAGGGCGATCGCTCCGCGAATGGGGAGCGAAGGACTACGCGCGGCAGGTGGGATACCTGCCGCAGGAGCCCGATGCGACGTTCTCGATGCGCGCCATCGACATCGTCGTCACCGGGCGCGCGCCGTTCCTGACCCGTTTCGCGTGGGAAGGCGAGAGCGACTACGCCGCGGCGGCCGGCGCGCTGGCGATGTGCGACGCCTCGCATCTCGGCGAGCGGTATCTCGACGAGATGAGCGGCGGCGAGCGGAAGCGCGTCTTCCTGGCGCGCGTGCTGGCCGGCAATCCGCGGCTGATCCTGCTCGACGAGCCGCTGGCCGCGCTCGACCTCGCGCACGTCCAGCAGTTCTCGAAGCTGCTGCGCCAGATCGTCGACCGCACCGGCGCCACGGTGATTTTTGCGTCGCACGATCTGAACTGGGCCGCGGCCTACAGCGACCGGATGCTCGTGATGCGCGACGGCGCCCTCGCCGCCGACCTCCCCCCCGCGGAGCTGATGCAGCCCGACCGCATCCGCGACCTCTTCGGCTTCGACGCCCACGCCGTCACCACCTCCGGCCACACCTGGATCGTCCCCGCCCGTTGAAAAAGTTGGTGTCAGGTCTGTAAAAGCAACTTTTCACCATGATCGACGGCTGATTTCGGTGAAAAGTTGTTTTTACAGACCTGACACCAACTTTTACTCGAAGTCGAAGCGGAGGCGGAGGCGCATGTGGCCGAGGATGGCGCCGAGCGTTGCACCGGAGGTGTTCCAGATGACGTCGTTCACGTCGAGGACGCGCGTGGGGGTGAAGTACTGCCACGCCTCGATGGTCAGGGTGAACGACAGACCGAGGAGCACGGTCAGCAAGTAGGTCTGCATCGTCGGCCGCTCGACCGTGTAGAGCGCGATGAAGGTGAGAAATCCCCACGGGAGGAACAGCAGGATGTTGCCGATGATCGGCACGATCAGCACGGCCAGCAGCTGCGTCGACATCGGCCGCGTCCCGAATCGATCGGCGATCAGCCGGAGATCATCGAACGGACGAGGATCGACTTTCGAGTAGCTCTTCCCGGTAGTCCATACGGTGACGGCGATGATCGATACGGTGACCGCCAGCAGCAGGAGCACGGTGACCGGGCGTCGTATCGCGATCGCGCGCATGCGTCACCGGGCAGGCGGTTGGCGGTTGTAGTAGAACATGGCCGTGACGCGCTCGGTCGGCTTCGGGAAATCCGGCGGCAGCGGATTCAGCGGAGAGGACGCTTCGATCGCCTTGCGTGCGGCGAAGTCGTACGGCGGGATGGTCGAGCTCTCGAGCAGCGTGACATCCGTGATGCGTCCGTCACGGTGAATGGTGAACCGGATCGTCACCACGCCCTGCAATCCCGTCCGGATCAGCTGCGGCATGATGTTGTACCAGTTCACACGGATGCGGCTGACCATCGACTGCGCGTAATCTCCCCAGTTGTACCACTGCGTCTCGAACGACAGCGGCCCCGCCTCGGCGAAGCCTCGCTCGCCACCGGCCACTCCGCTGAGATCGATTCCCTGGTTGCCGGCGATGGAGGCCATTTTGCCCACTTCCTGGATGGCCGAACGCCAGTTGACCTCGCCCGGCAATGTGCTGGCCTCGGTGTGAAGCGGCGGGATGCGTGAGGAGGCTTCACCGGCGGGCTCGGCAGAAGCCGCGGCGGGCTCCGTCCCGGCCGCCGGAGCCAGGCTCTCCGCCGGAGCGGACGCGGAGCCCATCGGCGGCGTGTAGAGCCCGCTGCCGTCACCGGGGCGCTTCGTCGGCTGGTTGCCGGTCGGTTCCGGAGTCGAGGCGCGGCGGTTGGCGTCCGACAGGGGGGCGTCCAGCGGAGCGCTCGGCATGGCCGGCCCAGGCGCTTCGACGAACTCGCGCGGCGCGCCGCGGATCAGCTCGACAAAGCGGATCGCCGCGGCGTCGTGTTTCATCTCCAAAGGAGTGCGATGGGCGCGGATGAAGAGGATCAGCAGCAGAACGTGGATGGCGATGGAAACGACGGTGGCGACGGAAATCCGTCCCTCTTTCCGCCCCGGTTCCGTGAGGAGATCCATCCGTTCTTCCACGCGTCGATACAAGGTGTGACGCGCAACTTTTCTTCCAGGTTACGTTTACACTCAGAAGAGCCATGAGCGACGGTCCCTACACGCCTCCGCCCCCTCCCCCGCCCCCTCCCCCGCAGCCGGCGGGCTACGACTTCGTCCGCCCCTTCGCGTTCGCGTTCGACGATCCGCGGTGGCTGCCGAAGATCCTCTTCGGCGGTCTCTTCTATCTGCTCGGATTCCTGCTCATCGGATTCGTATTCATTCTCGGCTACCAGGCTCGGCTGGCGCGGAACGTCATCGCCGGCCTCGCGCATCCGCTGCCCGAATGGGACGACCTCGGCGAGTACTTCGCGGAAGGACTACGCCTGACCGGCGTGGTCGTTCTGTGGATCGTCCCGCTGGTCGTTCTGGCGGTCATGTTCATGGTTCCGGGTGCATTCATGGCGGAGTCGCACAACGAGGTGGCGCAGACAGTGGGGGGATGCGTGGTCAGCGCGATCTGGTGCCTGATGTTTCCGCTCAGCCTCGCGGTGACGTTCTTCCTGCCGGCGTCGCTGCTGATGGCGGTGACGGAGAAGCGTTTCGGCGCCGCGTTCGAGTTCGACCGGATCTGGCCTTTCATCAAGAAGAACATCGGCGATTACCTTCTGGCAATCGTCATCTACTTCGTGGCGCGCTTCGCGGGGGGCATCGGCATCCTGCTGCTCTGCATCGGCGTGCTGTTCACGGCATTCTGGGCGATGTGCGTCACGACGCACGCGTTCGCGCAGGTGTACAGAAGGGCTGAGGGGTCCGGGGCGCCGGTTTGAAGCGCGATACGCGGATCGTCGCGGCGGTGCTGGCCGGCATCGGTGGAGCCATCGCCGGTGCGGCGCTGCTCTGCAGCTGGGCGCTCGCCCATGGAGCGCCGGCATGGTTCCGGGCCGCGTTCCGTGTTTTCTGTCATGGGATTCCGGAACGGTCGCTGGCGATCTTCGGCGAAGCGATGCCCATCTGCGCGCGCTGCTTCGGCATTTACGGGGGGTTGATCGGCGGCGTGGCGATTTTTGCGTTGTGGCCGTGGATCGAGGAGGGGGCCGCGCGGCTGCTCCTCTTCGCCGCGGCGCTGCCGATCGGCATCGACGGGGTGACGCAGGCGATCGCTCTCCGGGCCAGCACGAATCCGCTGCGTGTCACGACGGGTCTGATGGCGGCGGTGGCGTTCGCCGTCTGGGCGCTCGCCGCGGTGGAGCATCGGCGTGAGGCAGCGGTCAGGACTTCTTGACGCCTTAATATCAACGGGTTACGCTTCAGCGCAGTCACACCAAAACATGGCATTCCAGGGATCCCTGAAAGAACTGCCTCTTCCCGACATCATCCAGCTGGTAAGTGTGTCGGGAAAGACGGGCCGGTTCACGCTGACCCGTGACGAGGATCGGGGCTCGATCTACCTGAAAGGCGGACAGATGGTTCACGCCGCTGTCGGCGATCTGGTGGGCGAGGAAGCGATTTACGCGCTGGCCATCTGGAACTCGGGCGATTTTCAGTTCGACCCCGGTGAGGAGCCGGAGCGGCAGACCATCACGAAGTCGAACACGAATCTGCTGATGGAAGCGGCGCGCCGGCTGGACGAGTGGCGGGTTCTGTCGAAGAAGATCCCCTCGGTCGACTACGCGCCGGAGCTGCTGGTGCGGGAGAACCGCCACGAGCAGGTCACGCTGACGCCGCACGAGTGGATCGTCATCACGAAGATCGACGGCCACCGCTCGATCGCCGACATCGGCCGCCTGCTGAACCTGTCGTCGTTCGAGGTTGCGAAAATTCTGTACGGCATGATCACCGGCGAGCTGGTGCAGTTAAAAAAAAAGTCTGAACGCAATCCCGACGAGGAGAACGGTGAGCTCGTCGACCTCGCCGCCCGTATTCGTGCCATAGCCGAAGAGTTCATCGGCGATTCGGCGCACAAGACGATCGAGAAGCACTTCCTTCAGGCGCTGGACGGCATCATGAGCGGCAACGGCACGCAGGCCCTCGACGCCATGGTGACCGAGTTCGAGAAGACCGCCTCGCTCCTGCGTGGCGTGGCCATCACCCAGCAGCTCCGGACCAGGATCAGCGAGATCCGGATGGCATAGCCGTTAACCGTTAACGGTTAACGGTTCACCGATGTTCACTCTGGAGCAGAGTCCCTTCGGAAGGGTCGTCGTCGCCACGCGCGACTCTCTCTTCTACACGACGCGCGATTTCGACGGGCATCTCGATGACGGCGTCGCGGCGACGATCCGCGGCTTCATCGCCAATCGTTTCGGGATCGAGGCGGCGCTGACGACCTGCATGCAGGTGCACGGGGCCACGGTTCGGGCGGCATCGGCGAAGGGCGCCTGGCGTGAGTGCGATTCGTGCGATGCGCTCTGGAGTCACGAAAAAGGCGTCACCCTCGGCATCAAAGTCGCCGACTGTCTTCCGGTGACGATCGTCTCCGAAGGGCTGGTTGCCATCGTCCACTCCGGCTGGCGCGGCGCGGTGCAGAAGATCACCGCCGGAACCCTCGACGTGATCGCCCGCGAGTCCTCCTTCGACGCCGCCGCGGCACGCGCTTACCTCGGTCCGACCATCCGCATCTGCTGCTTTGAAGTGGGAGAGGAGGTCGTCGGCGAGCTCGCGGACGCCTACGGCAACATCGATCGTTGGGTCGACCGCTCGCGGCCCAAACCGCACGTCGACGTGGCGGGGCTGACCCGCGATCTGCTTCGTAACCGGGGATTTGCAGAGGGGAACGTGGTCGACTCCGGTCTCTGCACCCGGTGCGAGGGGTCGATTTTCCACTCCTACCGGCGCGACGGAAAGGGAGGCGGCAGGAATCTGGCAATCGTCGCGCAGTAGCAGTCGAGATCGCTGAGCAGACATGGCCAATTTCAGAGCGCGGCTTCCGAAACGCGGCACCGTTTTCCGCATCTTCTCCATCGGATTTCTCGTCATCGTCCTCGTCCTGACGTTGCTGGCGATCTACGTCTATCGAGCCTCCGTCGGACATTTCCAGCTCCGCAAGCTGTCGCTGCCGACGCGGATCTACGCCGATTACGTCCCGCTCCAGGCGGGTCTCACCATGGACGGCGAAGAGCTCATCGACAAGCTGGACCGCCTCGGTTATCGCGAAACCGAAAAGCCGTCGCAGCCGGGCGAATACGCCGGCGGCGGCAGGGCCATCGAGGTGTACACCCGCGCCTTCGAACATCCGACCGGCGCGTACGCCGCGCAACACGTCCGCCTTGCCATCGAGAATTCGGCGGTCGGTTCGGTCGAGCCGGTGAGCGGCGGCGGCGCCACGCCCGCGCTCGAGCCGGAGCTCCTGACGTCGATCCTCAGCGACCAGCTCGAGAACCGGCGGCCGGTACGCCTCGATCAGGTGCCGCAGCATCTGAAGGACGCGGTGATCGTGACGGAAGACGTCCGCTACTGGCGTCACCCGGGAGTCGATCCGATGGGCATCTTCCGCGCTCTCATCCGCAACCTCCGTTCGGGCGATGTCGAGGAGGGCGGCTCGACGCTCACGCAGCAGCTTGTGAAGAACTACTACCTCACCAGCGAGCGGACGATGCGGCGGAAGATCGTCGAGGCCTTCATGGCCCTGGCGCTCGACGCCAAGTACTCGAAGGAGGAGATCCTCGAGGCCTACCTCAACGACATCTACCTCGGACGCAACCGGTCGATCTCGATCATCGGGGTGGGGGAGGCCTCGCGGTTCTACTTCGGGAAACCGGTCGCCGAGATCAACGTGGCCGAGGCGGCGCTGCTGGCCGGAATCATCAGGAGCCCGAACAACTACTCGCCGTTCGAGAACGCGGAAGTGGCGATGCGCCGGCGCAACACGGTGCTCGATCTGATGCTCAGGCACGAAAAGATCGACAAGCCGGTACACGAGAAAGCGCGCTCGTCGTCGCTGCCGGAGGAACCGTTCCGCCGCCGTAGCGGCCTGACCTCGATTCCGTACTACTTCGACCGGGTCCTGCAGGAGATGCGGACCGACTACGGCATCGAGGATGTGAAGGGACAGGGGCTGCAGATCTACACGGCCATCGATCTCGCCTCGCAGGAGGCGGCCACCAGCAGCGTGCGCACCACGCTCGCCAATCTGGAGAAGGGGAGCAGCAGGCTGCGCCGCAAGGATCAGCCGCTCCAGGGGGCGATCATTCACGTCGACATTCCGACGGGGGAGGTAAGGGCTCTGGTCGGCGGGCGTGACTACGAGCAGAGCCAGTTCAATCGGGCCATCAGCTCGCGCCGCCTGGTCGGGTCGCTGTTCAAGCCGTTCATCTATCTGACGGCGTTCGAGCCGAGCCTCTCGAACCAGAACATCACACCGGCCACGCTGGTGAGCGATACCCGTTTCGTTCTGAAGCGCCGCTTCGCCTCCGACTGGTCGCCGGGGAATTACAACGACCGCTACTACGGCACGGTCACGGTGCGGCAGGCGCTGGAGCAGTCGCTCAACTCCGCCTCGGTGCGCGTCGGACTGGCCTCCGGAATCGACGCCGTCCTGAAGACGGCCCGCACACTCGGCATTTCCGCGGAGATGGACAACAACCCGGCCGTTCTGCTCGGTGCGGTCGGCATTCCGCCGATCGAGATGGCCGAGGCGTACTCGACGATCGCCCGGATGGGAGGTCGTATGCCGTTGCGATCGGTCCGCTTCGTGACCAACGATCGCGGCCGCCTTCTCGCCACGGGAGACGAAGTGCGGGCCGTGCAGGTCTTTCCGCAGCGCGCCGCCTACCTCGTCAACCATCTCATGGAGGGCGTCGTCGACCGCGGTACCGCCGCCTCCCTCCGCCGCCTCGGGTTCAGGAAGACGGCGGCCGGCAAGACCGGAACCACGAATGACAGGCGCGACTCCTGGTTCATCGGCTACACGCCGAAGACCCTGGCCGTGACCTGGATCGGATTCGACGACAACCGTCCCACGGGACTCTCCGGCAGCGACGCTGCCGTGCCGATGTGGGCGCGTTACATGAACGCCGTCACCGCCGGGGAGCCCGACCGCGATTTTCCGGTGCCGCCGGGCATCTCCTTCGTGCAGGTCGACGTCAGCAGCGGCGGCCTGGCCACGGAGTACTGTCCGCAGCAGGTGGTGCTCAACGAGTCGTTCAAAGCGGGGACGTCGCCGTGGATACTCTGTCCGCTGCACGCGCCCGTGCCGCCGCCGATGCCGATGACCGACATGTTCGGCGATCCGATCGCGCTCGACACCGCCTTCGGAACGATGACCGATCCTCTGGATCCGCCGGGTGCCGAGCTTGGCGGAGGTGTGTTCCGTCCCGACACCGCCGGGATCCCGCCGCCAACGCCACCTCCGCCACCGCCGCCGGTGACGACGCAGCCGCTTCCGCCACCGCCTCCATCCACGAATACCTCTGCTCCACCGCCGTCCACGAATACCTCACCCCCCGAGGAACCGGAAGAGCCGGAGGAAGACGATGCGCCGGACGATGCCTTCTCCTCGCGTGAGCGGGGAGAAGGTGCGCGAAGCGCGGATGAGGGGTCGTCCGGCCAGGCCGGTCCCTGACTCGACCTATCCCTGCGGCTCGTGCTCCGGGTCGATGACGGTCATCTCCGCCATCACGAACTTCTCGCCGTCGTCTCTCTCGCTCACCGGCGCGCCTGCCGGGAGGAAGAACGCGAACAGCAGCGCGATCGCGCAGACGACGCCGCTGGCCAGAAAAACGGTGCGGATCGATCGGGCCAGTGACTCCTGCATCGCCTCGAGCTCGGCGGGTTCCATGGCCATCTGCGACTCGCGGTCGATGAGCGCGCTGGGATCCTCGTGAATGCTGTCCGACATCCCGGCGGTCAGGAGCGCGCCGAGGAGCGCCACGCCCATGGCCCCGCCGATGGAGCGGAAGAACTGGTTGAGCGAGGTGGCGATGCCGAGCTGATGTCGCGGCACGGCGTGCTGCACGGCGATGAGCAGCGTGAGCATCGTCAATCCCAGGCCGCAGCCGATCAAGGTCAGCTCGATGACCAGGACGAAGCTCGCCGTCTCCGTCGTCGCCGCGGTGAGGCCTGCGAAGCCGGCCACGAGAAGGAGAAGCCCGGTCACCACGAGCGGTCGCCAGCCGACCCGGATCAGAAGCCGGCCGCCGACGACGGACGCCGACACCCAGGCCAGCATCAGCGGCGTGAGGAACGATCCCGCCGCGGTCGCCGAGACGCCGCGTGAGCCTTGCGCGAAGAGCGGGACGAACGAGATCGCGCCGAACATCGCCACGCCCGCCAGGAAGCCGATGATCATCGCCAGCGCCACGAGGCGATTGCGAAAGAGCTCCAGCGGAATCACCGGTTCGGCGGCGCGGCGTTCGATGCGAAGGAACCAGGCCAGCAGCGCCATCACCACGACGAACAGAATCAGATTGCGCAGCCGCAGCAGCTCCGCGATCGATCCGCCGTCGACCAGCGCCATCATCAGAAGCGTGACGCCGGTCGTCAGCACCACGGCGCCGAGGTAATCGATCGACGGGCGTGTGGCCCGTTTCTGCTCGACCAGCGCGATGCCCATGATCACCGCGGCGACGACGCCGATCGGGATGTTGATGAAGAACACCCAGCGCCACGAGATCTGATCGGTGACGAAGCCGCCGACGAGCGGGCCGATGATGCTGGACAGACCCCAGACACCGCTGAACCACCCCTGCATGCGGGCCCGCTCCTGGATCGAGTAAATGTCGCCGATGATCGTCATGCCGAGAGGGATCAGCCCTCCCGCGCCGAGTCCCTGCAGCGCGCGGGCGGCGATGAGCTGCGGCATCGACTGCGACAGACCCGACAGCGCCGAGCCGACCAGGAACACCGCGATGGCGAGCTGATAGAGGAAGCGCCGCCCGTACAGATCGGAAAGCTTTCCCCAGAGGGGTACCGAGACGGTCGAGGTCAGGAGATAGACGGAGAAGACCCAGCTGAAGTGGGCCAGTCCTCCAAGGGCGGCGACGACCGTCGGCATGGCCGTCCCGACGATGGTGGCTTCGAGCGCAGCCAGGAACGTACCGGTCATGACCCCGGCGGTGATGACGATGCGGCGGCGGGGGGAAAGCACCGCCGCGTAGTGTAAGGTGATTCGCGGGTATGTCCGATCTCACCAGCGAACAGCTCGATCGGTTTCGCGAGCGCCTGCTCGACGCCAAAGCCTCAGCTGAATCACTTCTCGGCAGAACATCGGGAGAGAAGCCGATCGAGACGAGCGGCTCGACGATCGGCCGCCTGAGCCGCATGGACGCCATCCAGGTCCAGGCCATGTCGCAGATGAGCCGCCGGCAGCTCGACGTCCGCCTTCAGCAGATCGATGCCTCGCTCGCGGCGCTCGAGGCCGGCACGTACGGCCTCTGCCGGCA
>DATLFC010000049.1:0-15234 GCA_035525015.1 Thermoanaerobaculia bacterium | reverse complement strand
GCCGCTTGCGAAGACGATCGGCAGCGCCGGGTGAGCGGCGCGAATGAACTTCGCTACCTGCACGCCGTCGATATCCGGCAGGGAGATGTCGAGAATGACGGCGTCGGGACGATGGTGCGCGATCAGCCCCAGCGCCGGCCGTCCCTCTCTCGAGACGATGACCTCGTGGCCTTCTTCCCGCAGCACCATCGTCAAGCCTTCGATGAGGATCTCGTTGTCCTCGACCAGCAGGAATCTCAAAGAGAACCCCTCACTTCGCCTTCCCGCAGACGGCGAACGGGCAGCGGAACGGTTGGTCGGACGCGACGCCGCTGACCGGCGCTACGAAGTCGGCGATCGCTTCTGCACAGCGGCTGCGCTGTTCCGCCCCGCATTCGAGCACCGTGCAGGCCTCGAGATGGAGCATCACCGCGCTGCGAATGTAGGGCCACCCGTGGCTCTGCTCCACATCCAGCAGCGCCCGGCAGCCGGGACACGCAATGGCCAAGCGAAACCTCCATGCGCTCGCCTGGCGGACCGAGCGGTCGAGATCGAGGATCTCTGATGGGGAGTGACCGGCGGCGGCATTTCCCTACCTGCGAGTTGCAAATCGACGATTTCTTGACGCTGCGCTGACGCCGGGAACCCACGCACGGCTCCCCCCCGTCCGAATTCACGAGCACCCACCTCCCCCGCAACGGAAGCTTGGCGCGGAGGCCGTAATGTGGTGGCTCGATGCGACTCACCACGGACGAACTGACGCTGCTGACCGCCGCCTGTTCCGACAGGAACCCCCGCGCTGACCAGCCGGTCGCCGTCGAACCGCTGCCGCTGACCGACCTCGAGCTCGAACAGCTCGGACGGCTGCTTCGGAATCCGGCCACCCCGACCGTACACGACCTGCTCGCCTACGGCGGCGTTCGCACCGTGTCGGGGCTGATGGCCCGCCTGGTCGTGGCCGAGCCGTACGAGCGCGTGATCCTGCTGACCGCCATCCGCCGCGCGCTCGCCGGCACCGCTCAGGTGTAAAGACCGCCGCTGACGTTGAGCACGGTACCGGTGATGTACCCGGCCTGCTCCGAGGCGAGGAAGACCACGGCATTCGCCACGTCGTCCGGCGTCCCGAGCCGCTTGAGGGCGATGCGCTCTTCGAGCTTCTGGCGTGCCTCTTCGCCCAGAGCGTCGGTCATCGCCGTCTGGATGTAACCGGGGGCAACGGCGTTGACCGTCACGCTCCGCGACCCGATCTCGAGCGCGAGCGCCTTGGTGAAGCCGATCAGCGCCGCCTTCGACGCCGCGTAGTTCGTCTGGCCGGGATTCCCCATCAGGCCGACGATCGAAGAGATGTTGATCACGCGGCCCCACCGGGCCCGGATCATCTTCTTCACGATCTCCTGCGTGATGTGAAACGCGGAGTCGAGGTTCGTTCGCAGGACATTCGTCCATGCCTCCGGCTTCATGCGCAGGAAGAGGTCATCCTGGGTGATGCCGGCGTTGTTGACGAGAATGTCGATGCCGCGCTGCTCGAGCAGCGCCTTGACCTTGTCGCGCACATCGGCCGCGGCGATGTCGAGCTCGACAGGCGTGGCATTGCCGATCGCCAACGCCACCTCCCGCACGCGATCGAGGCTCCGCGCCGCGCAGAAGACGTGCGCGCCGGCACTGCCGAGGCCGCGGGCGATGGACTCACCGATGCCGCGCGAGGCGCCGGTGACGAGAGCGGTCTTTCCGGTGAGATCGATCTTCATCCCCTGTTCTTCTCCACGAAAGCTTCGATGGACGCGACGTCCGATACGTTCGCAAGCTCGACGGATCCGTCGATGCGTTTGATGAGTCCCGTCAGGACACTTCCCGGACCGACCTCGACGAAGCGTCGGACGCCCATCGAGATCATCAGCTGGATCGACTCTACCCACCGCACCGGCGCCGAGACCTGACGGAGCAGCGCATTCCGCACTGCATGCGCGGTACCGATCGGCGAGGCATCGACGTTCGAGACCAGCGACAGCCACAGATCCTTCAGCGGAGCGTCGTCGAGCACCGGCCGCAACCGTTCCTCGGCCGGCTTCATGAGCGCGCAGTGAAACGGCGCCGAGACCGGGAGCGGCAGCGCGCGGCGGACGCCGCGTTTCTTCGCCACCTCGATGGCGCGATCGATCCCCCCCTTCGTCCCGGCGATGACGATCTGCCCCGGCGCGTTGATGTTCGCGACGGAGACGACCTCGCCCTGGGCCGCCTCCTCGCAGATCGCGCGCGCCTCTTCGACGCTCGGCCCGATCAGCGCCGCCATGCCGCCAGTCCCGACAGGCACCGCTTCCTGCATGAACTTCCCGCGCAGCCGGACGATCCGGGCCGCCTCGGCCGGCTTGAGCCCCCCCACGCTGACCAGCGCGCTGTACTCGCCGAGGGAGTGGCCGGCCACGATGTCGCGGCGCACCGTGCCGAGCTCCTCGAGAACCGCATGAATGGCCGCCGAGACCGTGAGAATCGCCGGCTGCGTGTTCTCGGTCAGCTTCAGGGCGTCGTCGGGGCCCTCGAAGCAGAGTTGCGACAGCGGGAAGCCGAGCGCCGCGTCGACGTCATCGAAGACTTTGCGTGCCGCGGGATATCGCTCGGCGACATCCTTCCCCATCCCCGCGTACTGACTCCCCTGTCCCGGGAAGACGAATGCCGTGTTGTGCTCCACGGCGGGGGATCATATACGCGCCCCTGTCATCCTGAGCCGCGGAGACGGCGAAGGATCTCCTTGAATCGGGGGATCCTTCGCTCTCTGCGGCGCTCAGGATGACACGTCGCCCAGAGCGGCCTCATGCTCGTGGGAGTGGAGCGTGCCGATCTTTTCGCGGATCTTGGTGTCGATCCTGTTCAGCGAGAAGTCACGGGCCACGCGAATGGCGTTCTTGATCGCGTTCGGATTGGAACGGCCGTGGCAGACGATGCAGCCGCCGTTGACACCGAGGAGCGGCGCGCCGCCATACTCGGAGTAATCCATCCGCTTCTTCAGATCCTCGAAGGCCCGCTTCAGCAGAAGCGCTCCGATCTTGCGCGCCGGGGTGCGCGTGACCTCGGTCCGCAGCGTCCTGCTCACGAACTCAGCGAGCGACTCCGAGGCCTTCAGCACGACGTTGCCGATGAAGCCGTCGCAGACGACCACGTCGGCGTTCCCGTTGAAGACGTCGCGTCCTTCCACGTTGCCGATGAAGTTGACGCCGGTCTCCTTCATGACGCGGAAGGTCCCCCTGGTCAGCTCGTTGCCCTTCCCCTCCTCCTCGCCGATGGAAAGAAGACCGACGCGCGGCGCGCTCATGCCGAACAGCATCTGCGCGTAAAAGTGCCCCATGACGGCAAACTCGCGCAGATGGCCCGGCTTCGAATCGACGTTGGCCCCCACGTCGAGAAGCACGGTGTGCTCCCTGGCGTTCGGGAGGATGGCAGCGAGGGCGGGGCGGTCCACGCCCTCGATGGTTCCGAGGACTTTGTAGGCGGACGTCATCGCGGCGCCGGTGTGGCCGGCCGAGACCATGGAGTCGGCGCGCTTTTCGGCGATGAGATTCGCGCAGACGCGGATCGAGGAGTTGCGCTTCTTGCGCAGCGGCGCCAGGGCGTTGTCCTCCATCTCCACCACTTCGCGGGCGTCGACGATCTGGAAGCGTCCCAGCGCGCCGGGGGCCAGCGCCTGCAGGCGCTCCCGGATGATTTCTTCTTTTCCGACGAGGAGGATCTCGACCGGATACTCGTCCACCGCGAGCAAGGCACCCTTCAGAATCTCGTCAGGTGCGTGATCGCCTCCCATCGCGTCCAGCGCGATGCGGCAGTCCGATGGACTTCCGGCCGCCATGTGGGAGAACTAGAGGGCGTCCTTGACGGCGATGACCTCGCGACCCTTGTAGTAGCCGCATTTCGGACAGACGCGGTGCGGCAGCTTGGCCTCGTGGCACTGCGGGCACGTCGAGAGCGACTTCGGCTTCAGGAAGTCATGCGCGCGACGGGAGCGCGTTCTGGCCTTGGAATGGCGTCGTTTCGGATTTGGCATCGTGAGCTCCTGTCTAAACGTCCTTTTTCTTCAACTGCTCCCGCAGACCGCGGAGTGCATCCCAGCGCGCGTCGGTCACCGACATCTCACACTGGCACTCCTCCCGCGCCCGGTTCGCGCCGCACACGGGGCAAAGACCGAGGCAACTCTCATCACACAACGGCTTCATCGGAATCGCGAGCTGAACCTGTTCCAGTGCCAGATCCTCGAGCGGAATGCTGCGATCGCCGTAAAACTCGACGTCGAGCTCTTCCGCAGCGCCGATCTCGACTTCCTCGTTTTCTCCGGAAGGCTCTGGACGGGGGCGGAATCTTACGTGAAATGCGGAATCGTTCGCAAACGGATACGGCTCGAGACAGCGCGAACAATGGAGGTCCGCCGTGAAGCGCGCCGTCCCGTCGACGAGGTACTCTCCCGGCAGATCGCCCTTGTCCGCCCGCGCCTCGATCGTGATCGAGCCGGCGTCGGAGACTTCAACCAGCCCGAGCTTCCGGGCAGCGACCTCGTACGTGCCGCGATAGCTTTGCGGCCCGTCCTTGTCGATCGTGTCGAACGAGATGAGATCGGTCATGGCTGGGGATGAAAGGCACACGTCGGGCGTGCCGGAGATCACCCTAACCTCTTGATCCGGCGAATCTATTTCGCGGTGATCCGGACGCGCAGCTCCTCGCCGCGGCCGCCGGCAGCAAGCGCGGCCTCGATCCCTCCGGCCGCCTCCAGATGCGCGATCCACTGCCGGAGATCGACCACCGACCGATAAAGCCGCGGCGTCGCGAGGCGGAGTCCGACGTGGTCGCCGAGCCGCTCGAGCGCCGGGGCCATCCGCGCCGCGTCGATGCGCAGCGCCCACTCCGTCGCTGGAAACGGCAGTTCGGAGAAGTGCTCGACCTCGTACAGCGCCAGGCTCGTCCGGTCGATCGAGATCAGGATCCGGTCGTTGCGCTCGGTCACCTCCCCCAGCAGCTCGACGACCCGGCGCAGCTTGTCCGCGCCACGGCGCGTTTCCACGGTCGCCGGAATCACGAACAGCCCCTTCGGCCGCGGCAGCAGCAATCCCGACTCGATCTCGTAGAGGACGGCCGACCCGCCGCCGGCCAGCATCGTGGAGATCTGTCCCGGCACGAGGCGGTCGATGTCGCGGATGAGCCGCGGCGGCTCGCCGAACCAGGCGCTCAGAAGCGCTCCGCGCGGGAGGCTGATCCGTTGCGGCGGGCCGGACGGCACGCCGGCCGATCGGGCGCGCGAGACGATATCCACCTCACGCGCGCCGATCGCCACCGTCGAAACGGCGGGGCGCTCGGTGGGCGGGAACATCTGCCTGTCGGTCTTCTGCACGACGAACGCTTCGCCCGGCGGGAGCTCCGCCGCCAGTTCGAGGAAAGGCGCCAGGCCGCCCTGACCGATCCTCTCGGCCGGTGGCGTGCCGATGAAGAACGTCGAGCCCTCGACATGAAGGTCCGCGCTCCTCACCGCGAGCCAGGCGCGGACCAGCCGGGCGCGGAGCCCGTCGACGCGGAAGGCGTAACTCGTCTGCCCATCGGCCATCCAGAGCACCAGATCGGCACCGCCGAGCATCCAGGCCTCGGGAAGCCACGCCTGTTCGGACCAGGCGGCCAGAAGTTCCCGCGTGAGCGGATTTTCGTCGAGCCGGTCGCGCACCGCCGCCGCAGAGGGGATCAACGCGAAGACTTCCGCGTGCGGCGGGACGACCGCCAGCAGGTCGCGCTGTCCCTCCGTGAGAGGGAAGCGAACGCGCTCGGCCGGGCGCTGCGCCGTGGCGACGAAGTAGATCACCAGCACGGCGGCCACCGCGGAGACGATCAGGAGAAGAATGACGATTCTTCGCAACTGTTAGTATCCGCCCCCGTCATGGGCTCGACCGCCGGCGTCCTCGTTCACGCTCTCGGCACCGCGATGGCCGAGCGCCTCGGGCGCCTGCGCGACCGTCTGGCACGGCGGAAGCGTCCGGTCCGCATCGGCGTCGACATCAGGCCGTTCTACGAACCGCTGACCGGCGTGGGCTGGTATCTGTACCACCTTCTCCATCATCTCGCGCGGCGCGGCGATCTGGAGATTATTCTCCTCGGCGACGCGCGCGTCACGGACCAGGGGCCGCGGCTCCACGCCGACCTGCCGCCGGGCGCGCGGCTGATCGTCTTCGACCTGCGGGGCCGGACACCGTCGCGCCTGATGCGGCCGCTGACGGCGGCGGCGTACGTCCTCTGGATGTGGCTCCTCGACTGCGACGTCATCTTCGGTGCGAACTATTTTCTGCCGCGGCTGATGGACGCCGTGGCGCGGAGACGCGTCGTGACGATTCACGACCTGACGTACAAGCGCTTTCCCGACCTTCTTCAGAGAGAGACGCTGCACAACCTGTCGGCGCACATGACGCGGGAGATCGCGGCGGCCGGCGCGGTGATCTGCGTCTCCGAATCGACGCGGCGCGATCTGCTCGAGTTCTACGAGGCCGACGCGCGGCGCATCGTCGCCATCCACTCGGGAATGCCGGGATTGCCCGCGCCGGAGCCGGTCCCCGGCCTGCCTGATCGCTACCTGCTCTTCGTCAGCACCATCGAGCCGCGCAAGAACCTCGGCGTCCTCCTCGACGCGTACGCGCGGCTGCGGAAGAGCGGACGTTACGCCGGATCGCTCGTCGTCGCCGGCAGGATCGGATGGAAGTCGGACGAGATGGCGCGGCGCCTTCGCGAGCCGGGCGTCGTGCACGTCGATTACGTCCCGCCGGCCCGCCTGGCCACGCTCTACCGTAACGCGGACGTCTTCGTCTTTCCGTCGATCTACGAGGGCTTCGGCTTCCCGGTCCTCGAAGCGATGGCGCACGGGACGCCGGTCATCGCGGCGCGATCGTCGTCGCTGCCGGAGATCGCCGGCGAGGCCGCGCTCTACTTCGCGCCGAGCGACGTGGAGGGGCTGATCGCCGCACTCGAGCGGCTGCTCGACGACGCGCCGCTGCGCGCAGCGATGGTGGAGAAGGGAAAGGCGCAGGCGGCGAAGTTCACGTGGGAGGATGCCGCGGAAAAGACGGCCGCGGTACTGAAGGGCGTGGCGGAGGGAGGGTGACGCTTACACTACCTCGATGCAGCTCGAGGTGGTGATCGATGGCCGGCCGCTGGTGGGGAATCGGACGGGCATCGGCGTTCACACCGCGGAGATCGCGCGGCGCCTCGCGGTCGACCCGCCGCCGCTCATCGGCTCGCACGCCGAGATCACGGACCGCACCGGCCTGGAGCACTGCCGGTTCCGCGTCGATCCCTATCCGCTGGGACTCCTCTGGCAGCAGCTGGCCATGAGCCGCATCGGGGGCGACGTGGTGTGGGGACCGCACGGCACGCTGCCGATGACGCTCCGGAAGCCGGCGGTCGTGTCGATCCATGACTACAGCTCCATCACCATGCCGGGGCGGCATCTCTTGAAGACGATCCTCTCGTTCAATCTCTTCATCGGCCGCAGCCTGGAGATGGCCGCGCGGGTGGCCGCGGTGTCGCGCGCCGTAGCGGATGAGACCATGCGCGGCTTCGGCGTGCCGGCGTCGCGGATCGAGATCGTGCCGAACGGCGTCGACGACTTCTTCATGCCGGGAGGCGAGGAGCAGGACTACCTGCTTTACGTCGGCACGCTGGAGCCGCGGAAAGGCATCGGCGATCTCCTCGCGGCGTGGCGCTCGCTGACGAACCCGCCGCGGCTGATCCTGGCCGGCGATCGCGGGTGGCGGACGGCGGTGCCGGACGACCCGCGGATCGAAGTCCGCGGGTTCGTCGGGCGGGAGGAGCTGCGGGAGCTCTATCGGGGCGCGCTGGCCTTCATCTATCCGTCGAAGTACGAGGGGTTCGGGCTCCCGCCGCTCGAGGCCATGGCCTGCGGCGCACCGGTCGTGGCGACCAGGACCGGTGCCATCCCCGACTACGCGGGCGGCGTGGCGCTCCTCGTGCCGCCCGGAGCCACCGACGCGCTGCGCGAGGCGATGGCGACGATGATCGCCGACCCGGGGCTGCGTCGCGAGCTCCGCCGGCGCGGCCCCGAGCGGGCTTCGCGCTACCGATGGGACGACAGCGCGCGGACCATGACACGTCTGCTCGCCATGGCGGCCGGATGCGCATAGGAATCGACGCGCGGAAGATCGCCGACTTCGGCATCGGCACCTACATCCGCGGCGTTCTGGCCGGCCTGGCGGAGTGCCGCGGCGACGAGGAGTACGTCGTCTTCGCGCCGGCGGCGGCGCGCGCGCAGATCCCCGCCGTGTTCGAGCAGGTCGTGGTGGAGGCGCCGCACTATTCGATTCGCGAGCTGGTCGTGATCGGCCGGGCAGCGCGCCGCGCCGGCATCGATCTCCTCCACGCGCCGCACTACGTGGTCCCGCTGACCCGCCGCCCGGTGGTCGTCACGATCCACGACCTGATTCACCTCCATCAGCGGCATCGCAATCCGCTGGCGGCGGTCTACGCCCGGACCATGCTCGGCCGGGCGGTGCGCCGGAGCGTCCGGATCCTGACGGTCACGCAGGCGGTGAAAAACGAGATCGTGCAGACCTTCGGCTGCCCTCCCTCGAAGATCAGCGTCACGCCAAACGGCATCGATGAGGTCTTCCGCGCTGCCGCGCCGAATCCGCACCCCTCGCCGTATTTCCTCTACGCGGGCAACGACAAGCCGCACAAGAACGTCGGGAGGCTCGTGGAGGCCTTCGCGCTGCTGCGCGAGAGCCGCTCCGATCTGACGCTGGTCCTCGCCGGCGCGGCGTTCGAGCGGTATCAGGCCGACCCCGGAATCATCACTCCCGGTTTCGTGGCGGAAGGAGAGCTGGCCGCGTTGTATCGCGGCGCGCTGGCCCTCGTGCAGCCGAGCCGCGAAGAGGGATTCGGGTTGCCGGCCGCGGAAGCGATGGCGTCGGGGACGGCGGTCATCACGTCGAAGGCCGCGGCGCTGGTGGAGATCACGGGAGATGCGGCGCTGCACGTCGATGGAGAGTCGAGTGAGGCGCTGGCCGAGGCCATGCTGCGGGTCGCGGAGAGCGACGCGCTGCGCGTGTCGATGGGACGCCGCGGCATCGATCGAGCGCGCGCGTTCACCTGGATGCGCTGCGCCGATCTGACCCGCCGCGCCCTCCTCGGCGCGTGAAACAGCGTGGAACACCAGGTTTGCATTTCGATTTTCATAAACAAATGCTTGACAATATCGTTTATCAATCGCATATTTACTCAAGAGAAATGATGATCGCCAGTAACTGGACGATGAAGTCAAAGACTGTTGATGGTCATCAGCATCGTTTTCTCCACGCTTCCCCCGCCTCCAACGAAATCAAGTCGGCCGGCCTCGGGTCCGGCGCTTTTTGCCAAGTAGGCGCGACCGGGAGGTCCCGTACGGCATGAAAGGTGGTGAGCTCTGATGGCAGCGAAGAAAAAGGCAGCTAAGAAGTCCAGCAAGAAGTCCTCGAAGAAGAGATAAGACCACCACATTTTTTATCTGGGGAGTCGTTTGCGGGGCCTTCACGGCCCCGCATTTTTTTGACCGCAACCCTGCACCCCTTTCGCTCGTTCTATAGATCATGCGAAGCGCACTCCTGATCCTCTCTCTCGTCGCCCTCTCCGCCTCCGCCGAGGAGCGCGTCAGCAGTCCGTTCCGCTCGGAAGCCGCCGGCAACGCCATCCGCCGCGTCATCGTCGACATCCCCACCGGCGCCATCGAGATCCGGAACGGTTCCCCCGACCGCCTGGTCGCAGCCGGCCGCGTCTCCCGCGACCCCGACGGGCCGCGCAGCCGCGACAAGGAGCAGCGCATCGTCAACGACACCTCCGTCGAGATCGTCCTCCGCAACGACGAGGCGATCGTCCAGCGCCGCTACGGCCTCAACGCCCAGGGATGGCGCGCCCAGTCGTTCACCAGCTACGAGGTCCGCCTCGAGCTCCCCCCCGGCGTGAGCGTCGACGTGAAGACGCGGGCCGGCGAGGTCTCGATCGAGGGCCGCTTCGGCGACATCGACGTCGACCTTCGCGCCGGCGAGGTCAATGTCCGCCTCCCGCGCAAGGACGTTCGCGAGCTCCGCGCTTCCTGCCGGATCGGCGAAGTGCGGACGAACATCGGCAGCGAGATCGTGGAGCGCGAGGGCCTCTTCCCCGGCCGGACGCGCTACATCAACCCCGAGGGACGCTCCTTCGTCAACGTTCATACGACCGTGGGGGAAGTCCGCGTGACGTTGGATTGATGTCATTCCGAGCGTAGCGAGGAATCCGGGCGGGCGGAAGGCTCGCGGATTCCTCGCTACGCTCGGAATGACACGAAACGGGTCGCCTCCTCCAGCGTCCTGACCTCGCCTCGTATCTGCGCCTCCAGCAGCGCTCTCTTGATCCGCCCCAGCTCGGGGCCGGGAGCGAGGCCGGTGACCTCCCCGATGGCCTCGCCGCCGAGCATCGGCTGGATCGAGAAGTCGGGCATCTCCAGACGATCGTCCTCACCGAGAGCGCGCAGAATCGGCGGGAGCTGGCGCGCCACACCTTCGCCGGCGTCGTACAGGGCGACCCGACGGTCCCCCCTGGAGACCACCAGCTTCTGCAGCGCCGTGACCTGCCGGAGCAGATCGGTGCTCCACCGCCACCGCTTCGCGTACGCCCGCGGATCCGGGACGAGGATGGCCATCGCCCCGGCGCAGGAGACGTCGTCCGCCCCGAACGTCGACGCGATGGGCCCGCCGAAGAGCGGCCGGTCGAGCCCGGCGGCGTGCAGCAGCGCCGCCGCCTTCCGGAACCGCGACGACGTGAAGATCGCCTCCAGCTCGTAGGTCACCCGTTCCGGCGCGACGCGGGTGATCGTATCGGCCCGGGTGCGGATCGCGGCGAGCGTTTCCTGCTCGACCTCGAGATCGAAGCGCACCGCCATCCGCACCGCTTTCAGGCAGCGGAGCGGATCGTCGTCGAAGTTCGAGGGATCGACCATCCTGACCAGGCGGCGCCGCAGATCGCCGCGGCCGTCGTGCGGATCGAGCATCGCGCCGTCATCCAGCGCGACGGCCATGGCGTTCACCGTAAAGTCGCGCCGCGCCAGATCGGGACCGATCGCCCCACCCTCGAGCGCCGCCACATCGTAGACATGTCCCCCCTCCACGACCCGCCAGGCGCTCAGATGATCCACGGATCCCAGCCGGATGACGCGCCGGCCGATGCGCGCCGCCGCGGCGGCCGGATCGTTCGAGGCGATGTCCACGTCCACCGGCTCGCGGCCGAGGAGGAGGTCGCGGACCGCGCCGCCGACGACGTAGCTGCCGGCTGGGAGTTCCCGCAGAGCGGGAAAACGGCGCTGGAGCTCGTCACGCAACGACATTGCGCAGCGTGCCGATGCCTTCGATCTCGACCTCGACCACGTCCCCTCCCTCGAGCGGGCCGACGCCGGCCGGCGTCCCGGTGAGGATGACGTCGCCCGGATAGAGCGTCATCACGCTGCTGATGAACGCCGCGATGCGGCCGCAGGAAAAGATCATCTGCCGGGTGTTGCCATCCTGCCGGATCTGGCCATTCACGCGGGTCGAGATCCGGAGCGCCGCCGGATCGAGATCGACGGCCAGGCAGGGACCGAGCGGCAGAAACGTATCGAAGCTCTTGCTGCGCGTGAACTGCACGTCTTTCTTCTGCAGGTCTCGCGCGGTGACGTCGTTCGCGCAGGTGAATCCGGCCACGTAGTCGCGCCAATCCCCCTCCGCGATGTTCCGGGCCGGCTTGCCGATGACGAGGGCCAGCTCTCCCTCGAAATCGACGCGCTCCGACTGCGGCGGGCGGACGACCGTCTCCTCCGGGCCGATGACGGCGCTGGGAGGCTTGAGAAAGATCACCGGTTCGGCCGGGACTTCGTTGCCGAGCTCTCTGACGTGATCGGCGTAGTTGCGGCCGATGCAGACGATCTTCGAGGGAACCACCGGCGGAAGGAGGCGCACTCCGTCGGGCAGATCCTCCCCGCTCGCCTCTTCGATCTTTCCTTCACGAATGAAGCGGTAGATCTTCATGCGTGGCGCTACGTTATCATTCGCGCCCATGGCCCAGACGACGTTGTTCACACGTGCGCGGATCGAGGAGCGGGTGGCGGAGATGGGGCGGCAGATCAGCGCCGATCTGGCCGGCGACAACGTCATCGCCCTCTGCGTTCTCAAAGGGGCGCTCTATTTCTGCGCCGACCTGACGCGCCACATGTCCATCGACGTGGCCCTCGATTTCATCCAGATCTCGAGCTACGGGAACCAGAAGTATTCCTCCGGCGTGGTGACGATCCTCAAGGAGCCGCAGCTCGACATGCGCGGCAAATCGGTTCTGATCGTCGAGGACATCATCGACAGCGGACTCTCCATGCGCGAGGTATTCAATTACATCGAGAGCCGCGGGGCGGTGAAGGTCAAGACCGTCACGTTCCTCGACAAGCCGAAAGCGCGCAAAGTCCCGTTCGCCGCCGACTACGTCGGCTTCTCCATCGAGCCGCAGTTCGTGGTCGGTTACGGGCTCGACTTCGCCGAGAAGTACCGGAACGTGCCGGAAGTGCAGGTGCTCTCGGATTGACAAGGCACCAGTGACGGGTGACGAGTTACGGGTTACGAGTCCCGTATCCACTCGGTAATCGTCCGGCGCGAGTAGTCGTCCATGAAGTCGGTCGACCACCTCTGATTGATCTGGTCGGTTGCGAATCTCCACTCGCACCCGCACCATCACTTCCGTGCTCGCGTTCTGACTTTCAATCTCACCCGTCACCCGTCACGGACGGGCGGGCGGGCTGGTCAGGCGATGAAGCCGCCGATGAGCAGCACGGCCATGACCGCACCGAGCGCGTACCGGTAGTAGATGAAGATATGCGTCGTGTGCGTGCGGAGATAGAGGAGCAGAAAGTAGATCGAGGCCCAGCCCGATACGAACGCGACGGCGATGGCCACGAGCATCGGCACCAGGCCGATTGTGGCCAGATGCTCCCGTTCCGATACCAGCTCGAACACGCCCGCCGCGGTGATCGCGGGGATGCTCATGATGAAGGAGAAGCGCGCCGCGTACTCGTGCGTCACCCGGCGGAAGAGCGCCCCCATGATGGTCGAGCCGCTCCGCGACGCCCCCGGCACCAGGGCGATGCACTGCGTGAGACCCATCGTCAGCGCGTCGCGGCCGTTGAACTCCGCGGCCGGACGGAACCCGCGGCGCTTCGCGTATGCCTCCGCCACCTGCATCAGCACCGCGACGAAGACGAGCATGAACGTCACCACCCAGGTGCTGCGGAACGTCGTCTCGATCTGATCCTTCAGCAGCACGCCGGCGATGACGATCGGGATCGTCGCGATCACCACGTACCACGCCTCAGCCGAATCACGGTCGCCGAAGAGATTCCGTGACGCCAGGCCCCGGAAGAATCCGGCCGTGAGCCGGACGATGTCGCGGTAGAAATAGAGGATGACGGCCAGGATCGTCCCGAACTGGATCACCGCCGACGCGGCCGCCCCCGGATCTCCCCACCCCAGGAGCTCCGGCACGATCTTGAGGTGCCCGGTGGAGCTGATGGGGATGAATTCGGTCAGGCCCTGCACGAGGCCGAGGACGATGGCTTGGAGAATGGTCATGGCTTGATGGCTCTCGCCGTTCTTACATTTCCCAGATCACCGGCAGAATCAGCGGGCGGCGTCCCATCGTCTTGCGGAAAAATCGCTTCAGCGTCGTTCGCATCTTCTCCTGCAGGAGATCGGAGTCGCGCAGCTCGTCGGGCTGACTTTCGGCAAACGTGCCAACGAGCTGCCGGCGGAGGTCGTCGAGCATGTCCTTCGATGCGTCGACGTGCACCAGGCCGCGCGTGATGATCTCCGGATCGCGCACGAGCTTCCCCGCCGAATCGACCGCCACGACCACGATCACGAAGCCATCCTCGGCCAGGTGCTGGCGGTCGCGGACCACCACCTCCGGCACCTCCTCCGCCTCCCCGTCGATGAACACCTTGCCGTGGGTCACACGATCCTGGAGGACCCGGATCGATTCTCCTTCGATTTCCGCCACCTGTCCGTTGGTGATCACCACTCCCTGCGGAACACCGACGCTCCGGGCGAGTCGGGCATGGTGGATGAGATGCCGCAGCGTCCCGTGCATCGGGATGAAGAATTTCGGCCGGGTCACGTTCAGCATCAGCTTCAGCTCTTCCTCGCAGGCATGCCCTGAGACATGGACGTCGGGCTGCTCGTGCGAGATCACCTCGGCGCCGCGCCGGTAGAGGTTGTCGATGAGATGGGCCACGGCCCGCTCGTTGCCGGGAATGGTGCGGGCGGAGATGATGACGAGATCTCCGTCTTCGATCGCGATCTGCTTGTGCTCGCCGACGGCCATCCGCGACAGCGCCGACGACGGCTCGCCCTGCGTGCCGGTGGTCATGACCACGAGCTCCTCGGGGCGCAGATCGCTGGAACTGGCCCGGACCTCCCGCGGGAAGCGGATGTAGCCGAGCCGCTCCGCAGTCTCGATGTTGTCGACCAGCGAGCGGCCGATGAGGAGCACCCGCCGGTTGAACTTGCGAGCCAGATCGATCACCTGCTGCACGCGATGGATGTGCGAGGCGAACGTGGTCACGAGGATCCGTCCTCTGGCGTTGGCGAAGATCCGATCCAGCCCGCCGCCGACGGTCTTCTCCGACGGCCCATGTCCGGGCACGAGCGCGTTCGTCGAGTCGCTGACGAGAGCCAGCACGCCACGCTCCCCGTATTCGGCGAAGCGGGAGAGATCGGTCGGCTTTCCGTCGACCGGCGTGTGGTCGATCTTGAAGTCGCCGGTGTGAACGATCGTCCCGGCGGGAGTGGTGATCGCGAAGCCGAGCGCGTCGACGATGGAGTGCGTGACCCGGATCGCTTCGACGCGAAACGATCCCACCTCCACGACGTCCCGCGGCGCGATCGTTTTGAGCTCGATCCCCTCGACACCGAACTCGTCGAGCTTGTCCTGCACGAAGCCGATGGCCAGCGGCATGCCGTAGACGGGCAGCCGCACGCGCTCGACCAGGAACGGGAGCGCGCCGATGTGATCTTCGTGGCCGTGCGTGAGGAACACCGCCTTGAAGCGGGCGGCGTTCTCGAAGATGTAGGTCATGTCGGGGATGATCACATCGACGCCGAGCGTGGCGGCGTCGGGGAACATCATCCCGCAGTCGACGATGATCGCCTCATCGCCGGCCTCGTAGACCATCAGGTTCATCCCGATCTCGCCGAGGCCCCCGAG
>DATLFC010000029.1:0-6104 GCA_035525015.1 Thermoanaerobaculia bacterium | reverse complement strand
GGCGAGCAGACGATCGGCTCGCCGCGCACGTTGAACGACGTATTCACCACCACCGGACAGCCGGTGAGGTCGCGGAATTCCGAGAGCAGCCTGTGAAAGCGCGGGTTCGTCTCCCGATGCACCGTCTGGATGCGCGCCGAGTAGTCGACGTGCGTCACGGCGGGGATGCTCGAGCGCGGCACGTTCAGCTTGTCGATCCCGAACAACTCCTTCTGCTTCTCCGTCATGGCGATCTGCCGCTCCTTCCGGACGTCGGCGACGAGCAGCATGTACGGACTGGGGCGGTCGAGATCGAACCACTGGCCGGCGTCCTCAGCCAGCACGGCGGGGGCGAAGGGGCGGAACGATTCGCGTAACTTGATCTTCAGGTTCATCCGCTTCTGCATCTCGGGGTCGCGCGCATCGCCGATGATCGATCGCGCCCCGAGAGCGCGCGGCCCGAACTCCAGCCGGCCGCCGAACCAGCCGATGATCTTTCCATCGGCGATGAAGCGCACCGCGCGCGGGATGAGCTCGTCATCGGGGACGACGCGGTAGACCGCTCCCGCTCCGCGCAGGAACGTCTCGATCTCGTCGTTCGAATAGGAAGGGCCCAGATAGGAGCCCCGCTGCGTTTCGCCGTCCCCGTTCCGCTCCTTGCCGAGGTAGTGGTGCCAGACGGCGAGCGCCGCGCCGACCGATCCCCCGGCGTCGCCCGCCGCAGGCTGAATCCAGATGTCGTCGAACGGAACCTCGCGCAGGATCCTCCCGTTGGCGACGCAGTTCAGCGCCACGCCTCCGGCCAGGCAGAGGTTCCGCTGCCCCGTCTCCTCACGCACGTTCCGCGCGATCCGCAGCACGACCTCCTCGGTCACCTGCTGGATGCTGGCCGCGAGATCGAGATCGCGCTGCGTGAGGAGCGACTCCGGCTCGCGCGGCGGTCCGCCGAAGAGGCGGTGGAACCGTTCGTTCGTCATCGTCAGACCCTGCGCGTAATTGAAGTAGCGCATGTCCATCCGGAACGAGCCGTCTTCGCGGATCTCGATCAGGTGTCCGCGGATCAGATCGGCGTATCGCGGCGTGCCGTACGGCGCGAGTCCCATCACCTTGTACTCGCCCGAATTGACTTTGAAGCCGGTGTAGTAAGTAAACGCCGCGTACAGAAGTCCGATGGAATGCGGAAATCGGATCTCCTTCAGCGGAGTGATACGGCTTCCCTTCCCCCTCCAGACCGTCGTGGTCGACCACTCCCCCACGCCGTCGAAGCAGATGATGGCCGCCTCCTCGAATGGCGAGGGGTAGAACGCGCTGGCCGCATGCGATTCATGATGCTGCGCGAAGAGGATCTTTCCCTCGTATCCGGTCAGCTTCCGGATCTCGCGCGGCATGTGCAGCTTCTCCTTCAGCCAGAGCGGCATGGCCTTGATGAAGGAGCGGATGCCCGCCGGCGCGTAGCCGACATACGTACCCAGCAGCCGCTCGAACTTCAGGAGTGGCTTGTCATAGAAGACCAGGTAGTCGGCGTCGTTGACCGTGGAGAGCCCGCCGGCATGCACGACATAGTCGAGTGCCCGCGCGGGAAAGCGGTGATCGTTCTTCTTCCGGGTGAAGCGCTCTTCCTGCGCCGCCGCGACGATCTCACCGTCGCGCACGAGCGCGGCCGCGGAATCGTGGTAGTAGGCGGAAACGCCGAGGATGTTCACGAGGTCAGGCTGCCGCCCCGTGGCACTTCTTGTACTTCTTGCCCGAGCCGCAGGGGCAGGGATCGTTGCGGCCGACCTTCTGGTCCGTTCGCCTCACGGTCTGCGGCTGCGAAGGCCCGGAGCCGGAGAAGAACATCGGCTGCTGCTTCGGCGGCGCCGGCGCACGGCGCTGCTGCTGCCGCGGTTCCCCCTCGCGCTCGACGACCACGTCGACCTTCCAGAGGAACTTGACGACGCGGTCCTGAATGCGCTCCATCATCTCCTGGAAGAGCTCGAACGACTCGCGCTTGTACTCGATCAACGGATCGCGCTGGCCGTAGCCGCGGAGCCCGATGCCTTCCTTCAGGTGATCGATGGCCAGCAGGTGGTCCTTCCACTGCTGATCGATGACCTGGAGCAGGAGGTACTTCTCGTGGAGGCGCATGACCTCGGGGCCGACCTGCGCTTCCTTCCCCTCGTAGCGCCTGTTGACCGCCTCGACGAGAGTGTTCTTCACTTCTTCCGGCCGCATGGCGTGCACGTCGACGCCGGCCGTCTGGAGATCGATGCCGAAGTAGTCGAAGAGCTCGACCTTCAGCTCGGTCTCGTTCGGCTCCTCGCGGGCGTCGTCGGGAACATGCGTGGAGACGAGGAACTCGACGATCTCGTCGGCGGCGTTGACGATGTAGTCCTTCCCCTCACGCCCCTCGAGGATGCTCTTGCGCAGCGTGTAGATCGACTCACGCTGCTTGTTCATCACGTCGTCGTACTCGAGGAGGTGTTTGCGGGCGTCGAAGTTGCGGCCTTCGACCTGCTTCTGCGCCCGCTCGATGGCGCGCGTGACCATCCCCGCCTCGATCGGCACGCCCTCTTCCATTCCCAGGCGCTGCATCAGGCCGGAGATGCGATCGGAGCCGAAGATCCGCATCAGGTCGTCTTCCAGCGAAAGGTAGAAGCGCGACGATCCCGGATCGCCCTGACGTCCGGATCGCCCGCGGAGCTGGTTGTCGATGCGCCGCGATTCATGCCGCTCGGTACCGACGATGTGGAGGCCGCCGGCCTGCACGACCGCCTCGTGGTCGCCCTTCCATTCGGAACGGATCTCTTCCTCGATCGACTGGCGGCGGATCGGCTCCGTCACGTCGCGCGCCCTCTGCTCGATGAGGTGTTCGGGATTGCCGCCCAGGACGATGTCCGTTCCGCGGCCGGCCATGTTCGTGGCGATCGTGACCGCCCCTTTGCGGCCAGCCTGCGCGACGATCTCCGCTTCCTTCTCGTGGTACTTGGCGTTGAGAACGACGTGCGGGATGCCGCTGCGCTTGAGCATCGCCGAGAGCTGTTCCGACTTCTCGATGGAGATGGTGCCGACCAGCGAAGGCTGTCCCTTCTCCTGCAGCTCCTTGATGTCGCGGGCGATGGCCTCGAACTTCTCCCGCTCCGTCCGGTAGACGAGGTCGGGCATGTCGTTGCGGATCATCGGCCGGTTCGGCGGGATGACCACGACCTCGAGCTTGTAGATCTTGTCGAACTCCGCCGCTTCGGTATCCGCGGTGCCGGTCATGCCGGCCAGCTTCTCGTACATCCGGAAGAGGTTCTGGAACGTGATGGTGGCCAGGGTCTGGTTCTCGGCCTCGATCTTCACCCCTTCCATCGCCTCCACGGCCTGGTGCAGACCGTCGCTCCATCGGCGGCCGGGCATCAGCCGGCCGGTGAACTCGTCGACGATGATCACCTCCCCGTCGTTGACGACGTAGTCGACATCCCTCTTGTAGAGCGCGTGCGCGCGCACGGCCTGGTTGACCGCGTGGAGGGTGTCCATGTTCACCGGGTCGTAGAGGTTCTCGATCCCGAGCAGCTTCTCGGCGTGCATGACCCCCTCTTCGGTCAGGACCGCGGTGTGCTGCTTCTCGTCGACCTGGAAGTCCTCTTCCTTCTTCATCCGCGGAACGATCTTGTCGACGCGGTAGTACTTGTCGACCGACTCCTCCGACGGACCGCTGATGATGAGCGGCGTCCGGGCCTCGTCGATGAGGATCGAATCGACCTCGTCGACGATGGCGAAGACGTGGTCGCGCTGCACCATCGCCTCCAGCTCGTACTTCATGTTGTCGCGGAGGTAGTCGAAGCCGAACTCGTTGTTCGTCCCGTAGGTGACGTCGGAGCCGTAAGCTTCCTTCCGCTCTCGGTCTCCCTGCTGGTTCTGAATGACGCCGACCGTCAGGCCGAGGAACTTGTAGACGCGGCCCATCCAGTCGGAGTCGCGGCGGGCCAGGTAGTCGTTGACGGTGACCACGTGCACGCCGCGGCCGGCCAGGGCGTTGAGATAGACCGCGAGCGTGGCCACGAGCGTCTTTCCCTCGCCCGTCTTCATCTCGGCGATCTTGCCGCGGTGCAGGACGACGCCGCCCATGAGCTGGACGTCGAAGTGGCGCATGTTCAGCGTCCGCTTCGCCGCCTCGCGGCAGACGGCGAAGGCCTCGGGGAGGAGGTCGTCGAGCGCCGCCTGCAGGTCCGCCTTTGCCGCGGCCACGGTCATCTCGTCGCGGGGAAGCTCCCTCTTCGCTTCCGCGAGCCGCTCCGCCACGGGACGGAGCCGCTCCCGGTACTCCTGCGTCTTCAGCCGGAGACCGTCATCGCTGAGCTTGCTGATCCCGGGCTCGAGGGAGTTGATCTGCTGCACGATCGGGAGCATCCGCTTCACGTCCCGCTCGTGCTTCGAGCCGAAGATGGTGGTGAGAACTTTATCGATCATTCCAGGTCCAGAATCGGATCAATACCATATGTCATTCCAAACGCCCCCAGCCGCCCAGATTCCTCGCTGACGCTCGGAATGACAGTACACTCCCCCGCCGTGCCGGAGCCCTCCGTCGATTCCCTCCGCAGCCAGCTTCGCGAGCGTGGCTATCTCAGCCACGGTCTGGAGAGGTGGTTCGCGCTCGATCCGTGGAGCTCACGGACCTTCTGGGTCGAGCTAACCGTCGTCGCGCTGAAGGCGGCGACGCTGATCGCGGCGTTCGGGGCGCTCCCTCACGTGGCGATCATGCTGTTCCGCAACGGTCCCCTCGGCACGGTCGATACGCTCCTGCTGTTCGTCCTCTACGCGGCGCTCTGGTTCGCCGGCGCGTTCGCCTTCGTCGTCGTCATCGCCCTGCTGATGAAGATCCGCCCGGAGCTGGCGGTCGACACGCCGCGCGCGCTCCTGGCCATCTCCATCGCCGCGGCGTCGCTCGTCGTGGCGCCGGCGGCGGGATGGTGGTGGCTCTTCGGTACGATGCCGTCGACGGCAGAGCTGGCTACCGGCGGCGCCCTCATCGCCCTCCTCTTCATCGTGGCGGCGCTCGTCATCTCGGCGGCGCTGCTGTCGTTCTCGATCTACGAGCTGCACCGGATCCCGGCCATTCACCAGCGGCCGCGTACCGTTCCGCTCGCCATCGGCGCGGCCCTCCTCATCGCTCTGCTCTTCGTTCCTGCCCGCGCCACGACGGGGCGCGCGGCGGCGGCGCCCGATCAGATCGTGACGCGCCCCGCCGCACAGCGGACCGCACTCGTCGCCGTCGACGGGTTGACGTGGGACATCGCCCGGTCGCGTCCCGATCTTCTCGAGCCGTTCGAGAGCGCGCAGCCGCTCCAGCCGGTGGCCGCCCCTTCCGCGGCCGAGCGGTGGGCGTCGGCCGGAACCGGCGTTCCGCCGGAACTGCACGGCGTCCGAGCCCTGGCGGGAGTGAGGCTTGCCGGAAGCCATCGCATCCTGCAGAGCATCTCCGGCGCGGACTTTCTGCTCCGCGATGTCGCTCCGGCGCTCGGTCTGGCCGAGCTGCAGCCGCTGCCGCCGACCGTCCGCAGGCGCCACTTCATCTGGGAGTCGCTGGCCGGACGAGGGATGCCCGCGGTGGCGGTGAACTGGTGGACGTCGGCACGCGAGACCAGCGGCGCGCTGACGAGCATCGGCCAGGAAACGATCTACGGCGGGTCGCGCGGCGATCCGCTGCGGGTCGACGCCGCGGCCATCCGACGGCTGCAGAGCGCGGCAGGGGACGATACGCGGTTCGTGACGATCTATCTTCCGGCGCTGGACGTGATCCTCAATCGCACCTCCGCCGATCGAGGGTCGCAGCTGGGACCCTCTCTCCGCGCCATCGACGGCATCGTCGAGGTCGTGGGGTGGCTGCGAGCGCAGGCATACGAAGTGCTCCTGGTCGGGATGCCGGGGGAAGGGCAGAGCGGCAGGGGGGTCATCGCGGCAACGATCGAGCTCGACGAACCTGCGAGCGCGTGGGACGTCATACCGACGGTCGCGCACCTGGCGGGCTTCCCGCCGTCGCAGGAGATGCCCGGCCGCTCGCTCGCGCCGGGCCGGCCGCTTCCACCGATCGACACGTACGGCGAACGCTCGCGAACCGAGCGCGCGCCCGCGGTGGATCAGGAGTACTACGAGAGTCTGAA
>DATLFC010000021.1:0-2898 GCA_035525015.1 Thermoanaerobaculia bacterium | reverse complement strand
GAAAGTCAATTACTACCGCGATACCGACTCCCTCTATATCGAGCTGGCCAGCCGGCCCGCCGCCGATTCGCGCGAAGTCGTACGCGGTGTCGTTCTCGATTTCGACGCTGATGGAAACGTCGTGGGGATCGATATCGACCGAGCCAGCGAAGTCGCTGACCTCAGCCGGCTCGAAGCTGACGAGATTCCGGCCAACCGCTGACTCTCTCCTGCACGGCGTCATCGACCTCGTCTTCCGCGAGAATGACTGCTGGTTCATCGTCGACTACAAGTCCGATTCGACCGCCAACCGCCTCGACTCCCTGCTTGAAGGACGGGATCCGTCGCCGCATCCTGTGAGCCGGCAGCGAAACTTCGCCCAGGGTGACCGGCGGGGGAGTCCAGCGGCTACTCTGCTTGAGGCTCCGACTCTGGTTTTCGCGGACCATTCATGTTACAAAACCTAGGAACTTAATCAGATCTACCTAGGGTTTGTATCCATATGGCAACGGCAAAAAAAGCCATCGATCTCATTCGCCGAAGCGGGCTCATGCGTACGCGCGACCTCGAGGCCAACGGCGTCTCCAGGGTCGAGCTCCAGCGTCTGCAAGAGCAGGGAATCATCGAGAGAGTGGGACGCGGGCTCTATGGCCTGCCGGGTGTCGTGCTGACCGAGCACCACACCTTCGCGGAGGCGAGCAGTCTCGTGCCGGCCGGGGTGATCTGCCTTCTGTCGGCGCTCCGGTTCCACGGGCTGACGACGCAGAATCCGTCCGACGTTTGGATGGCAGTGGAGAAGAAAGCGTGGAGGCCGGCGCGAACCGAGGTGCGTCTGCGGATCGTTTACCTTTCCGGCGACGCGTTCACGGCCGGCGTGGAGGAGCACGATGTCGGCGGAGTTCGTATTCGCGTCTATGCCGCCGCGAAGACGGTGGCCGATTGCTTCAAGTTCCGGAACAGCATCGGAGTCGACGTGGCGGTGGAGGCACTCCGCGACTTCACGCGCCGCCATCGCGGTGGTGCGAATGAGCTGGCTCGGTACGCGCGGATCTGCCGCGTCAGCCGCGTCATGCAGCCGTACATGGACTCGCTGGCATGAAGCGCGCCGGCCCCAGGAACGTCTCCGCGTCGGTTCTGGCGCGTCTGCTCGCTCTATCGAAGAAGAGCGGTGACGATTACAACGTCCTGCTCACGGCGTATGTTTTCGAGCGGTTCCTCTTCCGCCTGGGCATATCCGAAGTGCGCGACCGCTTCGTGCTCAAGGGGGCGATGCTGCTCCGCGTCTGGTCCGATCATCCCTACCGTTCGACGCGGGATCTCGATCTGCTGCGCCGGGGCGACGCATCCGACGCGGCGATCCGGGAAGACATCGTGGTGGTCTGCAGCACACCGGTCGACGCGGACGGCCTCCTGTTCGATACTGACTCGATGGAGCTCGCACCCATCCGGCCCGACGAAAAGTACGCGGGCACGCGCGTCACGATGACGGCGTACTGCGGCAACGCTCGCATCCCGATGCAGATCGACGTCGGCGTCGGCGACGCAGTCTATCCCCGGCCGGTGCTGACAGAGTACGCGACGCTCCTGGAGATGCCGGCGCCGCGCGTCGTCGCCTATGCAGCCGAGACGGTGATCGCGGAGAAGGTCGAGGCGATGGTTGTTCTCGGGATGCGGAACAGCCGGATCAGGGATTTCTTCGACGTCTGGTACCTGGCGCAGAACTTTCCGTTCGAGCGGCAGATGTTGACTGGTGCGATCGCCGAGACATTCAAAAGGCGTGGAACGCCCATCCCTGAAGACGATCCGATCGCTCTGACTCCCGAATACTGGCGGGATCCCGCGCGCGAGCCGCACATCCGTGCGTTCGTCCGGCGCGCGCGCCTCGAAGCAACTCCCGAACGCGGCGTCGAGCTGCTCGACGTGCTCCGGCCGTTTCTAATTCCCCTGCTGGACGACGTGCGCCGCGGCGTGAAAGAAGAAGGGACGTGGCTGCCGGGGGGCCCGTGGTCATGAGCAAAGCGCCGCGACCGCGTCGCGCTCGCCGAGAACCGCTCGATCTGGCAGCGAATCTTCGGCCGTTGAACAGCGTGAGCTCGATCACCACGCTGCCGTCGTGGCTCCACGGCTCGGGGCTGGCTCCCTCAGCTCAGCCTCGAGCTGGCTGGCGGTGGTCGCGTCGAGACTCCGCAGCGTGGCCAGCGCGCGCTGCGCGCGGTCGTGCCGGCCGGCCTCGGTGTAGGCGAGGGCGAGATTGTAGTGCGCCGCGACCAGCTTCGGCTGGAGGCGCGCCGCCGTCTCCAGGTGCTCGATGGCCTCCGGGAGGTGTCCCGCCTTCATGAGCACGAGACCGAGGGTGTTCTGGACGAGTGGTTCGCCGGGCTGCAGCGCCGCGGCCTCGCGGGCCGGAGCCACGCCGAGCTCCGCCCGGCCGAGCTTCTCGTAGACGAGGGCGAGATTGTTCCGCGATTGATAGTCGGTGGGATCGAGCTCATTTGCGCGTTGCAGCACCGCGACCGACTCCTCGTAACGTTCCACCTGGCTGAGGGAGAGCCCGAGCCGCGCCTGTGCCAGCGCGTGGTCCGGTCGCGCTCGCACGAACTGCTCGAAGAGAGGGATGGCCTCCACGAATCGGTCGGCGCGATAGAGCATCGTGGCCTTCTCGAACGTCGCCTCCGAGCCGTCGGCGATCTGCGGGCCCGCCGGCGCGGACTCGAAATAGGCCACGAAGTCGCCGTTGCTGTAGACGAGATCGGCGGCCGGATCCGAGCTGACGCGGGGCTGGTAGTCGCGAAGCGAAGCATGCTCGAACTTCCGGTCCTTCCCCCCGCTGGCGACGGCGTAGCGGTTCGCCGCGCCCCCGTTGTCGGACCACGACTCGTAACGGTATCCGTTCTTCCAGGCGTCGACCTTCGGCACGTC
>DATLFC010000018.1:0-13976 GCA_035525015.1 Thermoanaerobaculia bacterium | reverse complement strand
CGAAATCTTTGCGGCGTGTATCACGGCGCTGAGCATCTGGCTCGCCGCGCGGCAGAACGTCTGGTACTACCCGACCGGGATCGTGAGCGTCGTTCTGTACGCCTGGATCTACTTCGACGCGAGCCTCTATGCGGAGGCGGGGCTGCAGGTGGTCTGGTTCGCGCTGATGATCTACGGGTGGTACCAGTGGCTGTACGGCGGGCAGCATTACACGCCGCTGCGTGTGTCGCGCACGCCGCTCACGGCCTGGGCGCCGATCGTGTTCGCCGGCGTGATGATGTCGCTTTTCATCGCGTTCATCCAGCATCGCTACACCGACAACCCCGCGCCGCTCGCCGACTCGACGATCGCCGCCTTCAGCATCGTGGCCCAGGCCATGACGGCGAAGAAGTGGCTGGAGAGCTGGCTCTTCTGGATCGTGATCAACGTTCTGGCCGTCGGTCTCTACATCGACCGGGCCCTCTACCCGACGGCGGTTCTCTACGCCGTCCTCTTCATCCTCGGCATCAAGGGGTGGCTCGCATGGCGGAAGTCGCTCGCCTCTGCCTGACCGGCCCGGAGTCGACGGGAAAGAGCGCGCTCGCGGAGAAGCTGGCGCGGGAGCTCGGACTGCCGCTGGTCCAGGAGTACGCGCGCGACTATGCGCTGCGGAATCCACGCGAGCTCACATACGACGATGTCGAGCCGATTGCCAGGGGGGAGGTCGCGAATCTCGATGCGGTGACCGGCCCGGCCATCCTCGATACAGACCTGATCAGCACCGTCGTCTACAGCCGCCACTACTACGGGCGATGCCCGGAGTGGATCGTGGAGGAAGCGCGCCGCCGCCGCGCCGATCTCTATCTATTGATGGATACGGACCTGCCGTGGGTCGACGACGCCGCGCGGGGCGCCGGCGACGACGCCCGAGAGGACCTGTTCGACGCCTTCCGCGCCGCGCTCGATGAGTTCGAGGTGCGGTGGACGATCGTCAGTGGCACCGCCGCCGAAAGACTGCAAAAGGCCCTAGAGGCCGCCGGAGGCTCGTTCCTCGGCGGTTGATGGAGGGGGATCGACGTGCTCTTCGCCGCCCATCTCGTCGAGGAATGTCTTGTCCGACAGCGGCACGCCGCTCATGTACGCGGCGCGGCCGAGCACGTGCGCGGCGACCGGTGCCTTCAGGAAGAAGAGAAGCATCAGAAGGATGGCCCGCGTCGTCACGCCGGGATCGTCCATGTGCAGCGCCAGGCCGATGGACAGGAGCCCAACGCCAAGCGACACCCCCTTCGACGAGCTCGACATGCGCATGTAGAGGTCGGGCATCCGCAGCACGCCGAGCGCGGCCAGCAGAAGAAAGGTGCTACCGAGGAGCAGGAAGAAGGCGATGAGGTAACTCATCGGCGGACGCTCCGTTCGATGTATTTCGCGAAGGCGATCGTTCCCGCGAAGCCGACCAGGGCGAGGACGATGGCGGCATCGAGAAACACGGGGAGCGACGTGGCCACGTCGTAGAGGATGATGATTCCGACGGACAGAATACCGATCAGATCGAGCGCCACCACACGGTCGGCGACGCTCGGCCCTCGCGCCATGCGGATGAACGCCAGGATCAGAGCCAGCGAGATCATGGCGAAGCAGATGTCGAGAACGGTCATCGTGTCACATCCAGGATTTTCTTCTCCAACCCCTCTTTGATGTCGCGTCGCACCTTCTCCACGTCGTACGTGTACATCGAGTGGATGTAGATCGTGCGGCGGTCGGCCGAGACGTCGAGCGTCAGCGTTCCCGGCGTGAGCGAGATCAGGTTGGCCAGCAGGGTGATCTCTCCGTCGGTCTTCGCCTCGATCGGGATGGCCAGAATGGCGGGCCGCATGTGATGGGTCGGCGTCAGGATGTCGTACGCGAGCCGGAGGTTAGCCAGGACCAGCTCCAGGAGGAAGTAGGCCACCAGGATCGCGGCGCGGCGGATCTTCAGCAGATACGCCTCGGCGCCGACGGCGCGGCGGGTCAGGAACAGCGTCACGAAGCCGGCCACGAATCCGGTCATCAGCGTTCCCACGGTCACGCGCCCGACGGCCAGCGCCCAGAAGACGGCCAGAAGGAGATTCCACATGAAGGCCTGCGTCGCGTTCATGGCAATACGGTCCGAAGGTACAAAGCCTGGTCCAGGATCTGGTCCGACGCCTCCAGGCTCACCGAAAAGAGCCATCCCGAGCCGAGCCCGATCAGGATCGTGAGCAGCGCCAGTGCTCCGACGGGCACCATCATGGCCCGGGCCGCGCCACGCCATTCCGGCAGCTCCCGCGGTTCGGGCGCCGGTTTCCAGAACGCTTCGTTCCAGATCTTCGTCATCGAGAAGAGGGTGAAGAAGCCGGTCACGACGGCGGCGGCGACGATCAGATACTCCTCGGCCGAGATGCCGGCGCGGATCAGACCGAGCTTGGCGAAGAAGCCCGACAGCGGCGGAACGCCTGCCAGCGACATCGCCGGAACGAGGAAGAGGAGCGACAGCATCGGACTGAGCGTCTGAATCCCGCCGAGGCGTTTCAGGTCGTAGGTTCCGCGGATGCGATGGACGATGCCGCTGACGAAGAAGAGATTCGCCTTCACGATGATGTGGTGCAGCACGTAGAAGATCGACGCCGCGAGCGCCAGCCTGGTGAAGATCCCCAGCCCCATGATCATGTAGCCGATCTGGCTGATGATGTGGAAGGAGAGGATGCGCCGGAACTCGTTCTGCGCCACCGCGCCGAGAACTCCGGTGATCATCGTCAGTCCGGCGATGACGAGGATCAGGCGGTGGGTGAACTCGGGATCCTGCACGAACAGCAGCGTGAAGACGCGAATGAGCGCGTAGACGCCCACCTTCGTCAGAAGGCCGGCGAAGATCGCCGAGACCGCCGCGGGCGGCGTGTGATACGAGGCCGGCAGCCAGAAGAAGAGCGGGAACACCGCCGCCTTGATGCCGAACGCCACCAGGAAGATGACGGAGATGGCCTGGACGAGGGCGGGCTGGGTGACGTTCGGCAGCGAGCGGGCGATGTCGGCCATGTTCAGCGCCCCCGTGACCGCGTAGAGGATGCCGACGCCGGTCAGGAAGAAAGCCGAGGAGGCGAGGTTCAGCGTGACGTACTTGATGCCCGACTCGATCTGCTCCCGCTCGGCCCCGAGGACCATGAGGACGAACGAGGAGATGAGCATGACCTCGAACCAGACGTAGAGGTTGAAGATGTCGCCGGTGAGGAAGGCTCCGTTGACGCCCATCATCAGGAGCATGATCAGGGGGTAGTAGCCGAAGCGCTCGTGGCGGGCATCGATGGAGGTCAGCGAGTAGATGATCGTGGCGACGACGATGATGGCGGAGACGAGGATCATCAGCGCGCTGAGGAGATCGGCGACGAGGACGATGCCGAACGGAGCGGGCCACGATCCGATCTCCGTCACGATCATCCCGACGCGGCGGACCGAGACCAGCAGCACGATCGCCGAGGCGAGCAGCCCGAGGGAGGCGGCGACGGCGATGGCCCGCTGCGTGCGGCGCGAGCGCCACACCAGCATCGATACGGCGGCGCTGGCCAGCGGGATGACGATCGGAAGTACGAGGAGCAGGTTCATGCTTCTTCCGTCGTCGTGAAGGCATCGAGGTCGTCGGTGCCGACGGCCTTGTAGGTCCGGTGGAACAGCGCCAGCGCGAAGGCCAGCACGCCGAAGCCGATGACGATGGCGGTGAGAATCAGCGCCTGCGGAACGGGATCCGCGATCGTTGACGCCGCCACCGTCTCTCCTTCGGCGATGATCGGCGGACCGCCCCGCACCAGCCCCCGCCCCGCGGCGGCGACGAAGATCAGCAGATTCGACGCCTGGCCGAGCAGGGCCAGTCCGATGATGAGCTTCACCAGACTGCGGCGAAGCATCATGTACAGCGCGGTGGCGTAGAGAACGCCGATGACGATCGGGAGGAGCGTCGACATTACTCTTTCTCCTCCTGTTCGGTGAGCGAAAGGAGGATCATCAGCGAGGCGCCGATCACGACCAGGTAGACGCCGATGTCGAAGAAGAGCGGCGTTCCGATGGCGGTCTTCTCCTCGCTCGATCCGATCGATCCCCAGACGCCGGTCAGGAACGCACCGCCGCTGAACATCCCCACGAAACCGCTCCCCAGCGCGATGAGAAGGCCGGTGCCGATGAGGAAATGCGGATCGATGCGGACCGCCTTCTTCGCGGCCGCGGCATCCCAGGCGAAGATGTAGAGCGCGAACGCCGTCGCCGCCAGCAGGCCTCCCGTGAACCCGCCGCCGGGGAGATTGTGCCCGCGGAGCAGCGTGAAGATCGAAAAGAGGAGCAGCAGCGGCATCAGGTACCGCGCCGCCGTCCGGAGGATGAGGGAGCTCATGGCCGGACCTCCGGCCGCATCCGCAGCAGCGCGTAGACGCCGATCGCGGCGATGCCGATGACGGTGATCTCGCCGAGAGTGTCGAGCGCGCGGAAGTCGACCAGGATCACGTTGACGAGGTTCCGCCCGTGCCCCTTCACGTACGCGTTCGCCCCGTAGTACGCGGCCAGGTCGGCCCGCACAGGCTCCAACTGCGCGGCGAGGACGAGCAGCGTGATCACCGCGCCGAAGAGCGTCGCCAGCACGGCGTCACGCACGCGTTGCGGAGGCGGAGTCAGAACGCTGAACCGCGGAAGGCGGTAGATGACCAGGACGAAGAGAATGACGGTCAGCGTCTCGATCACGAACTGAGTCATGGCCAGGTCGGGCGCGCTGAAGATGACGTAGTTGATGGCCACCGAATAACCGACCACGCCGAGGGCGGCGATCGCGCCGAGCCGCGAGCTCGCCAGCGAGGCGGTGATGGCTCCGGCGATGATGAGCGCCGCCACGACCGCCTCGTACAGCGCCACCTGGCCCAGTCGCCACGCCAGGCGTATGCCGCCGCCGGCCGCGTTGGCCATCAGGACCAGCGCGATCAACGTCACGAGAATGATCATCAGATAGACGCGCAGGTAGCCGCTCTGCAGCACGCGCGTCTGGGCCCTGGCCGTCGCGTTCATGCCTCGAAGGAAGAGGCCGTACCAGGCCGTGGGGCCGAGGGCGCCGATCCGGCCGAGCGGTTCGGCGATCGCGATCCAGCGCTCCCGCGTCCGGTAGACGATAAATCCGGCCGCCGTCGCCGCGGCCGCCAGCAGCAGCGGTGCGTTGATGCCGTGCCACAGCGAGACGTACAGGCGCTCCTGCGTCTGGTGAACGGCCGCCGACGCCGGAGCGAGCAGCGCGGCGGTGATCGGCCCGGGGATCAGCGCCAGCACCACGCCCGCCGTGGCCAGCAGCAGCGGCGGGAGCCACATGGCGGCCGAGGGGTCGTGCCCCCGCCCGCCCGGATTCCTCGGTCCGCTCGGAATGACGCCGAAGAAGGGCTTGATCGCCACCAGCGCGGCGGCGGCGGCGAGCAGCACCGCGCTGGTGTAGATGGCGATCTCCAGCGGCCGGCGCCATTCGCCGGCCGCGGCGATGGCCATCACCATCATCTCCTTCGCCGCGAAGCTGAGCACCGGGCCGAACGAGGCGAGGGAAACGGCTCCGAGGATGGCCGCGGTCGCGGTCAGCGGCATGAGCCGGCGGAGGCCGCCGAGGCTTCGCACGTCGCGCGTGCCGGTCTCGTGGTCGACGATGCCGGCGACGAGAAACAGCGCCGCTTTGTAGAGCGCGTGCGCGAAGAGGAAGACGATGGCGGCCTGCACCGCGGCAGGCGTGCCGATCCCGAGGAGCATGACCATGCTGCCGAGCGCACTCATGGTCGAGTAGGCGAGGATCTGCTTCAGGTCCGTGGCCAGCACGGCCATGACCGCGCCGGACACCATCGTCAGCGCTCCGGCGACGGCCAGCGCGGCGATCCACTCCTCGCTGCCGCCGAGCGCCGGAAGAAGCCGCGCCAGAAGGTAGACGCCTGCCTTGACCATCGTCGCCGAGTGGAGATAGGCGCTGACAGGAGTCGGCGCTTCCATCGCCGCCGGAAGCCAGAAATGGAACGGCACCTGCGCCGACTTCGTGAACGCGCCGAGAAGGACCAGGATGAGGATCGGGATGTAGTGCGGGTGCGCGCGGATGAGGTCGCCCTGCGCCAGGATCGAGGTGAGCTCGAAACTGCCGACCGCAGAGCCGATCAGAACGAAGCCGGCCAGCAGCGCCATCCCGCCGCCGCCGGTCACGAGCAGCGCCTTCAGCGCCGCGTCGCGCGCCTCCGGCCTCTCATGGTCGATGCCGATCAGCAGGTAGGAGGAGAGGCTGGTCAGCTCCCAGAAGATGAAAAGCGTGATGAGGTTCTCGGCCAGCGTCAGGCCGAGCATCGAGATCATGAAGAGCGTGAAGTACGACCAGAAGCGGGGAAGATCGGTCCGGCCGGCCAGGTAGCGCGTGCCGTAGGCGTAGATGAGGGTACCGATGCCGGTGATGAGGAGGGCGAAGAGGATCGACAGTCCGTCGAGGCGGAACGAGAGGCGCGTTCCCAGCTCCTCGGACGTGCCGAGCGGCAGCTCGATGACGCGAGGCTCCGACGCGCCCGGCACCGCCGCCAGGAAGGCGAGGAACAGGGCGAACGGAATCAGTGGAAGAAGCCACTTCGACATCGCCGGGACGGTTTAACACAGATGGTCCAGCGGGCTCCACTAAACTGCCGGTATGAACTGGCTGCTGAAGAACTTCCTGCGTGGGTTGGTGATCGTCGTGCCGATGGCGCTGACGATCTACATCGTGTATCAGACGTTCATTGCGCTCGACCGGCTGCTGCACTTCGAGACGCCGGGGATGGGGCTGGCGATCATCCTGCTGAGCATCATCATCATCGGCGCGCTGGCGTCGAACTTCGTCATCCGCCGGTTTTTGCAGGTGACGGAGGCGGTGTTCACGCGCGCGCCGCTGGTGCGGATCGTCTACGCGGCGATCAAGGATCTGCTGGAGGCGTTCGTCGGAAACAAACGGCGGTTCGACCGTCCCGTCAGCGTTTCCCTGACCGATGGGTCGGACGTGCGCCTGCTCGGCTTCGTGACGCGCGACGATCTCGCCGAGATGGCCATGCCGGACCATGTGGCGGTGTACCTGCCGTTCTCATACACCTGGGACGGCTGCCTCCTTGTCGTGCCGCGCTCCCGCGTGAAGCCGATCGACGTCGACAGCACCAGCATCCTCTCGATGGTGGTGTCGGGCGGCGTGTCGAAGGCTTGAGCGGTTGCGCTGCGGGCGATTTTGGATATCATCGCGCAGCCGCGGCGGGCCCATGTCGGCGCAGCTCGCGTTTCTGCCCTCACTCTTGATATCTCACGCTGGACGGTAGCTGGCCGGAATGGCGCAAATTTTCCACCGCAGTGCCAATACTCTCTCTCGCGTCACCATCTTCGGCGCGGTGTTCATCGCCGGTTTCGCCCTCTGGGCCATCGGCGCGGTGGTGCGCTCTCCCTATTTCACCCGTCAGGGCATCCAGCTCGACCAGCCGGTCCAGTTCAGCCATCAGCATCACGTCGGCGGGCTCGGGATCGACTGCCGTTACTGCCATCAGTCGGTGGAGGCGTCGTCGTTCGCCGGCATTCCGCCGACCTCGACCTGCATGAACTGTCACGCGCAGATCTGGACGAACGCCGAGATCCTCGAGCCGATCCGGGCCAGCTTCGCCAACGGAACGCCGATCGTCTGGAACCGCGTCCACCAGCTCCCCGACTTCGTCCACTTCAATCACAGCATCCATGTGGCGAAGGGGATCGGCTGCGCGTCGTGCCACGGACGCGTCGACAAGATGAACCTGATGTACCAGGCCTCCCCTCTGACGATGAGCTGGTGCCTCGACTGCCATCGCGAGCCGGAGAAGTTCATCCGCCCGCGTGAAGAAGTCTTCAACATGGAGTACGTCCCGGTGAATCAGGAGGAGCTCGGACCCCGGCTGGTGGAGGAGTACGCAGTGAAAAAACTGACCAGCTGTTCGACATGTCATTACTAGGGGCCTCGGCCCCGACAGCACAATGAGCGAAACCAGGAAACTCGATTTCACCAGCTTCCGCGAGCGCATCGGCGATCTCCGCGGCCGGGAGTACTGGCGCAGCCTCGAGGAGCTGTCGCGCAGCGATGCCTTCGACGAGTTCTTCCAGAGCGAGTTCCCGCAGCAGGCGCTTCCGCTGGCGAAGGGCGTCGATCGCCGCAGCTTCATGAAGCTGATGGGCGCGTCGGTGGCGATGGCCGGCCTGACCGCCTGCCGTCCCCCCGGCGAGACGATCATCCCGTACGTCAACCAGCCGGAGAATCTCATCCCCGGAAAGCCGATGTACTTCGCCACGGCGATGCCGCTGTCGGGATACGCGCGCGGAGTCCTGGTCGAGAGCCACATGTTCCGCCCGACGAAGATCGAGGGCAATCCGGAGCACCCGGCATCCCTCGGTGCCAGCGACGCGCAGATGCAGGCGTCGATCCTCGGCCTCTACGATCCCGATCGCTCCCAGGTCGTCCGTCACATGGGCGAGATCTCGACGTGGAGCGAGTTCATCGCCGCGCTCCAGCCGGTCCTCAATCAGGAACGGGCCGGCGCCGGCGGTCTCCGCATTCTCACGCAGACCGTCACCTCGCCGACGCTCGGCGCGCAGATCGAGCGGCTGCAGGCGGAGTACCCCGGCCTCGGCTGGCACCAGTGGGAGCCGGCCGGCGGCGATGCGCTGCGCGAGGGGGCGCGGCTGGCGTTCGGCGGTTTTGCGAACGTCCTCTACGACTTCACCAGAGCGAACGTCATCGTCTCCCTCGGGTCCGACTTCGTGGAGGAGGGACCGGCGCACCTTCGTTACGCGCGCGATTTCGCTTCGCGCCGGCGGGTCCGGCAGGGTGAGCGCGACGCGGCGATGAATCGCCTCTACGCGATCGAATCGTCGCCGACGAGCACCGGATCGATCGCCGATCACCGTCTTCCGGTGAAGCCATCGCAGATCGAGAGCATGGCGCGCGCGATCCTGGCGGCGCTGGGTGGCGGGAGCGCGGGTGAGGACACGCACGCTCCAGAGTTCATCGCAGCGGTGGCGAAGGATCTGCTTGCCAGCCGCGGCGCGAGCATCGTCATCGCGGGTGATCATCAGCCGCCGGCCGTCCATGCCATTGCGCACGGCATCAACCAGGCGCTCGGAAACATCGGCTCGACGGTCATGGTCATCGATTCACCGGAAGTGCGGCCGGTGAACCAGCTCGAGTCGCTCCGGCAGCTCGTGACCGACATCAACGCCGGGGCGGTCCGCGCGCTGATCATCCTCGGCGGCAACCCCGTGTTCGACGCGCCGGCCGACTTCAACTTCAAGGCCGCGCTGCAGAAGGTTCCCTTCCGCGCCCATCTGAGCCTGTACAACGACGAGACTTCGCTCCTCTCGCACTGGCACATTCCCGAGACGCACTACCTCGAGAGCTGGGGCGACGCGCGCGCCTACGACGGCACGGCCACGATCATGCAGCCGCTCATCGCGCCGCTGTACAACGGACGTTCGGCGTACGAAGTCCTCGGTGCGATGCTCGGCGCCCTCAACACTTCGCCGTACACGGCCGTCCGCAACCACTGGTTCGAGCGGGGAACGACCGAAGAGACGTGGCGCAGGGCGCTGCACGACGGGCTGATCGCCGGGTCGGCGCTTCCGCCGCGCACGGTCGCGGCATCCGGCGCCGTGCCGGCGTCCGGGCCCGCGCAGGCCGCCGGCGGGATCGAGCTCGAGATCCGGCCCGATCCAACGATCTTCGACGGCCGCTTCGCGAACAACGCCTGGCTGCAGGAGCTGCCAAAACCGCAGACGAAGATCACGTGGGACAACGTGCTGCTCATCGGTCCGGGCACCGCCGACCAGATCGGTTTCGGCGTGGACGAGCGGAGCGCGCTGTTCAATGAGCTGAAGACGCGGGTCGTCGAAGTGGAGTATCGCGGCGTGAAGGTACACCTCCCGGTATGGGTGGTCCCGGGTCATGCCGAGGGGGCGGCCACGATTTACCTCGGTGGGGGACGGGAGAACGGCGGCAGGATCGCCGGTGCCGGAACGAATATCTATCCACTGCGGCCGTCGACCGCGATGTGGGGAGGAGCGGGGGCGCGGATCACGCTCACCTCGCGTGCGCCGTATCCGATCGGCTGCACGCAGGAGCACCAGTCGCTCGACCCGAAGCTCGTCGGGGAGCGGGGAATCATCCGCGACGCCACGTACCAGCACTACCTCGGGAATCCGAACTTCGTGCAGGACTACGAGCACCAGATCGAACAGGTGGCCGGCCTCGAGAACTCGAACGAGTCGCTCTATCCGCCGTTTGCCTACAAGGGCCACGCGTGGGCGATGGTCATCGACACGTCCGTCTGCACCGGCTGCAACGGCTGCGTGGCGGCGTGCCAGTCCGAGAACAACATCGCCGTGGTCGGCAAGGACGAAGTGGTGCGCGAACGCGAGCTGCACTGGCTGCGCATCGACCGCTACTACAAAGGTGATCCGGCGAATCCGCAGGTCTATCACCAGCCGGTGCCGTGCATGCAGTGCGAGCTCGCTCCGTGCGAGCCGGTCTGCCCCGTCCAGGCGACGTCGCACAGCGAAGACGGCCTCAACGACATGACCTACAACCGCTGCGTCGGCACGCGGTACTGCTCGAACAACTGTCCGTACAAGGTGCGGAGGTTCAACTTCTTCGGCTACTCCGACTACGACACGCCGGCGCTGAAGGCGATGCGCAACCCCGACGTGACGATCCGCACCCGCGGGGTCATGGAGAAGTGCACCTACTGCGTGCAGCGAATCAACCACGGCAAGATCGAGGCGGAGAAGGAGAACCGCCGCGTCCGCGACGGCGAAGTGGTGACCGCATGCCAGCAGGCCTGCCCGACGCAGGCCATCGTGTTCGGCGACATGAACGATCCGTCGTCGCACGTGGCGCAGCTGAAGAAGGAACCGACGATGTACGCACTGCTCGGAGAGCTGAACACGCGGCCCCGCACGACCTATCTGGCCACGATCCGCAACCCGAATCCGGAGCTCGTGCCGGCCGCGGCGACGGCCGCCGGGGAGCATCACTAGTCAGAACGACATGGCCGAAAAAGAAACCACTCCAGTCCACGAAGTCCGGCCCACGACGCAGGAGGTGCCGGCGCGGTTCATGCCCTCGCCGACGATCGAGCCGGGACATTCCTTCGCCACGATCACCGATCACATCTCCACGATCGTCCTGCGGAGGAAGACGCCGATCGGGTGGCTGGTCGGCTTCACCATCGCGCTGTTCGGCGTGGGCATCCTGACCCTGTCGCTGACCGTCCTCGTCGGCAAGGGCGTCGGCATCTGGGGCATCAACCACCCGGTGGGCTGGGGCTTCGACATCATCAACTTCGTCTGGTGGATCGGCATCGGCCACGCGGGTACGCTGATCTCGGCCATCCTGCTGCTGCTGCGGCAGGAGTGGCGCACCTCGATCAACCGGTTCGCCGAGGCGATGACGCTGTTCGCCGTGGCGTCGGCCGGGATTTATCCGGCCCTGCACACCGGCCGCCCCTGGTACGACTTCTATCTCTTCCCCTATCCGAACACGATGGGTTTGTGGCCGCAGTTCCGCAGCCCGCTCATGTGGGACGTGTTCGCCGTAACGACGTACGCGACGGTGTCGCTGCTCTTCTGGTACGTCGGGCTGATTCCCGACCTGGCCACGCTGCGCGACCGTGCCAACAACATCTGGGTGCGGCGCGTCTACGGCATGTTCGCGCTGGGGTGGCGCGGATCGGCGAAGCACTGGTATCGGTACGAGCACGCCTACCTGCTGCTGGCGGGGCTCTCCACGCCGCTGGTGCTGTCGGTGCACACGATCGTCAGCTTCGACTTCGCCGTGGCGCAGGTGCCGGGGTGGCACTCCACGTTCTTCCCTCCCTACTTCGTTGCAGGCGCGGTCTTCGCCGGGTTCGCCATGGTGCTCACGCTGGCCATTCCGGCGCGGAAGTTCTTCCGCCTCGAGGACTTCATCACCATGAAGCATCTCGAGAACATGGGGAAGGTGCTGCTGGCCACCGGGCTCATCGTCGTCTACGCGTACGCGATGGAGTGGTTCTACGGCCTCTACAGCGGCAACGTCTTCGAGATCTTCATGCTGAAGAACCGGGCCACCGGCCCGTACTGGCAGATGTACGTGGCTCTCTGGGTGTGCAACGGTCTGGCGCCGCAGCTGATGTGGTTCAAGCGGCTGAGGACGAGCACGTTCTGGCTCTTCGTGGTGGCGATGTTCGTCAATGTCGGGATGTGGCTCGAGCGGTTCGTCATCATCCCGACGTCGCTGCACCGCGACTTCCTCCCCTCGTCGTGGGGCATGTACCACGGGACGGTGTGGGACTGGGGCGTGTTCGTCGGCTCGATCGGGCTCTTCTTCGCGCTGCTGTTCCTCTTCGTACGCTTCCTGCCGATGATCTCGATCTTCGAGATGCGCACGCTGCTGCCCGAGGCGCAGGCGCACGCGAAGGAAGGGGAGGCGCATTGAGAGAGGCGTTCGTCATTCCGAGCGTAGCGAGGAATCTGGCGGGGTGGTGGCTCGCTGCTCGTTCCGCCGGCCGCCCGGATTCCTCGCTCACGCTCGGAATGACACGACCGGAGGGAGTGCGCTGATGGGCATCGGCAAACCGATCACCGGCGTCTACGGCGTGATCGCCGAGTTCAGCGAGCCGCAGGCCCTGCTCGACGCGGCGAATCGCGCGCGGCAGGAGGGATACACGCATCTCGACGCCTTCTCTCCCTTCCCGATCCACGGCATGGCCGAAGCGGTCGGCCTGCCCAAAACGCGGCTCTCCACGATCGTCCTCATCATGGGCATCCTCGGCGGGCTGGGCGGCTTCTTCATGTGCTGGTACGCGAACGTCATCAGTTATCCGCTCAACATCGGCGGGAAGCCGTACAACTCGTGGCCGGCATGGATCCCCATCGCGTTCGAGTGCGCGATTCTCCTGGCCGCGTTCGGGGCCGTGTTCGGCATGCTCGCCCTGAACGGCCTGCCGATGCCGTATCACCCGGTCTTCAACGTGCGGAGGTTCGACCAGGCCTCGCGCGACAAGTTCTTTCTGGTCATTCAGGCCAGAGATCCGAAATTCAAGCTCGAGGAAGTGCGGAACTTCCTCGATCGGCTGGATCCACGGGAGATCGTCGATGTTCCGTGGTAACGCGCTCGTCGCCGTCCTGGCGCTGCTGCTCTCGGCGGGCTGTTATCAGAAGATGGGCCAGCAGCCGAGGTACGATCCGCTCGAGCCGAGCGACTTCTTTGCCGACGGGATGTCGGCGCGGCCCCGCGTCGCAGGCACCGTCGCCCGCGGCGAGCTTCACGGCAACCCCTACTTCGAGACGGGGATGATCGGCGGGCAGACGGGCGACGGCTTCCCCTTCCCGGTCACGCCGGCGGTCGTGGAACGGGGAGAGGAGCGCTACAACATCTATTGTGCGCAGTGCCACGGCCGGGTCGGTGACGGCAACGGGATGATCCCGTCCCGCGGCTTCAGCCGGGCGCGCTCGTTCCACACCGAGACGATGCGCACCGCGAAGGCGGGGCACTTCTTCGACGTCATGACGAACGGATTCGGCGCGATGCCGCCGTACAGGAACATGGTTCCGGCCGCCGATCGCTGGGCGATCATCGCCTACATCCGCGCGCTGCAGCTCAGCCAGAACGCGACGATGGCCGACGTCCCCGCGGACGCCCGCGCCACGCTTGAAGCCGGAGGTGGCCATTGACGGCCGGTCTGGAGACGCGCGCGGCCGAGTCGACCGGGATCGCCCGCGCGCAATTTCCGTCGCTGGTGGCCGGCATCATCGGTCTGTTGGCGTGCGCCATCGGCTGGATCCTCAATCCGGTCGAGTTCTACCGCGCCTGGCTGCCGAGCTTCCTCTTCTGGTTTCAGATCGGCGCCGGCGCCCTGGCCATCCTCATGCTGCAGTACGTGACCGGCGGCGAATGGGGTCTGCTCATCCGGCGGCCCCTCGGCGCCGCCGCC
>DATLFC010000017.1:0-38084 GCA_035525015.1 Thermoanaerobaculia bacterium | reverse complement strand
ATTGCGTCTGAGCCTGCGGCGGTGCCGCGGCATTCCAGTTTGTGTGATAGACGATGCCGTTGTCAAAGTAGACGGCCGAGGCTCCGCCGTCGGACTTCGGATAGATCCAGACCGAATAGACGCGTCTGTTCTGAACCACCTGTTTGATCCAGTCCTCTCGGGGGAGGCCGATCAGGGAGCGGACCTCCTGCTCGCGCATCCCCTCCTTCACCGAGGCGAAGGCGGTCATGGAGACGAAACGGCGGCGCTCGGCGAGGGCGAGCTTCTGCCTGGCCTCCTCGTTCGCCGGATCGAGCTCCAGCGCGGCGCGGTAGAACTCGATGGCGCGGTCATGCCGCGCCAGGAGATTCACGTAATCGTCGGCGACGAGGATCTTCTCCTTTGCCAGGAGGGGGGCGGCGCGGCGATCGCCGGTGCGTTCGTGGTATTCGCTCAGCTTGTCGAGGAAGGCGACCAGCGCCGGCTCGATCTTCCGGTGGTTCTCCAGGCGCGATTCGATCTGCTCCTTGCGCGGCGCATTGGCAGCCGGTTCCCTCTGCGCGCCGCGGAGCGTCTGGATCCATGCGTAATCCGCCATCAGCGCCGACCACTCGCGCTCGTTTGGCCGGGTTGGCAGTCCCGCCGTGACGCAGGCGGTGGTGAGGAGTATGAGGATCGAGGCCCGATTCACCGCCCGACATTCTCCGCAATCCGCACCACCTGCGTCTCCATCGGCTGCCCGAACTCGCTCTTGATCTCGTAGATCCAGCCGTACAGCAGCTCGTTGAGGACGTTCAGCACCACGGCGCGCCGGTCGTTCGACCCGGACGCGATGAGATTGTTCAGGAGCTGATCGAAGTCGACACGGCCTTCGTTGACCATGTTCATGCCGCTGAGGTAGGGCATCGTCTCCGGCGAGAGGTGCAGGACCACGCGGTCCATGAAATCGTAGACGTGATCGCCGACTTTCTGGAACACGATGGTGAAGATCTGCTGGAACGCGGTGTTGTACCGCTCCACGACGCCCTCCAGCTCGTACTCGCTTTCCTCGGCCGCCCGCTTCTCGGAGAGCTCCTCCTTTTCCGAATCGTGGGCGAGATCGATGACCAGCAGACCCCACAGCGTCCGGCACGTCAGGAAGTTGGAGAGGTAGCTCTGTTCGCACACCTTCTCGATCGTCTGCGGATCGGACAGGAGCGACAGCACATGGCTCTCGTCCTCGGTGAGCTCGAACTGGAACGTGCGCGTGTCGACGTTCGGCGCCTGCTCGAGCAGACGGTCGAAACGGCCGATCCCGCGGAGGATCAGCGACCAGTAATCGATGCGCCGGACGCCGTCGAGGATCAGCCGCTCCGTGCTGAGCGGCAGGGTGATGATCTCGTCGGAAAAGTTCGACGTGAACTCGATCGTGTAGCTGCCGCTCCGGTACGACATCGCGTTGAGGACGATCGCCGACGACTGCCGCTCCACGGCCCGGCTCAATTCGTCCGGCTTCAGATAACCGAGCTCCATCAGGACCGACCCGATGCGGCGCGACACGACCAGCCGCTCCATGGCGTGGTTGTACTGCTGCACGTTCAGCTCGCCCCCCCGGAGGAGCGTCTCCGCCAGGCCCATGTCGGGATCGGTGCTGGACGCGAAGATCATCCTTCCTTCGCGGAAGAAGATGACGTCGTTGCGCCCGATGGCGTCGAGCGACAGGATGGCCGTCTCGTTGTTCCGGATGATCGAACGGAACAGATCGGGGACCGTGGTTTCCGCGAGCGTTCCCTGGATGCTGAGTTCGTCGGACATTGTTCAAACTCTATCCTGACCCTGAGCGCAGCGAAGGGGAAGCTCCTCAGGGTAGACCCGATGCCACGGGCGGCTTCGTGGCGTTGTCGACGACGGCCACGCCGACGGCGTTCTTCGTCGTCGACTTCACGCGATACATCGCGATATCGGCCTGGCGGACCAGGTCTTCCTTGGTAATGGCGTGCGTCGGATAGGTGGCGATGCCGAAGCTCGCGGTGATGGAGATGTCGATGCTCTCATCGACGCGGAACGACTGTGCGGTCATGGCCTTCCGGACGCGGTTCGCCACCGCCATGGCCTGATCCTGATCGGTCTGTGGAAGGATGATGCAGAACTCGTCGCCGCCGAACCGCACCACCTTGTCGATGCCGCGCACCGCGCTCAGCACGCGCTTGGCCACTTCCTGCAGCGTCCGCGATCCGGTCAGATGGCCGTAGACGTTGTTCACCATCTTCAGGTCGTCGAGATCGAGGAAGATGATGCTGAACAGCGTCCCGTAGCGGCGTGACCGCTCGATCTCCTCGTCGAGGTAGGACTCGAAGAAACGGCGGTTGAAGGCCTTGGTCAGGTCGTCGCGCATGGCCAGATCGCGGCTGCGCGTGAGCTGATAGATGTTGCTCAGCACCTGCGCCACCGCCGTGAGATAGTGCGTGACGTTGCCCGCCGCCTCGTCCGTCACGACATCGCTCGGCTGCAGCGGCACCTTGATCACCCCGATCAGGTCTTCCTGCACCTGCAGCGGCATGATGACCATCCCGCGCCCGTTCGGTGCCTGGTCCGCGGCGATGAGCCGCCCCGAGGAGAGCGCACGCTGGAGCAGCCCGGGTGACACGCCGGGAAGGAACTCGCCCGTCTCCCGGAGATCGGGATCGTTGCTGTAGCTCACCACGTACCGCTCCAGGCGGGGGTCGTGGAGGAACAGCGTGCCGCGGTCGAGACCGAGGAAGCGGAGCACGGTGGTGGTGATCCGCTCCGAGACCGCGTCGGCCTCCACCATCGACATCATGTCGCGGATCTCGTTGAGATACGAAAGCTGCTGTTCGAGCTCGATGGCATGCAAGGCCGCTTCGGCCAGCTCGGTGGCGAAGGAGAGGTAATCGTCCGCCGACGCCAGGAACTCGTCGCGCCCGACGCGGATCTCGCCGTGCCGCCGCCGGGCCGGGCGCGAGCCGGCGCAGAGCACGATGCGCACGACACTCCCGCGCGGCGGGGAATCGAGCGCGCCATGCGAGTCACTGTCGACGACGACGATGCGGCAGTGCTCCCGCTCCCCCTCCTCCGTGGAGAACTGCACGTTCGGGCAAAGCTCTCGCAGGCGTTGGACAAGGTCATCGCGACGGCTGTAAACGCCGATTTTTCTCGTCTCCATTTGCGGCGAAACGCTTAATTCTACAATGAGTTCTGCCGCTCATGCTGATCGCCCAGATTCTTCTGCCCACGGCGTCGTTTTATGAACGGAAATCCTTCCAGATCGATCAGGCCTCCTTGTCGCCGCAGCACGAGGTGATCGTCACGACATTCGAAGGCGCCGCGGCCGCCGGCGCGACGCTCGCGCATCTTTACGGTCCGCCCGGATTTGACCCTCCTAGCGGTCCGCTCCGCTACGTCGCCTCGGGGGCACCACGGCGGATCTTCGGATGGCGCAAGGCGCACCAGCCGGCGGTGATCACATCGCCGCTCGACAACCTCCCCGAAGCCGTGGAGGACGTCTGGTTCCAGATGGAGCGCGGCCGATCCCGGCCGCAAGGCTCGGCCAGCACCGCCGGCACGTTCGGACCTCACCGGCCCGGCGTGAAAAACATGGTCGAGCAGACGCTGTCGCGCATTCATCGCTTCCGCGAGGATGTCGAATGGCTGATCTTCGATGCGCCGCCGCGGCCCGACGATCTATCCCGCGTAGATGTATGGGTCGATCCCGCCACCAGCGAGGATGACCTCGACGGTTTCGTCGCCGAGGCGTTCGTGGCCGGAAAACCTGTGGTGGCCTCGCGAACCGCGATCAACACGCGGCGTCTCGATCGCGGCATGAGCGGTTTCCTCGTGCCGCCGCGCGACCCGAACGAGCTCACCCATGCCATACTAGGCGCTCTGTTCAAGTCCGAAATCGCTTCGCTGAAAATCGAGAACGCGCGCAGGACGGCTGGAAAGTTCGAGCCGCGCCAGAGGCTTCGTGCGCTTGCGAAGATCTACGAAGCCGTCACTGCATGAACCCGAAACTCGATCTGCCGACACCGCAGAAGCGCGCGCTCGATCTCGTGACCGAAGTGGCGCGGGAGAAGAGTTGCCGCCCGTTTCTCGTCGGCGGTCCCGTTCGCGATCTTCTCCTCGGGCGCCGCGCCATCGACGTCGATCTCACCCTCGAAGAAGGAAGCTCCACTCTGGCGCGGGCGCTGGCGAGGAAGATCGATGGCCGGGTCCGGTCGTTTCCCCAGTTCATGACCTACAAGGTGACCGCGGACGGGATGCCGGAGATCGACATCGCCACGGCCCGGAAAGAGCGCTACCGCACTCCCGGCGCGCTGCCGGCGGTATCTCCCGGAAAGCTGCGCGACGATCTGCTGCGCCGCGATTTCTCGATCAACGCCATGGCCCTCGACCTGCTCGACGGATCGCTGCACGACCCTGCCGCCGGCGAGCGCGATCTGCGCGACGGCATCATCCGCATCCTTCACGAGCGGAGCTTTCTCGACGACCCCACCCGCATTTTCCGCGCGGTCCGCCTGGCCAGCCGCCTCGGCTTCGCCGTCGAGCCGGAGACGATCGACCGGATGGCCGAAGCCATCGCCGCCGGCGCTCTGGAGAGCGTGACCAGAGAACGCCTCTGGCGCGAGATCTTCCTGGCCATGGACGAGGAGAACGTGCCGGCAATCCTGGTGGCGCTCTCACGGCAGGGAGCACTCGCTTCGACGATCGGCTCCCGATTGACGCCGGAGGCGGCTGACACGCTCGAAAGCGTGCATGAGGCGCTCGCAGAGCGGCCCGACCTCGACCGGTACGTTCTTTACAGCGGCGCACTGCTTCGCGGCGCGGATGCCTCGCAGCAGCACCTGGAGGGCTCGGGGTTCTCGCAGAAACGGGCCCGGACGGTGTTGCAGATCGCGCGCGAGCTGCCGCGGTTCGAGGATGCGCTCTCCGGCGCGCAGTCCGATCGCCACAGGTTCCGGCTCCTCCGCAGCATCTCGCCGGAGATCCGGACGATCATCGCCTCGGAGCAGCCGGCCGAGCGCAGCCACATCGCCCGGTTCGAGGAGTTCCAGCGCTTCAAGCTGCCGCTGCGCGGCAACGATCTCGAGGTGCCCGTCGGGCCGCACATCGCCCGGGCACTGGAGAGGACCCGCGAGGCGGTGTTCACCGGAGAGATCGCGCCCGATCAGGCGCGCAGCTTTGCCCGCGAGATGGCCATGAAGTATCTTGGTCGGGAGCATTCGTCCGAGCCGAAATGACGCTTTCACTCCGCTTCGCCGTCATCCTGATTCTGACGGCCGCTTCGTCGCTCGCGCAGGCTCCTCCCCCGCCGGAACCGATCCCGCCGCACGACATCACCGGCGTCGACATCGTGCCGGAGAGCGGCGCCATCGCCACGCCGCTTCCGGAGCGGGAGAAGCGCCGGCTGAAGAAGTACGAGATTCCCGAGCTCACCGGCGCCCGGCAGGCCATCGGGCCGCAGCTCATCGAAGGACGGCTGCCTCGGCCGATCCTCGATTACGGGGTGCGCACCGCGGATGTCGACCAGCGCATTTCGTTCTTCGAGGGAGGGCTGGTGGTGGTGCGGATGACCGGTGCCGGCGGCACGATCCACAAACGGATCCTCCTCCCCGACGACGCGGTGGAGAACTACCTGGAGGCGATGTCGCCCGATCTTCTCCGGACGATCCGCACGACCGATGTCTCCGCGCCGGCAGCACGGCGGCGTGCCTTCCTCCGGCTGTATGAAGACGATGGCGTGTTCGTCGAGAGGGCGTTCGATCCCGCGGGAGTGCTGCCGAAAATTCTGGCGGATCAGGTCATGCCGCTGGAGGATCTCCTGCGGGCGCTCTCGGAGGACCGGACGGTGACGAACACCGTCGCGAACTACGAGCCGAAGGTGGGAGACAGGCTGGTCGCGGACGACCGGAAGGTGTGGCGCGTGGCGCGGATCACTCCGGAGAGCGGCATCGTCGAGCTGCGCTGCGTGAGCGAGCCGACGATCATGTACGTCGCCAAGCAGGACCTCTACAACTACTTTGTCGGGCGGCCGGCTGAAAACTGATCTCCGGATCACCGCGGGAACGCTGCGCGGCCGCCGGGTTCCCCTCCCGCGCGGCGAGGTCCGCCCCACGTCCGAGCGGGCACGGCAGGCGTACTTCAACATCGCCGGCGACCGGGTCCGGGGGGCGCGGTTTCTCGACCTCTTCGCCGGCAGCGGCATCTTCTCGTTCGAAGCGCTGTCCCGCGGTGCTTCGTCCGCCGTGGCGGTTGATTCGTCGCGCGAGAATCTGATACAGATCACGAAGCTCGCGCAGGCATTCGCCGTACAGGTCGAAACCGTTCTCACGGATGCCGTCAGAGCCGAAGGCCGGATGAGGGGGCCATTCGATCTTGTCTACGCCGACCCCCCCTACGACTTCGCCCGCTACGACGACCTCCTGAATGGCCTCGACAAAATCGAACTTTCGACAGATCCGCTCGTGGCGGTGGAACACAGACGGCACACCGCGCCGTTTACGGTCGAGCCCCGGGGGCTGGCGTTCTGGCGCCGCGCCGAATACGGCGAAGTGTGGATCACCTTCTTCACGGCATCGGGGCTGCAATAGCTGAGCTGAGAAAGAGAAACGAATGGAATTGACGCTCGACGAGCAGGGAGCCCACGCACTTTTTGGAAACCATGACGAGAACCTTCGGATGCTGGAGGAGGAGTTCAACGTCAGAATCTCCTCCCGCGGGAACGAGATCTTCGTCAAGGGCGACGCCGGCAGCGTCGCACCGGTGGAGAAGCTCCTCGGACAGATGCAGAGTCTGATCACGCAGGGCTATCCCATCAAGAAATCGGACGTGATGACGGCCATGCGCGTGTTGCGCGACAAGCCCGAGATGGACGTGGTCGAGTTCTTCACCGACGACAAGGTGCAGCCGTCGGTGCGGCGCGTGGTCACGCCGCGGAACATCGCCCAGAAGCTCTACCTGCAGTCGATGCAGGATCACGACATCACGTTCGGCATCGGCCCCGCCGGGACCGGGAAGACCTTCCTGGCCGTAGCGGCCGCGTCGGCGGCGCTCAACGACAAATCGATCAAGCGGATCGTCCTCTGCCGGCCGGCCGTGGAAGCGGGCGAGCGTCTCGGGTTCCTTCCGGGGGACATCGCCGAAAAGATCAATCCCTATCTCCGTCCCCTCTACGATTCGCTGTACGACATCATCGGGTTCGAGAAAGTGGAGAAGCTCATCGAGCGGAGCATCATCGAGATCGCGCCGCTGGCCTTCATGCGCGGCCGGACGCTCAACGACGCCTTCATCATCCTCGACGAGGCGCAGAACACCACTCCCGAGCAGATGAAGATGTTCCTGACCCGGCTGGGATTCGATTCCAGGGCCGTCGTCACCGGCGACGTCACGCAGGTCGACCTCCCGGAGGGGAAGAAATCGGGGCTGCGCGAGGCGCACCGCATCCTCGGCGGCGTGGAAGGAATCAAGTTCTTCAACTTCACGCACAAGGACGTCGTGCGGCATCCCCTCGTCTCCAAGATCGTCAATGCCTACGATCACGCCGAGCAGGACACTCCTCCCGCGTGAACATCGAGTTGACGGGCGCGGCGATCCCGCGTCTGACCAGAAGAGACATCGTTTCGTTCGCGCGCAAGGTGCTGCTCGAGCTGCGCCAGGACATCGGCGTCTCGATCGCCTTCGTCGACGACGAGACGATGATCGACCTGAATCGCAGGTTCCGCCACAAGAGCCGGACCACCGACGTGCTGACGTTCCCCGGCGACGAGCTCTACAGCGGCGAGATCATCATCTGCGTCGACCAGGCACGCCGCCAGGCCGCCGACGAGAAGCACTCCATCGCCACGGAAGTCCGCTACCTCATCCTCCACGGCATCCTCCACTCCCTCGGCTACGACCACGAGTCCGACCACGGCGAAATGAACGCGCTGGAGTTGAAACTCCGCTCCGCCGTCGGCCTCGAGTAAATGGGGTCAGGCCTTCCCTTTTACCTTTCTCTCCAACCTGTAGAGCGAGACTTCCGGGGGATTTCGGGCGCTCTACAGGCTGGAGAGAAAGGTAAAAGGGAAGGCCTGACCCCATTCGCTGGCGAGCGGCCTCGGCGCGGATGGAGGCGACGATGGGCTGCAGCGCCGGCGATTTGCGCAGCTCCGCGAGCTCGGGTCGCGCCAGGAGCGAGCGCCACGCGCTCGGCACGCCTTTGCCGGCAGCCTCTTCGAGAATCCGCAGGGCCTGCTGCGAGTCGCCGAGCACCGCCGAGCAGACCACCGGATCGACGTGGCGCCGGCGCGCGTAATCGGGCCCGCTTTCCGCGCGCTGGAGAACCGACCGGGCCACCGCCCGTCCGCGATCTTGCTCCCCCAGAGCCATGAGCGTGAATGCGTAGGTGCACTGCATCGTGCGCGGGACCTCGCCCGGCGAGGTCTCCAGCTCCACGCGCGCCGCGTCGAAGCGACCCTCGCGCAGATGAAGGAGGGCGGAGTTGTGTGCCGCAAAGATGGGATCGCTCCCTCGAAGCGCGGCGATCCATTCGCGCTGCCGGGACGAGTCCGCCCCATTCTGCATGGCCCGAACAAGCTCCAGCTTCGGGCCGAGCTGCGGGGTCTCGGGGACTCTCCATGCGCGGTCGATTGCCGCGCTCGCGTCGGCATCGGCTTCCAGATCGAGGAGCGACGACACCAGGCCGGCGTGCGCGAGAGGAAGCGCCGAGCTCAGCTCCAGTGCACGGCGGTAGTGGCGAATGGCGCCGGCCTGATCTCCGGCCGCCGCACGCACTTCGCCGAGGATCACGTGCGCCGGGGGGAAGTCAGGGTGCCGCTCGAGAAGCGCACGCAGCTCCCGCTCCGCATCCGCATGGCGTCCGCCCCGGAGTTCGACGAAGGCGCGATGCACGCTGGCCACGGGAGAGCGAGGATCGAGAATTCCGGCCCGGCGCCACATCTCCATCTGCTCGGCGGTTCGATCCTGCTCCGAAAGAAGCCACCCGTAGCTGACGAACGCGGCGGCCAGATTCGGGTTCAAAGCGATGGCCTGGCGCAGCGCGGCCTCCGCCCCTTCCGCGTCGCCGCGCATGCGCAGCACGTCACCCTTGACTGCGAATGCCTCGGCGCTCTCCGGATCGATTCTCAGAGCACGTTCGACCGACGAGCCGGCCAGCTGCACCGCCAGCTCTTTGTTCAGGAATCGAAAGCGCGCCTGCAACAGCCGGCTCTCCGCGAGGCCGGCGTGTGCCAGCGCAAAATCGGGATCGGCACCGACCGCTTCCTGAAAGTGCGTCACCGCGGCGGCGAGCCCCTCCTCCGTGTAACGGTCCATTTCCTGGCGTCCCCTGGCCCACGAGTCGTACGCGGCAAGGCTCGAGGTGACCGGTTTCTCGAGACGCTCCCTCTCCGCCGGCGCGAGGGCGATCTGCAGATTCTTGGCGATGGCCCGGCTGATCTCGGTCTGGATGGCGAATACGTTCTCGACGTTGAGCGAGCGGTCCCATGTCTCCGCCCACAACTGCGTGTTGCGGGCGGCATCGATCAGTTGAACCTGGATGCGGACCTGATCCCCCGCCCGCTGCACCGCCCCGATGAGAATCGCGGAAACGCCGAGCTCACGAGCGATCTCCGGAACCGAAACGCTCCTGTCGCGGTAGCCAAGAACCGAGGAGCGGGCGATGACCTTGAGATCGCGCATGCGCGCGATCCGGGTCAGCAGGTCATCGTGGATGCCGTCCGCGAAAAACGCGTCCTCCCGGTTCGCGCTCCGGTTCTCGAAGGGAAGGATCGCGATCGAGTCGCCGCGGATCGTGGTCTCCGTCGGGCCGGCAGGACGCGTGCGCCAGACGGCGACGTAGACGAGACAGACAGCGACCACCAGCAGCGCCGCCGCCGTAATCCACCGCGGCCGCCCCGGCCGGTCATCACGCGGCCGCTCGACCACCGCCGGGATCAGCCGGTAGCCCTGCCCTCGGGCACCGGCGATGTAGCGAGGGTTCTGGCTGTCGTCGCCGAGAGCGTCCCGCAACAGCTTGACCCGCTGCGTCAACGTCTCGGGGCTGACGATCTGCCCGTTCCAGACCTCCTGCACGATCCGCTCGTGAGGAACCAGATTCGGCGCCGCCCTGATCAGCGCCACCAGCAGGTCGAACGAAAGTCCGGCCAGCGGAACGTCCTCTCCGCCGCGCAGGACCCGACGGATTCCCGGATCGACGAACAAATCACCGGCCTGGTAGCAGATCTGGCTCGAATCAGGGCTGCTTTGCCGGACCTTCATCGATCTTTTGGCTCCGTTTCATGCGGCGGGACGATCCACATCCTACCTTCAGTCCTCATATGACACCCACTCGCATCCTTCTCGCTTCGTTCCTCGTTCTGACCAACGTCACCCTCATCGATCCCGGCCGCGACGTCCACCGGCCCGGGATGACGGTCGTCGTCGAAGGGGAAAGGATCGCCGCGGTCTTTCCCGCGGGCGAACGCGCTCTGCCCGAAGGGGCGACGATTCATGATCTCGGCGGCCGGTTCCTCCTCCCCGGCCTGATCGACTCGCACACACATCTCACTCCCCTGTTCGCGAAATCAGCCGAGGCGCTGAACCGTGATCTCCAGAGGATGCTCGACGGCGGCATCGTGGCGGCGCGGGACATGGCCGGAAACCCTGAGGCCGTCGCCGCCGCGCGCACCGCCGAGCGTGCTCCGGACATCGTTCACGCCGGGGTCGTCGGTGGCCCTCACTTCATCGCCACCGGTGTGCGAGTGGCGCGCGCCGGTACCGGGGCGCAGACGGTGACCGCGGGGAGCGACGTGCGGGCGATCGTGGCGCATGCGAAGGAGCGGCAGGCGGCGGCGCTGAAGCTGTACACGGAGATCGATGGAACCATGATCCGCGCGCTGACCAGCGAGGCGCACCGTCAGGGCCTCCAGGTGTGGGCGCACGCGACCGTCTATCCCGTCCGTCCCATCGACGTGGTCCGGTCAGGAGTGGACGCGATCTCGCACCTCTGCGGACTGGCGTGGCAGGACGCCGATCTCGATCCGACGACCCATACGCGCATTAACGAACAGACCCGTCCCCGCTTCGAGCCGCGACTCGTCGACGCGGAGAGCCCCGAGATGCAAGCTCTGTTCGAGGAGATGGTGCGGCGGGGGACGATTCTCGACGCGACGCTCTCGAATCATCTGAGACCGGGTGACGATGCCTACGGCTGCACCTCCCAGCTGATGGTCGCGCTGGCCAAAGCAGCGCATCGAGCCGGGGTCTTCATCTCGACGGGAACCGACTACAGGTCTCCGGACGACGACCCTTATCCTTCATTGCATCGCGAGATCGAGAGTCTGGTCGATGAAGGTGTGCTCACCGCCGGCGAGGCTCTCACCGCGGCCACGCTCCACGGTGCGCGCGCCCTCGGCCGCGAGCACGACTACGGCACGATCGAGCCGGGCAAGCTCGCCAGTTTCGTCATCCTGGCGAACGATCCGCGCGAGGACATCCGCGCGCTGCGCAGCATCGTCTCCGTCGTGAAACGGGGAAAGCTGTATCCATCTGCCGCTGAGAAAGCATCGATCGAGCAGCTGATCCGCGACGCCCTGATCGCCGAACAGAAGGCGTTCGAGAGCGGAGGGTGCGCCGAAGCGCTCGTTTTCTTCGCCGATCGCGAGCCGCTGTTCGTCGGCGACGGCAGAACGTTCGCCAGCCGCACCGCCCTCCGTTCCCGCTGCGGCCAGATACCGCAGAGGAAGCCGGGTTTGCCGCGCCGCCTCCAGCAACATGCCGTCCACGTTCTCTCCCCTCTCTCCGGCTACTCGGTGACCCACTACCGATTCGACGGAAATGACGCGACGGAAGTCGTCACAAAGATCTGGGAAAAGAGCGGCAGCGACTGGCGCATCGTGCATCTGCACCAGTCCTCGAGCCCGTGATCCCTACTCGAACGCGACGATCTTGTCTTTCCAGAGCTTGTAGAAGATCAGCATGGCGTCGGGCTCGCGGATGGGGCTGACCTTCAGGATCGAGCCGAGGTCCCAGGTGCCGTTGATGCGGGAGAGGAGGAAGCCCTCGTTCGGGGTGAAGTTCATCTGGGTGATCTCGTCGAGCGACTTGAGGACCTTCGGCACCTTCGACTCCACGATGCCGAGGTTGTGCAGCTCGGCCAGGATCACAGCCTCGGCGCCGCGGATGGCGCTGCGGACGCGGGGGTGGTTCGGGTCGAGATTCTGCGCGGCCTTGAGCAGCCGCTGCGTTCTCTCGTAATTCTTCTCCTTCAGGGCGGTCTGCGCGGCGCTGAGCATGGCCTGGATCTCGTCGCCGTCGTCGAACATCGGTGGAAACGCACCGCTCTCCTTCTGGATCTTCTCCGCCGCGGCCAGCGTCGGGTCCTCGAGCCGGGCGAAGCCTTCCCTTACCAGCGCGTAGACGGTCGAGCAGACGACGAACGAGGGGGCGCGGCTCTCCAGGATCAACTCGCTGATACTCCGCTTCCCGTCGATGGCCTGCACGACCACGCGCTGCACGTCCTCGAGATCGGCGGCCGGCTCGACCGGCTTCTCGATGACCGGAATCACACCGTCGTGCGCGACGACGTCGCGGACGCGCGGCCACTCGTCCACACGCCGGGTCCCCTCCATGATGATTCCGGTGACGTCGATGCGCAGCGGGATCATCTGCATCTGCGGCAGCTCGGCGTCGATGAACTGAAACTCCCCCTCCGGCCAGAGGAAGACGTCGTAGATCTCCTCCTCCGCCTTGATGCGCATCAGGCGCATCAGGTCCTGTTCGGTGATGAGGCCGATGGTCACGAGGATCTTGCCGAGAAGGATCCCCGACTGCTGCTGGACTTCCATCGCCTTGCGCAGCTCTTCCTCGTTGAGAAAACCGTGACTCATCAGGAACTGGCCGAGATATTCGCGGGGATCGTTGGAGGCGGAGGAGAGGATGCGGCCGTCCTTGAAGAAGATCTTCTTCTCGACAGCCTGTCGGGCCACGACGAGGGTGCCGGTCTTCTGCCCCAGGCTGAGCCACTGGAGTAGATCGCCCGGGAGCATCGTGTTCAGATTTCCGCTGACACCCATCGCAAAAGGTAGCGAATTATAACGGCCGGTTTTCTGCTACTACACTACGCTTAGCCCCTCATGAAGGTCGAAAGTTCATCCGGTTTCGAGATCCCGGTCGCGTTCGACGAGCGCTCGCTGCGCGAGCGCGGCTTCGACCCGCAGCAGGACCTCGGCGCGCCCGGCTCGTTTCCGTTCACCCGCGGTCCGCAGCCCTCGATGTACCGCGGAAAGCTGTGGACCATGCGCCAGTATGCCGGTTTCTCCACCGCCGCGGAGTCGAATCGCCGCTACCGGTACCTTCTGGAGCGCGGCACGACCGGACTCTCCGTGGCCTTCGATCTGCCGACGCAGATCGGCATGGACTCCGACGACGTCCGGGCCCGCGGCGAAGTGGGGAACGTGGGCGTCGCCATCGACTCGATCGAGGACATGGAGATCCTGCTCGACGGCATCCCCCTCGACCAGGTCTCGATCTCCATGACCATCAACGCGCCGGCGTCGATCCTCCTGGCGCTGCTCCTCGTCGTGGCCGAGCGGCGTGGCATCGCCTGGTCGAAACTGAGCGGGACGATCCAGAACGACATCCTGAAGGAGTACTCCGCGCGCGGCACGTACATCTTTCCCCCGGCGCCTTCGATGCGGATCGTGACCGACATCTTCGAGTTCTGCGCGCGCGAGGTACCGCGCTGGAACACGATCTCGGTCTCCGGCTACCACATCCGCGAGGCGGGATCGACGGCGGTGCAGGAAGTGGCCTTCACGCTGGCGAACGGGCTGGCGTACGTGCAGGCGGCCGTCGATCGCGGTCTGTCCATCGACTCCTTCGCGCCGCGCATTTCGTTCTTCTTCAACGCCCACAACGATTTCCTGGAAGAGGTGGCGAAGTTCCGCGCTGCACGCAAGCTTTGGGCGAAGTTGATCCGGGAGCGGTACCAGCCGAAGGATCCGCGGTCGCTCGCACTCCGGTTTCACGCGCAGACTGCCGGGTCGACGCTCACGGCGCAGCAGCCGGAGAACAACGTCGTCCGCGTCGCCTACCAGGCCATGGCGGCGGTGCTGGGCGGCTGTCAGTCGCTGCACACGAACAGCCGCGACGAAGCGCTGGCGCTTCCGACCGAGGAGTCGGCGAAGATCGCGTTGCGGACACAGCAGGTGCTGGCCAGCGAGACCGGGGTCACGGCCACGGCCGATCCTCTGGCCGGCTCGTACGCCGTGGAATCGATGACGCTCGACATCGAGCGGAGCGCGCGCGAGCTCATCGAGCGGATCGAGTCCGCGGGCGGTGCGCTGGCCGCGATCGAGAACGGCTTCGTGCAGCACGAGATCGCCGAATCGGCCTACCGCGCGCAGAAGGCGCTGGAGGAGCAGCGGAGCATCGTCGTCGGCGTGAACGAGTTCGTCGACGCGGAGGGCTCGAAGCTGCCGATCTTCGTCATCGACGAGAGCATCGGGCGGGAGCAGGTAGCGCGGCTCGAGTCATTCCGCCGGGACCGCAAGGGAAACTTCCGCGCGGCGCTCGACGCGCTCGACACCGCCGCCCGCGGCGGCGACAACCTGATGCCTCTCATCCTCGACGCCGTCCGCAACGACTGCACGGTCGGCGAGATCGTCTCCACCCTGAAACAGACCTTCGGCGAGCACCGCGACCAGGGATTCTGAAAAGTTGGTGTCAGGTCTGGAAAAGCAACTCTTCACCATTTTCAACGACTGATCTTGGTGAAAAGTTGCTTTTCCAGACCTGACACCAACTTTTCACCGTTTCTTCGACTCCTCCATCATCCGCACGAAATCGTTGAACAGGTAGAACGAGTCGTGCGGGCCGGGGGCGGCCTCGGGGTGGTACTGCACGGCCATCACCGGCTCGCGGCGGTGGCGGAAGCCTTCCAGCGTCTGGTCGTTGAGATTCACGTGCGTGAACTCGATGTCGTTCTGGTTCAGCGAATCGGCATCGACCGAGAAGCCGTGGTTCTGCGCGGTGATCTCCACTCGGCCCGATCGCAGATCCTTGACCGGATGGTTCCCGCCGCGGTGTCCGAACTTCAGCTTGTACGTCCGGCCGCCGAGCGCCAGCCCCAGGAGCTGGTGCCCGAGGCAGATGCCGAATACGGGAACCTTGCCGATAAGCTGGCGGATGTTCTCCTGCGCATACGTCACCGGCTCCGGATCGCCGGGCCCGTTCGACAGCATGACGCCGTCGAACTTCCGCGCCAGAATCTCCGATGCCGGCGTCTTCGCCGGGAACACCGTGACGTCGCACCCCTCGGCGGTCAGGTGCCGCAGGATGTCCTTCTTCACTCCATAGTCGTACACCGCCACTCGATACTTCGGAGCGCCGGCGTCCCCCTCCACGCCGCGAAACGGATACGCCGATTCCGTCGTGACGCGGTGCACCAGATCGAGCCCGCTCATCGACGGCGCCTGCCGCACCTCGGCCAGCAACTCGGCCGTGGGCCGATCGTCGGTCGTGATCATCCCCCGCATCGCCCCTTCGCTCCGGATCTTCCGCGTGAGCGCGCGCGTGTCGATGCCGGTGATGGCTGGCACGCCGGTCTGCTCAAAGTAGGCGCCGAGCGACATCTCCGAACTGTGACTGGACGGCTCCTCCACCAGATCGCGCACGACCAGTCCGGAGATCTGCGGCGCGGCGCTCTGCGCGACCTCGCGCTCCACACCGTAGTTGCCGATGTGGGGGTACGTCATCACCACGATCTGGAAGCGGTACGACGGATCGGTGGCGATCTCCTGATAGCCGGTGAGGGAGGTGTTGAAGACGACTTCGCCGATGGCAGTCGCGTTCGATCCGAACGACTCCCCGTCGTAAACCGTGCCGTCTTCAAGGATGAGATGTGCAGCGGGCATGGAAGGCTGGCGGATTATACGCGCGCGGCCTGCTCGGCCTGCCAGAGATGGCGGCGGTCGTGCGCTGCGAGAAGACAGAATGTGTCGAACAGCGTCAGCCGGGTCCAGTCCGAATCGGCGTAGGGAAGGCGGATGCGCATCCGATCGATCGAGTCCGTCTCTTCCACGAGGTGGATGAGCTGCGTGCGGATCTGCTCGAACCGGCCGAGGAGGACGTCGATGCGCGGCCCGGCGGCAGCCGGCACGAGGGTGGCGGCGGCGGTGAAGCGGCGGCGCGGCGGCGGCTCGTAGTTGCGGACGTAGAAGCGGCCCGGGAGCGACAGCTTCTCCTCGCGGCGCGGCGGGCGGACGGCGGTCTGGCCGACGGCCTCGCGAATGCGGCGGATGAAGTCCTCGGCAGTGAGGTTCAGATGGTCGAGGCACTCCGCGGCGCACCAGCTCCCGTCCTCCGGTCTGGTCCGCAGGGCGGCGGCGGTCGACGAGCCGACGAGCTCTTTCGCGCGCGCCACCGAGTCGCGATACTCGAGCCGGAGCCGCTCCGTCTGTGCGCGCATGCTATTCGTAGCGGAGCGCTTCGACCGGGTTGAGCCTGGCGGCCCGCGCGGCGGGAATGATCGTGGCCAGGAACGCCACCGCCACCGTGAAGAGGGCGATCGCCGTCAGGTCGACCGGCCGGGTGATGAACGGGATCGACGACACGAAGTAGACCTCGGCGATCTCCGGCGGAAACGACACCAGCTCGTACCGCGTGATGACCCAGCAGACGAGCGACCCGAGGAGCAGCCCTGTGACCGTGCCGACGATGCCGACGAGCGTCCCGTACCAGACGAAGATCCGCCGCAGGCTGCGCTGCTCGGCGCCCATCGAGGCGAGGATGCCGATCTCCTTTCTCTTCTCATGCACGGTCATGATCAGCGTGGAGACGATGTTGAACGTCGATACGAAGACGATCAGCCCGATCACGATGAAGAGGACGAGCTGCTGGATGGCCAGCATCGAGAAGAGCTGCCGGTTCATGTCGCGCCAGTCGCTGACCGCGTAGCGGCTGTCCGTGCGGCGGCCGATCTCGTCGCGGACGCGCTGCACGTCCGACTCCGGGGCGAGCTTCACCTCCACGAGGTTGGCCACGCCCGGCTCGCCTGCCAGCGCCTGCGCCTCGGTGAGATCGACGAAGAGCCACTTCGCGTCGAACTCGTAGAATCCGGTCTCGAAGACATTCGTCACCACGAACGTCGCGGTGCGCGGCATGAACGTGCCCGACTGATCGCTCGGCACCGTGACGCTGATCGCGCTCCCCTTCTCGACGCCCAGCCGCGTGGCCATGTACTTTCCTACCGTCACGCCGCGCTCTCCCTGCTCGGTCTCGAACCTTCCTGCGGGACCGATGACTTTGGCGAGCATCTCCGACGTGGCGCCGCGCGACGGCTCGATGCCTTTGATCATCACCTCGGATCCGGTCGTGTTCCGTTCCGTGGTGACGACGCCGTGCTGAAACACGACCGGCGACGCCTCGGCCACCCCCTCCACCCCGCGGATCAGCCCCAGCAGACGGCCCGGCTCGTCGATCGGCCCGGCGATCTGGTAGACGAAGACTTCCGCGTTTCCGGCGAGGAGCTTGCGCTGCAGGTCGCGGCGATAGCCGGTCATCAGCGCCATGGAGATGACCAGTGCCATGACGCCGATGACGAGGCCGAAGACCGACACGGCCCCCACCGCGGAGACGAGCGCATCCGTTGGCCGTCGCAGATAGCGCCAGGCGATCCGGAGTGGAAGATTCATGCAGTCAGGCCACTCACTCTACTATCAACACGTGGACTCCGCTCCTTCACACGTCGTGGTCGCTTCGTTCCGCTCGCCTGCCGAAGCCCAGGCGGCGCGCGCAGCGATCGAGGAGGCGGGGATCGAATCGACGCTCGTCCGCGACCAGATGATCGGAATCGGCGTGGTGGTGGCCGCGAAGGATGCCGATCGGGCCATCGATCTGCTGCGCGACCTCTGGCCCGATCCGGGACCATGGCGCGAGGAGGAGCCGCCGGTCGTGGAGGTCGAGCGATGCCCCGAATGCGGCTCGCCCGACCTGATCCGCATCCGGCGGCTGCCATTCTTCATCGTCTTTTCGACGGTGATGGTGGCGATTGGTTATGCCGTGGGACAGCGCGACCTCTTCGGACTTCTCGTGGTCATCGTGGCGGCACTTCTGTTTCTCGGGCCGAACCGCCGATGTCTCACGTGCGGCGCGCTCTGGAGGAGCATGGGCCTCGGGCCTCGGGCCTCGGGCCTCGGGGTTCCGAGGTCAGAAGTGGCGGTCGAGCCTCCCGATGTGCCATGCCCACGCTGCGGCTCGCCGGAGACGGCGCCGATCGACCGACGGCGCCAGAAAGCGCTGACGCTTCTTGTGCACTTCATCCTGCCACCGTTACTCCTGCTCTGGCCGTTCATGCCGAAGCGGAAGTGCGAGGAGTGCGGGCATGAGTTCCGATGAGTCAGGCCTCGGGCCTCGGGCCTCGGGTTGCTTCGCGTTTGCTCTTCTGATCAGGCCGTTCAGCATTCGGCCGATTTTTCTCGTCCTGGCGAGCTTTTGATCGAGAGTTGTCGGATCGATGTATTCGAGATCCATTGAGAGGTAGAGCTGCGTTTCGACTTCGAGCAGCGATCCGCGGGCTACGAAGTAGAACCGCACTTGCTCCGGATGCGACCATCGGCCTTGCCCCTCAGCGATATTGCTCACGACCGATACGGCGGCCCTTCGAAGCTGCTGCGTCAGGCCGAACATCTCAGAACGAGGGAAACGAGCAGTGATCTGGTAGACGTCACGTGCCAATGCACGCGCTTCATGCCACACATCGAGATCGAGATAGGTACTCATAGATTTCCGGAACGACGAACGTGCCCGGCCCGAGTGTGCATCCGAAGTGTACCTCGGCCCGGGGCCCGAGGCCTGAGGCCCGAGGCCTGATGTACCATCCCGCCCGATGAACAAGTACGCGCTCTCCATCTCCCTCGCCCTCCTCCTCGCCGCATCCGCGGTCGCCGCTCCGATCCAATCGCCTTCGGACTTTCTCGGGTTCGAGGTGGGCGCGGACCGCAAGCTGGCCGACTACAGGCAGATCACCTCGTACTTCCGGATGCTGGAGGCGGCCTCGCCGCGTGTAACGCTGGAGGTCCTCGGGAAGACGGTGCTCGGCGACGAGATGTTCATGGCCGTGATCAGCTCCGAGGCGAACATGCGGAACCTGCCTGCGATCCGGGAGACGGCGCGGAAGCTCGCCGATCCGCGGGGGTTCACGCAGGCGCAGATCGACCAGCTCGTGCGCGACGGAAAGACCGTCGTCCTCGTCACGTGCAACATTCACTCGACCGAGATCGCGTCGAGCCAGATGGCGATGGAGTGGGCGCATGCGCTGGCGACGGCCACCGACGCGGAGACGCAGCGCCGTCTCGACAACGTCGTGCTGCTCCTCGTCCCGTCGCTGAATCCGGACGGGCAGACGATGATCGTCGACTGGTACCGCAAGTACGTCGGCACGCGCTACGAGGGGGGCCGGCTGCCGTGGCTGTACCACCACTACGTCGGCCACGACAACAACCGCGACTGGTACATGCTGACGCAGCCGGAGACGCGGGCCATGAGCCGCGCCATCTATCACCGCTGGCATCCGCAGCTCTTCATTGACGAGCACCAGATGGGGGCGTTCGGCCCGCGGATGTTCATCCCGCCGTTCGCCGATCCGCTCGACCCCGACGTACATCCGCTGATCTGGCGCGAGGTGAACGTGATCGGATCGAACATGGCCCTGCGCCTCGAGCAGCAGGAGAAGAGCGGATTGATCTACGGCTATTCGTTCGACGCTTACTGGCTGGGCGGGACGCGCAATACCGGATGGTGGAAGAACATCACCGGACTGCTGCTGGAAGTGGCGTCGGCGCGCATCGCCACGCCGATCTACATCGAGCCGACGGAGTTGCGCGGGGGGGCGAAGGGCCTCGTCGAATACAAGCCGACCATCAACCACCCCAACCCGTGGCCGGGCGGGTGGTGGCGGATGCGCGACATCATGGATTACGAGCGCATCGCGTCCGACGCCCTCCATGAGATCGCCACCGAGAAACGTGCGGACTTCCTCCGCAACATCGCCGTGCGCGCGAAGGCCGCCGTCGCCTCCGCGAAGCCGGGCGAAGCGTGGCGCATTCCCCGCCAGCAGCACGACTGGGCGACCGCACAGCATCTGGCCTGGCTGATGAGCGAGCACAACGTCGAGGTGTTTCAGAGTGCCAACGGCGACTACTGGATTCCGCTCGCGCAGCCGTACGCGCTCTTCGTCAACGAGATGATGGAGCCGCAGCGCTACCCGGAGGTGAGGCTGCAGGCGGGAGCCGACATCGTCCGTCCGTACGACGTCGCCACCTGGACGCTGCCGCTGCAGATGGGCGTCACGGCCGAGAAAACCACGATTCCGGAAAACGCCGCGCTGCAGCGCGTCACCGAGATCAGGCCGGAGACGAAGTCGGTGCTGAAGCGGCACGCTGCCGCCAAGAAGCCGCGCGTCGCCACATACAAGCCATGGAACGCGTCGATGGATGAGGGCTGGACGCGGTGGGTGCTCGAAACCTACGGCTTCTCCCCGAAGACGCTCTCGCCGCAGCAGGTCCGCGGCGCGTTGCCGTACGACGCCATCATCGTTCCCGACATTCACAAGGAGATCATCGCCGCCGGCCGCCGCACGACCGGCACCGCCATCCGCTACGAAGACGAGTTCCCTCCCGAATACCGCGACGGACTCGGAGCCGAGGGAACGGCGGCGCTCAAGAAGTTCGTCGAAAACGGCGGCACGCTGATCGCGTTCGGCGACGCCACGGCATTCGTCACCGAGAATTTCAACATCCCCGTCCGCAACGCGCTCGCTGCGGTGCGTCCCGATGCCTACTCCAACCCCGGCTCGCTCCTGCGGATTCATCTCCGCCCCGATCATCCGGTGACCGAAGGGATGCCGGCGCAGACCGCCGCGTTCCTCGACAGCGCCATCGCATTCGAGACCATCGCCCCCGCTCCAGATGTACAGCGGTGGGTCCTGGCCTCGTATCCCGAGAACCCGAACGAAATCCTCCTCTCCGGATGGCTGCGCGGCGCCGACCAGCTCACCCGCAAAGCCGCCGCCGTCGCGCTGACGTACGGCAAAGGAAAAATCGTCCTCTTCGGCTTTCGCCCCCAGCACCGCGGCCAGACCCACGCCACGTTCCCGATGCTCTTCAACGCGCTCTACTGGTAGGAGTGCGGCGGCTCGCCGCCGCAAAGATCTATCCCGAGTAGAAATTTTCGGATTTGCGCGCTTCCGAGGGATCCTCGGAGCCATGGATTGGCAACACGCACCACTGCATCGCACCGCGGATCCCGGCTTCTACTTCATCACCGCAGGGACATACCTGAAGAAGCATTTCCTGATTGACACCTCGAGACGCGATTCGTTCATCGACTTACTGCTTTCTGTCGGATCGAAACTCGGCGTCGTCGTTCAGGACTGGGTCGTGCTCTCGAATCATTACCACCTGATGATCGAGGCGTTGCGAAAATCGGCAGTCTCGGCATTTATCGGCAGAGTGCATTCGATCAATGCGCATCAGCTCAATGTCATCGACAAGGCGCAGGGCAGAAAGGTCTGGTACCAGTACTGGGACAAGTTCATCACACATGAGCGCTCTTATCTTGCGCGGTTGAACTACATCCATCAGAACCCGGTACATCACGGAATCGTGTCGAGAGCGGAAAATTACAAATGGTCGTCGGTGCGCGTGTTTCAGGAGCGCGTTGACGCGGCGCTGGCTAAGGCTGTCAGAAACTTCAAGATCGACAATTTGAGGGTTCCGGACGATTTCTGAGAGCGCCGCGGCGGCAAGCCGCCGCAATCCGAAAGCGGCGGCGAGCCGCCGCACTCCTAGAAGGAGACGAGCTCGAGTTTTTTGACATCGCGCTCGAGGAAGGCGCCGGCGATGCGGCGGAAGCGCTCGGCGTCGTCGGTGACGAGGAAGTGATACTCGGGGGGGGCGCCGGGCGGGAGGTCGGGGAGCAGGTCGCGGACGCGGAGGGCCACGGTTTCGGCGCTGTCGACGATCTGCACGCTGTCGCCGACCACTTTCTCGATCGTGGCGCGGAGGATCGGGTAGTGCGTGCAGCCGAGGACCAGCGTGTCGATGCCGGCATCGATGAGCGGTTCGAGGTAGATCCCGGCAACCTCGAGAGCCACGTGCGTGTTCGCCCACCCTTCCTCGGCGAGCGGGACGAGCAGCGCCGCGGGCGATTCGATCACCTCGACCTCGGGACGGATGCTCTGGATCGCCTTCGTATAGGCCTGCGACCGCACCGTTCCCTCGGTGGCGATGACGCCGACCTTCCCCCGCGTCCGCTCGGCGGCCGCGCGGGCGCCGGGCTCGATCACGCCGATGACCGGAATGGACAGCCGCTCCTGCAGCGCCGGCAGCGCCGCGGCGGTGGCGGTGTTGCACGCCACGACCATCATCTGGATATCGCGCTCGCAGAGATGCTGCGCCGCCTCGAGCGAGTAGCGGATGATCGTCTTCGGCGACTTCGTGCCGTACGGCACGCGCGCCGAGTCGCCGAGGTAGACCAGCGGCTGCCAGGGCAGCACCCGGGAGATCTCCCGGAAGACCGTCAGGCCGCCGACACCGGAATCGAAGATTCCGATCGGGCGGCGGTCATTGCTTGTCGCCATCTCCCGCCGCCGCCACGCCGCCTGCTTCGCGCTTGATGTTGTACTGCTCGATCTTCTTGTAGAGGTTCGACCGCGGCGTATCGATGGCCTCGGCCGTCTTGGAGACGTTCCAGCCGAACTCGCGGAGCTTGGCGAGGATGAACGACTTCTCCGCCTCGTCCTTGAACTCCTGCAGCGTGTTCAGACGCATGCTTCCGGAGATGATGTCCGCCGGAGCCCTGAAGAACTCCGCGGGGAGATCGGTGACGTCGATCTGTTCCGACGGCACCATGATGACGAGGCGTTCGATGAGATTGCGCAGCTCGCGGACGTTGCCGCGCCAGGCCGCGTCCTGCAGCGCCTTCTGCGCCGCCGGCGTGAACGTCTTCGTGTGATAGTTGTGCTCCTCGGAGAAGAGCCCGGCGAAGTGCGTGGCGAGCACCGGTACGTCCTCACGACGTTCGCGCAGCGGCGGCGTCCGGATCGGGATCACGTTCAGCCGGTAGTAGAGATCCTCGCGAAAACGGCTGCCGCGGATCTCCTCCGGAAGGTCCTTGTTCGTGGCGGCGATGACCCGGACGTCGACCTTCACCACCGTCGCCGAGCCGACCGGCTCGACCTCCCCCTCCTGCAGCACGCGCAGAACCTTGGCCTGCGTGCGCAGCGACATATCGCCGACCTCGTCGAGGAAGATCGTCCCCCCGTCCGCGGCGACGAACTTGCCGGTCTGCTTCCGCACCGCGCCGGTGAACGATCCCTTCTCGTGCCCGAACAGCTCCGACTCGATGAGCTCCTCGGGAATGGCCGCGCAGTTGACCTGAATGAACGGCGCGCCGGCCCGCGACGAACGGCGGTGGATCTCCCGCGCCACCAGCTCCTTCCCCGTCCCCGACTCGCCGGTGATCAGTACCGTCGCCTTCGTCGGCGCGGCGCGCTCCACCTGCGCCTTGAGCTCCTTCAGCGTCTGCGAGTCGCCGACGAGCTGGTACTCCTTTTCTACCTTCGAGCGCAGCTCGCTGTTCTCTTCCTCCACCTGCCGCAGCCGGATGGCGTTGCGGACCGTGAGCAGGAGCTTGTCGCGGTTGAGCGGCTTCTCCAGGAAGTCGAAGGCCCCCCGCTTCGTACACTCCACCGCCGTGTGCACGTCGCCGTGGCCGGAGACCATGACCACGGGCGAGGTGATCTTCTGCCCCTTCAGGTTTTCGAGGACCTCGATCCCGTCGAGGACGGGCATCTTGATGTCGAGCAGAATGGCGTCGTAGTCGGTGCGCCCCGCCTTGTCGAGCCCCTCCTGCCCCGACCGCGCCTCGTCGATGCGGTAGCCCTCGTATTCGAGCGTCATCCGGATGGCTTCCCGGATGGCAGTCTCGTCGTCGATCACCAGAACGCGGTGCGGCATGTCGCTGGACCTTTCTGCATGAGCTCGGCCAATGTTAACCGCTCGCCCTATACAATCCCGCCTCCATGCACGTCACCATCTCACGAGAGCCGAAGTTCCAGAAAATCGACCACCTCTTCGTCCTGGTGGCGGAGAAGAGCCGCGACGTCGAGGCGCCGCCGGCCATCCGCGAAGCGGTCGAGACGATGATCAGCCTGTCGGGCTTCTCCGGGAGGGCCGACGAGACGATCTCCACCGTTTCGACGACGCCGCGGAAACTGACGCTGATCGGGATCGGCAAGGGCGGCGACTTCTCGATCCGCGTGCTGCGCGGCGCGCTGTATCAGGCCGCCAGGATCGCGCGGAAACACCGCGATCACCGGATCGCCGTCGTCGCCCCCTACACCGTCTCGGGGTCCGACGCCGAGGGAACGACGAAACTCGCCGCCACGATGCTGGCCCAGTCCGACTACAAGTACGACGCTTACCTCACCGTCAGGAAAGAAGACAGGGTTCCTGCGATCGAGGCCACGCTGATCCCTCCCGAGAGCCTCGACCGGAAAACAGCGCGCGCCATTGAAGAGGAAGCCCGCACGATCGCCGAAGGGGTCGGCACGGTTCGCGATCTCGGCAATGCCCCTTCGAATCTGATTACGCCGGAGCGCCTGGCCGAGCGCGCCGAAGAGGTGGCGCGCGCGGTGGGAGTCAAAGCCACTGTCTACGGCCGCCGGGAGATCGTGCGGATGAAGATGGGCGGGCTGCTGGCGGTCAACCGCGGCTCGGCCGAAGAGCCGCGGTTCATCGTCCTCGAGTACGTGCCGCGGCGGGCCAGGAAGCACGTAGCGCTGGTCGGCAAAGGTGTCACCTTCGACTCCGGCGGCATCTCCATCAAACCGGCCGAGAAAATGGAGGAGATGAAGTTCGACATGTGCGGCGCGGCAGCGGTCATCGGGATCGTCGAGGCGGCGGCCCGGCTGGAGCTGCCGGTGAAGATCACGGGGGTGATTCCGTCGACTGAGAACCTCCCCAGCGGCAGCGCCTACAAGCCGGGCGACATCATCACGATGATGAACGGGAAGACGGTCGAGATCGTGAACACCGACGCCGAGGGGCGGATGATCCTCGGCGATGCGCTGCATTACGCGTCGAAGCTCGAGCCCGACCACCTCATCGACTTCGCCACGCTCACCGGGGCCTGTGTCGTGGCGCTGGGGAGCGAAGCGACCGGCCTTTTCTCCACCGATGACGAGCTGGCTCGGAAGTTGATTGAATGTGGGGAGCGCGTCGGTGACCGCCTCTGGCGGCTTCCCGTCTGGGACGAATACAAGGATCTGATCCGCAGCGAGTGGGCTGACATGAAGAACTCGGGCGGACGGTGGGGCGGCGCCATCAGCGCAGCCGTATTTCTGAAGGAGTTTGTCGATTGTCCTTCCTGGGCTCATCTCGATATCGCGGGGACAGCGTACGCCGAGCGGGAGACGCCGCGCGAGGTCCGCGGGGCGACCGCGGCCGGCGTTCCCGTCACCGTGGAGTTCCTGCAGTCGCTGGCGCGCTGATCGCGGCGCTGGTGATCGCCTGCGGCGGCGATGACAAGCCACGCCCCGCCGCCACCGCGGCGGCGGTCGTGGCGCAGCTCGACGAGACGAGCTTCACCGCCATCGAGTCGCCGAGTCTGCAGTTCCTGCCGCGCGGACAGGAAACGGCAGGCTGGCAGCTCCAGGAAGATCCCATCGTCATTCCCGGCGACCGGCTGACGTCGTACCTCGACCAGGGCGCCGCGCAGTTCAATCAGTACGATGTCATCGACGCCACGATCGGCGAATACGGCGCCGTCGGGTCGGACGGTTTCGCGATCATCGAGATCTTCCGATTCCCCGACTTCGTGAAGGCCTTCGGCGCCTACTCGACGGCGAAGGTGGGGCCGATTCAATTCGTACCGGTCGAGAACGAAGCCTTCCGGAGCACGCACACGCTTCACCTCTGGCGCGGTCCGTTCTACGTGCGCGTCATCGGCGGCGGGGCGCACGCCGAGGGCGGCGGGCTGCTGCAGATAGTCCAGTTCGTCGCGCAGCGCATGCCGGCGGCTCCGTCGAAGCCTGCGGTCTTCGAGTTCTTCCCCACCGAGACCCGCGTCCCGAACAGCGAACGCTTCTCGGCCGACAAGGGATTCGGCTACGAAGTCCTCGGCAACTCGTTTCAAGCGAGCTTCAACATCGGCGGCGACATCATGGAAGGGCTCATCATCCCGGCGGCGGACAAACAGGCCGCCGTGCGGATCCTCGATGCCTATCGAGAGATGTACGTCGCCAACGGCAAGCTTCTCGATCCCATCCCGAACCTCGGCGAAGACAACTTCACGGCCGAGGATCGGTTCATGGGACGGGCCGTGGCATTCCGGATCGACCGCTTCGTCATCGCCTTCAACGGCTACAAAGAGCGGCAGAAGCTCGTCAATCTGGCCATCGCCACCGACAGGAGGATCCTGAACTCGATCCGCCGCCAGCTCACGGCCGCCGACCGGCGTTAGTCGTTTTCGGCTATCGCTCCCACAGCCCCGACCTGCCGCCGCTCTTCCGCATGAGCTGCACGCTTTCGATCACGATCCCTTTCTCGGCGCTCTTGCACATGTCATAGATCGTGAGGGCGGCTACGGCGCAGGCCGTCATCGCTTCGATCTCCACACCGGTCTTTCCCTCGCAGCGGACGATGGAGCGGATCTCGATCGCACCGGCCGGGTCGATGTCGAACGTGATGTCGACCGAACTGAGAGCAATGGCATGCGTCAGCGGGATCAGCGCCGGCGTCTGTTTCGCCGCCAGCACGCCGGCCACTTTCGCCGTCGTCAGGACGTCGCCCTTCGGGAGAGCGCGGTCGATCAGCTTCTTGAGCGTCTCGGCCGACATCCGGACCGTCGCCGCGGCGACCGCCTCCCGTTCCGTCGGCGGTTTCCGCCCGACGTCCACCATCGAGATGCTCCCCGTTTCGTCGAAATGCGAAAAGTCGGTCATCGTCGCTTCTCCGCTTCCTCCAGCTCCGCCGGCGTGTTGACGTTGAGCAGCTCCGGTCCGTCGTAGACGAACGTCTCCGCGGCCGCTTCTTCCATGAGTCCGAGAAGGTCGAGTTTACGCTGTTCGACGCGGCGGTGTATGAGGGGAATCACCGCCGGGTCGTACCCGGCGCAGAGCGGCTGGGGGATGCCGCGCCAGACAGGGGCCACGACCGGCGCGGCCGACGTTTCGACGCGGCTTCGGAATTCGCGCAGCAGCGCCGTGGTGATCATCGGATAGTCGACCGCCAGGATGAAGGCCCGCTCCCCCGCGTCCTCGAGCGCACGCGCCACACCGAACAGCGGTGCGCCCCCGCCGTCATCGAAAATCGTCCGGATGGAGAGCACCTCCCCCCGCGGCTGCTGCACGGCCACGAGCTCGTCGAACAGCGGCGCCGCGGCGGCGAGGATCCGGTCGAGAAAGAGCTCGCTCTTCGAGCGCCCCATCCGCGCGGAACGGCCGCCGGTCAGGATGTAGCAGTTCACGGCAGCGGGAGGGTACCATCCGTCGCTTGCCGGTCTCGGTGATCATTGCCGCGAGCAACGAGGAGACGCGGATCGCCGCGGCGGTCGATTCGGCGTTCGCGGCGGGGGCCGCGGAGGTGATCGTCGCCGACGGCGCCAGCAGCGATCGAACGCGCGAGATCGCGGCGGCACGCGGTGCCGCGGTCGTACAGAGCGTCTCGATGCGCTCGCGCCAGTGCAACCGCGGCGCGCTCGCCGCGCATCACGACACGCTTCTCTTTCTGCATGCCGACACGCTCCTCCCCGCCGGCGCCGCCGCGGCGGCCGAGGACGCGCTCCGCCTCGGCGCGTCGTTCGGCGGATTCCGGCTTCGATTCGCGGAGCCGCTGCGCCGCCTCCGCTTCGTCGCCGCCATGGTGAATCTCCGCTCTTCGATCACCCGCTGCCCCTGGGGCGACCAGGCGCAGTTCCTCTCCAGGGCGCCTTTTCTCGCCCGCGGCGGATATCGGGAGATTCCGCTGATGGAGGACTATGAGATGGCCGTGCGGATGAAACGCCGCGGCAGGAGCGTCATCCTGCCGCTCACCGTCATCACTTCCGGGCGCCGCTTCCTCGAGCGTGGCGTCGTGCGAACGACGATCCTGAACTGGCTGATCATCGCCGCCTGGAGGCTGGGAGTCGCGCCGCAAACGCTGGCAGGCTGGTATCGCGGTGAACGGTGAACTGTTAACGCTTCTTGCGTGCCGTCTTCCCGGAGGGCTGCTGCTTCGCGTGGCGGGCCTGCCCGAGGGAGACGTTGATCGGGTTCTTCCGGTCGAGGAGGGGGACGGTGGGGCGGGCCCGGACGCCGAGCTCCCGGCGCACCTCGATGAGGTACTCGTGTTCGGGGACGAGCCTCAATCCCTGCTCGGCCATGTCGACGGCCTGCTTGCGCCGGTTCGCGGCCAGATAGACGCGGGCCAGATTCGCGTAGTGGTCACCGTTGTAGAACTCGAGATCGATGGCCCGCTTGCAGAGATCGATGGCCGGCCTGTACTGCTTCCGCACCAGAGCGACGCACAGCCCGAAGTACGAGAGACCGCTGGCATCCTTGGGCGACTGGATCGGCGGCGCGTCATCCGTGCCGTAGATCTCGATGAACTTGGTCAAGGCCTGCAGGTAGTCGTGGCCGAGGGTTGCGTTGATTGCCTGGTCGATGTCCTGTGGGGTTCTTCCCATTCAGATGAGCTCCCGTGATCGGATCCGATTGACGAAATGTTCGATGCGCTCTTTCTCGTCCGTTCCGAGATTCAGGAAACGGACGCCGTACCGGGCCATGGTACCGGAGAACTCCGCGCGGAGGATTTCCGCATCCGCCGTCAGAGAGCGCGGGTCTCCGGGGAGATAAAAATGCAGGCGCACCACGCCTTCGCTTGTGATGACGCGATCGACTTCCAGCAGCATGCCGGTAGCGGAGATGTTCATGCTCCGGCCGAGGATGTAGCGCCCGTTCTTCTCGAGCGAGACCTCGATCTTGGTGATGGTGCGGAGCTGCCGGCGCACCGGAATCGCCGTCAGCCTCTCCACCTTCGCATCGAGCTCGTGTCGCTGCAGAGGACGGTAGATGACGTCGTTGCAGCCGGCCGACAGGCAGAGGTCGGCCTGATCGGTGGCCTCCCGCTCGCAGACGAGCAGCAACGACACGGACTTGGTCTTCTCGTCGTCGCGGATGGCGCGGCAGAACTCCGGCGCGGTCATGTCGAAGAGGTCGTAGCCGAAGATGATCAGCTGCGGCACATCGTCATGGGCTTTCTGCAGCCCTTCGGAGCCGGCCAGCGCGGTCACGAGCAGAGCGTCGCGCCGCCGCAGAATTGTCTCCTGGTAGGCGAGCGCGCCACGGGAGTGATCGACGAGCAGGATGCGGCCGACGCCGTTCGCGATCTTCATCAGGCGGCCGAGATCTCCCGCAGCCGCGCCACCACCCTCGTCAGATCCTCGACCAGCATATGCGCATGCTCCATCGTGTTCGATTTGCCGAGGCCGATCCGGATCGATCCCATCGCCTTCGCGTCGTCGAGACCGATCGCCCGCAGTACGCGCGACGGTCCCCGCTCTCCCGAACTGCAAGCCGACCCGGACGACAGCGAGAACCTTCTCATGGCAATGATCAGCGACTCGGCATCGACGCGTTCGAAGCTGACGTTCAGATTGCCAGGCAATCTTAACGCGCGCGGCCCGTTCACAGTGACGCCGGGGATCGCTTCCAGAATCCCTTCGAGCATCGCATCCCGGATCCCGGCCAGGCGCGGTCCCTCGGCCTGCATCTCTTCCGCGCGGATCTGCAGGGCCGCCGCCATCCCCACCGCTCCCGGCACGTTCACCGTGCCGGAGCGAATCCCCTTCTCCTGCCCCCCTCCCGTCACGACCGGCTCCAGACGGACGCCGCGACGGACGAACAGCCCGCCAATGCCCTTCGGGCCGTACATCTTGTGGCCGGAGAACGACGCCAGGTCGGCGTTCGCCAGCGAGACCGCGACCTTGCCCGCCGCCTGGGTGATGTCGCTGTGGAAGACGATCTGACGCTCACGGCAGAGCGCGCCGATCTCGGCGATCGGCTGCACGGTGCCGATCTCCCCGTTCGCCGCCTCGATCGAGACCAGCTTCGTGTTCGGCCGCATGGCACGGGCGAGGGCGGCCGCCTCGATCCTTCCCTCGCCGTCCGGCTCGAGCAGCGTCACTTCGACGCCCGCCTTCTGTCGCAGACGCTCGGCCGGCGCGAGCACCGACTTGTGCTCGGTCATGCTCGTGATCAGATGATCGCCGGGGCGCAGGAGATGAAGCGCGATGTTGTTCGATTCCGTGGCGCCGGCCGTGAAGAGGATCTCGTTCGGCTCGACGCGAAAGAAGCGGGCGATGCTGATCCGCGCATCCTCGAGATGGTTCGCGGCACGCCGCCCATGCGGATGCGTCAGAGACGCGGGATTGCCGAAGACCTCGGTGAAGAACGGCAGCATCTGCTCCACGACGCGCGGATCGCAGGGCGTGGTGGCGTGGTGGTCGAGGTAGATGGGCTCCATGGGGTTGCGCCGTCAACCGTTAACGATTTCTCCTCCTGCGCCTTTTTTTCCGCTCAGGTGGTGCGTGTTCTTCCGACGCGTTTCTCACGCGCGCCGCGAACTCCTTCCAGAGACGGAACTGCTCGACGTAGCGGCCCGACGAATGGGCGTAGAGCTCGAGGAGTGCCAGCGCGTCGTGAAACGGCTCCCGGTAGACGAAGCGGAGCTGCGCGCGACGATCGGTGGGAGGCTCGAGGAGGCGCCAGAGCGTTTCGAGAGTGTGCTCGATCTGGTGCCGGGTGCCGGCGGCGAGCGACATCCGCGCGCAGACGGGCTGGATCAGATCGCGGATGAACAGCATGACCTCGCCGATCCGCATCTTCCCTTCGCGCCGCTCCTGCTCCCGCTCCAGTTCGCTCATGATCCACGGCAGAAAGAGGACCGAGAGGGCCAGCGGATCGGAGATTTTCCGCCCCGCGCCGACGGTGCGGTCGAGAACCTCGAGCATTTTCCAGAAGTACGGGGCGCGGGCGTCGCTGACCGCGTTGTGAATCTCCGGCAGAAGCGATTCCAGCAGCCGCGTGTCGACCATCACCCGGAAGGCCCCCTTCGACCAGCCGCGCCGCAGCAGCTCCAGCATTTCCTCGGAGACCCGCGGCGGTGACGCCTTCAGGATGTCGGCGCGGTGGCGGAGGATGCCTTCCCGGGTTCCCTTCTCGATCTCGAATCCGAGGCGCGAGGCGAACTCGATGGCCCGCATCATCCGCACCGGATCCTCGCGGAAGCGGACGTCGGGATCGCCGATCACCCGCACCTGGGCGTGCTCGAGGTCGTCGAGGCCGCCCACGTAGTCGACGACGGTGAAATCGGCGATGTTGTAGAAAAGACCGTTGATCGTGAAGTCGCGGCGCCGGGCATCCTGCAGCGGCGATCCGAACGTGTTGTCGTCGGTGACCAGCAGATCGTCGCCCTCCTCCGCCGCGATGATGCGCTCCGGCTCGCGGCGGAACGTGGAGACTTCCACGATCATGTCCTGAAAGATCACATGGACCAGCCGGAAGCGGCGTCCGATGACCCGGCTGTTTCGAAACAGACGCCGCACCTCGGCCGGGTGCGCGTCGGTGGCGATGTCGAAGTCCTTCGGCGGCCGGTTCATCATCAGGTCGCGCACGCTTCCTCCGCAGAGGTAGGCGCGGTATCCGCTGCGATGCAGCCGGTAGAGAACCTTCAGTACGTTCTCGGGAACCTTGCGGCGCGAGATGGGATGGGAAGAGCGGTCGACGATCTTCGGGTCGCTCTCGTCGTGCTCCAGCGCGGCTGAGGACACCCGCGCTCCAACATCCTGTTCACTCGAGACCATACGCGCCGCGTCTCTCCCCGGGCGGATCGGGGGTGTAGTGGTACTCGCTGTCGACAATGAAAAAGGTCCGTTGCCACCGCGTTCGATCGAAGAAATGAATGACGACGCCGAGAAGCTCCTTGATGCGCTCGATGGGCGGACTGCCGGGCGGCGGTGGCTCGCCGGCGAATGACCAGTACACCATGAATGCGCGTCCCTTGATCAGCGAGCGCGGCACCGGGCCCCAGTAGCGCGAATCGCTCGAGCGATCCCGGTTGTCGCCCATCGCAAAATACGAATCGAGCGGGACCTGGTAGGGGCCGAACTGGTCCCGCGAACGGTACGGCTCGGGCAACGCAGGCTGATTCGGATACACCTGCGGGTCTTCGTGGAGAACATACGGCTCGTCCAGCGGCTTCCCGTTGATCGAAACCTGCTTGTTGCGGATCTCGAGCGTGTCGCCGGGCATGCCGACGACGCGCTTCACGAAGTCCGTCTGAGGGTCGGCCGGATAGCGGAACACGATGATGTCGCCGCGCCGCACCTCCCGGATGGGGACGGTTCCTGAAAGCGGCCCCAGCCCGTTCGGCCCGTAGATGAACTTGTTGACGATGATGTGGTCGCCGATCTTGAGGTTGTCCTCCATCGACCCCGTCGGGATCTTGAACGCCTGGAAGACGAAGATCCGCGCGAAGTTGACGAAGATGACCGCGATGAGCAGCGCCTCGTAGTACTCGCGGGCGGTCGATTTCTTTTCGGAGTCTTCTTTAGCCACCGTGCGGGACTTTCAACTGCTCCTGGATGTATCCAACCGCGGTCGATTCTACGCTACCAGGATGCACCGCGATTCCGCGGGCATCCCGCCGGTAAAAACCGGCCCTCACACCGGCGTCGCCTCGGACCACGACCGCCCCGGCGAGTTCAGCCGTGCCTTCCGGGTCGACCACGAACAGGCGGTCGCGGTCGATCCACGAGGTGCGGTCGATGGCCTGCGCTACTGCGTCGCCCGCCGCCGCGTCGACGACGAGCAGCGCGATGCGGCCGCTTCGCAGCAGCGCCCCCCGCGCGTCGCTCCATTCGTTGAGCCGGCCGCCGGTCCGCCAGACCACGAGCGGCAAACGCTCGTTGTACACGAGCGATGCCGGGCGAAGCATGAGCCCGCCTGCGAACGGTGTGACCTCGACATCGAGTTGCACGGACGGCGCGACGGCGATCCGCCGCTCTTCTCCCCCGTACCTGAGCACCTCGATCCGCGGCGACGCATCGGGACTCTCCCAGGCGAGGGCGAACCTCTCCCCCCCATCGTCCCAGGCGAGGTCACGGACGACGCCGAACGGAAAATCGACGACGAGCTGAAACGCCGTCGGGATGTGAACGGTGCGGATCAGGTCGCCTCCGCGGTTCCGGACGATGTACGACGCCTTGTGCCCGCGCGGCGCCCATTGCGGCGCCACCTCGTCGGCCGGATCTTCCGGAACCCAGTTGACCTGGCTCCCGTCGAGCGAAACGAGTCCGACGTCGAAGCTCGTCTCCCGCTTTGCCGAGAAGATCACTTCACGGCGTTCGACCGAAACATCGAAGGAATCGATCGCCAGATAGGCCGGCGTCAGCGGCGTCTCGCCCCGATAGATCGCGTTGCCGGCGATTCTCACCGCCGCCGCGTCGGTCGCGTCCGGCGCACTGCGCATGAGAGGCGACGTATCGGCCACCGTCCGGCGGATCTCCGCGACCGAGAATTGCTTCGCACGAGGCAGGCTCGACCATGTGTCCGGAACCGGGCTCAACCCCGTCGCACAACCGAAAAAAAACACCAGAAATGGAGCCGCCAGCGCCCGCCTCAAAGCCATGCTCGTGAAATTGTAAATCATTGATCCAAAAGAACAAAGCCGATGGTATCCGATCTGCAAATAACCATTGCTGAGGAGAACACAGATGGATCTCCAGAAAGATCTTTTCGAATCTACAAGACAAAAACAGAAGGGCGGCTGGAGAGCGTCGCTCTTCTCGGTTGGATTTCATTCACTCCTGGTCGGCGCGATCATCTTCGCGGGCGCCTCCGCGACGCATCAGGTCGATGCGGAAGAGCCGATCGAGGCGTTCCTGACTCAGGGCGCGGCACCTCCGCCGCCTCCTCCACCACCGCCGCCGCCTCCGGCGGCATCGAGCGCGCCGGCTACGCCGCGGGTGCAGCCGAAGGTAGTGCAGCCGAAGCCGGTAGAGACGCCGACCTTCACCGCGCCGCGGGAAACCCCGAAGGAGCTGCCGAAGGTCGATCCGATCCCGGTTTCGACCCGGACGGCCGATCTTGCTCCGGCTGAGTCACAGGGAGCATCCGCCGGGGCAGCCGCCGAAGGTGGTGTTCCGGGCGGAGTCGTGGGCGGCGTCGCAGGCGGTGTGAAGGGCGGAGTCGTCGGCGGTGAGATCGGTGGCGTGATCGGCGGGCAGGTCGGCGGCGTTGTCGGCGGCGTCCTGGGCGGCAAAGTCGGCGGCACCGGCACCGGAAAGGAAGGCGACGGCACCGGCGGTGTCGAAGCACCAGTCGCTCCGCCGAGCGGTCCGTTGCGCGTCGGCGGCAACGTCAAGGCGCCGAAGGTCCTGCACCGGGTCGATCCCGAGTACACCAGCGTGGCACGTCAGGCTCGCGTTACAGGTGTCGTCGTCGTCGAAGCGACGATCGACAAGAACGGCAACGTCGACCGCGTCCGCGTCGTGAAGGGACTGCCGTTGGGGCTGGCCGACGCAGCCGAACGAGCCGTCCGTCAGTGGAAGTTCCGCCCCGGCACGCTGAACGGCCAGCCGGTGGACGTCATCTTCAACCTGACCGTGAATTTCAAGCTCGACCGATGAGTCCTCGGGCCTTTTTCAAACCTTCCGGGCGATCGACTTCGCCTGCAGGAAGAGGCCGAGGTAGTCGCGGCCGCCGGCTTTGGAGTCGGTGCCGGACATGTTGAAACCGCCGAACGGGTGGACGCCGACCAGCGCGCCGGTGCACTTGCGATTCAGATAGAGGTTGCCGACGAAGAACTCCTCGCTGGCGCGCTCGAGCTTCTCTTCGTTGTCGGTGAAGACGGCGCCGGTCAGGCCGTACTGCGTGTCGTTGGCGATGTGCAGCGCATCGTCGAAGTCCTTCGCTTTGATCACGGCGAGGACGGGGCCGAAGATCTCCTCCTGCGCGATGGTGGCGCGCGGGTCGACGTCGGCGATGATCGTCGGCTCGATGTAGAACCCTTCCTTCGCATCGACGTTGCCGCCGGCGACGAGCTTTCCCTCCTTCGCCCCCTTGTCGATGTACTCCTTGATCTTCTTCATCGCCTTCTCGTTCACGACGGGGCCGACCTGCGAGTCGGCGCCTTCCGCCGGACCGATGCGCAGCTTCCTGGTCTTCTCGACGATCATCGGCACGAAGCTGTCGTAGATCGCTTCATCGACGATGACGCGCGAGCAGGCCGAGCATTTCTGCCCCTGGAACCCGAAGGCGGAGGCCACGACGGCCCCGGCGGCTTCGTCGAGATTCGACGTCTCGCGGTCGACGATGATGGCGTCCTTGCCGCCCATCTCGGCGATGACTCGCTTGATCCAGAGCTGACCCTTCGGGACTTTCGCCGCTCCTTCGTTGATGTGGATCCCGACTTCCTTCGATCCGGTGAAGGCGACGAAGCGCACCTTCGGGCTCTGCGTCAGCGTGTCGCCGACCTCGGCCCCCGACCCGCTGATGAAGTTGACCACGCCCGCCGGCATCCCCGCCTCCTCGAGCAGCTCGACGAATCGAGAAGCGATCCAGGGGGCATCGGACGACGGCTTGAGCACGACGGTGTTGCCGGTGACGGCCGCGGCGGTGGTCATGCCGGCCATGATGGCCAGCGGGAAGTTCCACGGCGGGATCACGGCGCCGACGCCGAGGGGGATGTAGACGAGGCGGTTGCGCTCCGATTCGATCTGCGTGGTCGGATGCTCGCCTCCCCACCGATACGCCTCCCGCGCGTAGAATTCGCAGAAATCGATCGCCTCGGCGGTGTCGGCGTCCGCCTCCGCCCACGTCTTCCCGACCTCGTAGATCATGATCGCGGAGAACTCGTGTTTTCGTTTGCGCAGCAGCTCGGCCGTCTTCAGAAGCAGTCCGGCTCGGACATCGACCGGCTGCCGCTTCCACGTCTCGAACGTCTTCGCGGCGGCCTCGATCGCCTCTTCGACATGCTGCTTCGTGGCCTTCTGGAAGCGCCCGACGACCTCGTCCTTCCGCGACGGGTTCACCGAGTCGAATGTCTTCAGTCCGGTGATGCGCCGGCCGCCGATGACGAGAGGATGCTCGCGTCCGAGCTCCCCTTTCACCTTCCGGAGCGCCGCCTCCATCGCGGAGTGGTGCTCCGGCTTGCTGAAATCGGTCAGAGGCTCATTTTTGAATTCGCTGAGGTTGGGCATTGGTCCTCCTGTCATTCCTCGCTACGCTCGGAATGACCTGTGCAGGGCGGGCGAGACGCGGAATGTTATCCAAAATGGTGAGGAGAGCAAGGTTCGCGGCCGCCCTCGGGCTGCTGCTCGTCGGATGCCAGTCGGTGATCGAGCGCGGCGTGACGGCGCGCCAGGAGCGCCGTGAGCTGAATCTCGCCTTCACTATCGAGGACAACCTGCTGCGCCTGACCACCGTCACCCTTGCCGGCCGCGAGGGGCGCTACTTTCTCGGCACCGCGCAGCCGCGGACGATCGTCCATCCCACGTTCGTCCCCGCGGCGCCGCGCCGCCTCGCTCTCGGCCTCGGCCGGCGCGACACGCTGGAGATCGAGCCGCTCTACATCGATCTGACCGGCGTGGGCGACGCGATCATCGGATTCGACACCTGGTCGCCGCGCGCCATTACCATCAACTACGTGTCGGGAATGGTGACCTATCAGACCGGTACGATCGAGACCGACGGCATGACGGTCTACCGGTTCGAGGATGAACCTGCCATCCAGGTCGTGATCGACGGCAGAAGGATCGCGGCCGCCGTCGACACGATGATCCCCGACACGCTGATTCTGCCGCGGGGCGAGTCCGCCGCCGGACGCACGAAGGTCCATCTGGAGATCGCGGACGTCGCCTTCGTTGAGATCGACGTCGCGCTGGCCGACGTCTCCCGCGCCCGCATCGGCAACCGGCTCCTGTCGAAGTTCCTCGTATCGATCGATTACGGCGGGCGACGCGTCGCGCTCTGGAGAGACCCGCGAGTGCCGCTACAATGAAAGCCGGTTAACGGTTAACGGTTAACGGTTAACAGTTAACGGTTAACCGTGAACCGTGAAATTCGCTCTCACGCTGCTCCTCCTCACTCCACCGCTCGCGGCCGACACGCTCGCCGTCCGCGGTTTTCTGACCGGACGCCTGGGCCAGGCGAGCGGGCCGGAGTCGTGGATCGAGGGAGCGATCGGACGCTTCGACTTCAGCGACACGGCGGCGACGGCAACCGCCGAGCTGGGAATCGACTGGGCGCCGTCGGACTATTTCGCGCTGCATCTGCACGGTCTGGCGCGCGCGGAGCCTGATTCGTTCCGCGGCCGGCGGGCGGGACTCGTCGCCGGCTTCCTGCAGCTCCACAACACGTCGGAGAAAAACCGCGTGCAGTTGCGCGCGGGACAGTTCTTCCTTCCCACGTCCCGCGAGAACCGCGGCGATCTCTGGTCCTCGCCTTACACCGTCACCTTCTCGGCGATCAATACGTGGATGGGACAGGAAGTGCGGCCCGTGGGAGTCGATCTGGAGTGGCGCCACACGACCCCGGCCTTCAACGCGCTGACGATCGGCGCGACGGTGTTCCAGAACAACGACACGATGGGCACACTCCTCGCCTGGCGCGGCTGGTCGCTCGGCCATCGCCTGCCGGTCTACGACGAGGTGGTGCCGCTGCCGCCGCTCTTCTCGCTGCCGCTCTTCATCCCCGACCAGAACCGGGAGGGGACGACGCCGTTCCGCAACGATCTCGACGGCCGGACTGGATGGTCGGCGCGCGCGCGCCTCAACATCACCGACCGGGCCGCGGTGCAGGTGACGCATGTCGACAACCGCGGCGACTATCTCCTGTACGGCGACGAATATTCGTGGAAGACGAAGTTCACGCACGCCGGCGTGGAGATCGGCAGGCCGGAGACGACGGTGCTCGCGGCGGAGTGGATCCACGGCTTCACCGGCATGGGGCCGTTTCTCGATTTTCTGCAGGGGCGGCCGGTGGTCGTCGGCTTCGACTCCACGTACCTGCTCCTGTCGCACAAGAGGGG
>DATLFC010000005.1:0-19229 GCA_035525015.1 Thermoanaerobaculia bacterium | reverse complement strand
CGGGCCATGGCCATCGTTCCTTTTGCGAAGGCCTCCTCCTCGAAGACGCCCATGGGACCGTTCCAGAAGATGGTCTTCGCCCCGCGCAGCTCGCTGGTGAAGCGCTCGATCGTCTTCGGGCCGATGTCGTACGCCTTCTGTCCGTTGGTGAGGCCCTTCGTCACCGGGACGACCTCCCCCGATTCCGCGAGCGCGACGTCTTCCGGCAGCACGACCTCCGCACGCGCGCCGCCGGCCATGATCCGTTTCGCGACGTCGATCGAATCGCGGTCGACGAGCGATCCGCCCATGGCCACACCGTCCGCTGCGAGGAACGTATTGGCCATGCCGCCGCCGATCAGCACCTTGTCGGCGAGCTTCACCAGCGCCTCGAGCGGCTCGATCTTCCCGGCGATCTTCGCGCCGCCGAGCAGAGCGACGAAGGGACGGTCGGAGGCCTCGGTGACCTTCTGCAGGAACTGCAGCTCCTTCGCGAGAAGCAGCCCGCCGGCGGTCCGCTCCTTCACCATCATCCGCGGCAGCGCCTCGATCGAAGCGTGCGCGCGGTGCGACGCGCCGAAGGCGTCGTTGACGTAGAACTGGGCCAGCCGGCGAAGTTTTGCGGCGAATCCCTCGTCGTTCTTCTCCTCGCCCGCGTTGAAGCGGAGGTTCTCCAGCAGCAGGATCTCACCCGCGTTCAACTCGCTGGCCGCCGCCTCCGCGTTTTCGCCGATCGTATCGTCCGACCACTTCACGGTCAGGCCGGTCATCTCGGCGAGCTTGTCGCGGACTGGTTTGAGCGAGTACTTCTCCTTCCGCTCGCCCTTCGGGCGTCCGAGATGGCTGGCCACGACGAGCGCGGCGCCGCGCTCGCGGAGAAGGTGCAGCGTCGGCAGCGTCTCGTCGATGCGCGTCGTGTCGGTGATGCGCGCGTCCTCGAGAGGGACGTTGTAGTCGACCCTGTAGAAAACGCGCGCTCCGGGAGTGATGTCCAGCTGGTCGACGGTCCGGATCTCGATCATCGGCGCGCCGTCAGCGACTCCTTCTTGACGCGTGCAACGAGCGCGATCAGGTCGAGCACGCGATTCGAGAAGCCCCATTCGTTGTCGTACCAGGCCAGCACCTTGTGCATGTTCGAGCCGACGGAGCGGGTGAACGTGGTGTCGACGATGGACGAATGCGGGTCGTCGTTGAAGTCGATCGAGACGAGCTGCTCATCCGAGTAGTTGAGAATTCCCTTCAGCGGGCCGTCCGACGCCTCGCGGATGGCCTGGTTGATCTCCTCGGCGCTGGTGGCCTTCTCCGACTCGAACGACAGATCGACCAGCGAGACGTTCGGCGTCGGGACCCGGACGGAGATGCCGTCGAACTTTCCTTTCAGCTCCGGAAGGACGAGCCCGACCGCTTTCGCGGCGCCGGTCGTCGTCGGGATCATCGACATGGCCGCGGCGCGGCCGCGGCGAAGATCCTTGTGCGGCAGATCGAGGATCACCTGGTCGTTCGTGTACGAGTGTACCGTGGTCATGACGCCGCTCTTGATGCCGAACTTCTCGTGGAGCACCTTCGCCACCGGCGCGAGGCAGTTCGTCGTGCACGACGCGTTGGAGAGGACTTTGTGCTGCGCCGCGTCGAACGCGGCGTCGTTCACGCCGATGCAGACCGTCAGGTCGGCGTCCTTCGACGGAGCGGAGATGATGACGTGCTCCACACCGCCGCGGAGGTGCTTCGAGGCCTTCTCTTTCGTCGTGAAACGGCCCGACGACTCGACGATGATCTCGGCGCCCACCTCGTCCCACGGAATCGCACCCGGATCGGGGTTGGAGAAAACGCGCAGTTCCTTGCCGTCGATCCGCAGACCTTTCTCGGTCGCTTCGACCTTGTTCGGGATCGTGCCGTGAACGGAGTCGTACTTGAGGAGGTACGCCAGCGTCGCCGAATCGGTCAGATCATTGACCGCTACGAATTCGATCGGAAATTTGCCCTCCAGGGCGGCGCGTACGACGCATCGGCCGATGCGTCCGAAACCATTGATTCCTGCTTTGATCATCCGAACCTCCTGATGCGCGGGGACGGTAGTATATCGAGGTGAGTCCGACTGCGAACTCAGTGCACGTCTCGCCGCTGCGCTGGACCGGCCACTCCCTCGAGCTGCTCGACCAGAGGCTGCTCCCGCTGGAGGAAACGTGGTTCGAGTGCCGCACCGCAGAGGAGGTTGCCGCGGCGATCCGCGACATGGTCGTCCGCGGCGCGCCGGCGATCGGCATCGCGGCGGCGTTCGGTATGGCGCTGGCCGCTCTCCGCGGCGACGACCTCGACCGCGCCGCGGCGGTCCTGAAGGATGCCCGGCCGACGGCGGTGAATCTGGCCTGGGCGGTGGAGCGGATGACGGGGCTCGGGGCTCAGGGCTCGGGGCTCAGGTTCGTTGAGGAGGCGGAGGCGATTCTGGCGGAGGACATCGAGGGAAACAGAAAAATCGGGCGCTATGGTGCGGAGCTCCTCGGGGAGAAAGTCACGCTGCTGACACACTGCAACGCCGGGGCACTGGCGACCGGCGGGTACGGGACCGCTCTCGGCGTCGTGCGGGCCGCGGTCGAGGGGGGGAAGCAGGTGGCGGTGTTCGCGGGCGAGACGAGACCGTATCTGCAGGGCGCCCGTCTCACGGCGTGGGAACTTCATCAGGAGGGGATCGACGTCACCTTGATCACCGACAACATGTCCGGACACTTTTTTCAGGCCGGTCGGTTCGACGCCGTGGTCGTCGGCGCCGACCGGATCGCCGCCAACGGAGATACGGCGAACAAGATCGGGACCTACACGATCGCGGTCCTCGCCGCCGCGCACGGCGTGCCGTTCTACGTCGCCGCGCCGGTATCGACGATCGACGTGAACTGCCCGTCGGGAGAGAGCATCCCGATCGAAGAGCGCAGCGGCGAGGAGGTCGTGGAGGCGTTCGGGCGGCGGATCGCGCCGGCGGGGATTCAGGTCCGCCATCCGGCCTTCGATGTCACGCCGGCGAAGCTGATCTCCGCGATCATCACCGAGCGCGGCGTGTTGAAACCTCCCTACGCGGCATCGATCGAGAAGGCGGTGCGCCGATGATGGCCCGTTTCATCCACGCCATCTGGCTCGGCAGCGGGATCTTTCTGCTCCTGGCCGCGCAGGCGGCGTTCAAGGTGGCGAGCTCGCCGACCGCTGCCGCGTCGTACGTCGGCGCGCTGCTGGACCGCTGGCATTACATCGCGCTCGCCGCGCCGATCGCACTGCTCGTCCTGGAGTGGAAGCGCGCCAGAGCTTCGGTGCTGTTGATCATCTTCGCCGGAGTGCTGTTCGCGGCGACGCAGGTCGCTGTCGATCTCCGCATCCGGGCCATCCGCGCCACCTCGCCGGTTCCGATCAGCGAGCTTTCACGGCAGGATCCGATCCGCCGCACCTTCGGCCGCCTGCACGGCATCTCGACGCTGCTGCTGCTCGCCCAGATCGCCGCGGCCGCCGCGGCATTGGCGGTTGATCGGGAGGCGTGGGAGGGACGAGGAGCGCGGCGGCTTGCCGCCGCGGCGAGCGCCAGCGAGCTGCCGCAATCCGAGAGCGGCGGCGAGCCGCCGCACTCCGAGATTACGCAATAGGCTGTCCTTCGAGATCGAGCTCGTGGAGCGGCAGACCGAGGGTGCCGAGGGGCTCGCGGATCTGCGCGGCGCTGCCGACGATGACGATGAGAACCCGATCGGGATCGAGGTACTTCTCCGCGACGCGGGCGATGTCCTCCCGGCCGACCGCGCGGATGTTCTCCCGGTAGCGGTCGAAGTAATCTTCCGGGAGCCCGTACAGCTCCATGTCCAGCAGGCGCCCGGCGATGTCGCCGGCGCTCTGCACCGTGGCTGGGAAGACGCCCATGAGGTAGTTCTTCGTGTCGTTCAGCTCTCCATCCTCGACATCGCCGGTGCGGATGCGGCGCAGCTCGCCGAGGATCTCCGTGACCGATTCGCGGGTGACCTCGTTGCGGACCGGCGCCGCCACGACGAACGGTCCGGCCAGACGGCGGAACGAGAAGGCCGATCGCGCACCGTACGTGTAACCGTGGCGCTCGCGCAGATTGAGGTTGATGCGCGAGTTGAACACGCCGCCGAGGAGGGCGTTCATCACGGAGAGAGGAAAGTAGTCTTCGCAGGCGCGCGGGACGCCGATGTGGCCGATGCGGATCTCCGACTGCACCGCGTGCGGCCGGTCGATGATGTAGACGCGCGAGGAGTCGAACGGCGCCGGCTCGATCGCCGGCATCGGCGGCTCCGGCCCGCGCTTCCATTCGGCGAATGCCGATTCGAGGACGCGCAGCGCGTCGTCCGTGACGACGTCGCCCGCCAGCACGACCGAGCTGTTGTTGGGAAGATAGTGGTCCGCGTAGTAGCGGCGGACGTGGTCGATGTTGATTCGGGAGACGCTCTCCGCCGTCCCGATGACGGAGTTTCCGTAGACGCCGCGCCCATAGAGCAGGGAGGCGAAGCGCTTGCCGGCGATCGCCGCCGGCTCATCGCGCTGCTGGAGGATCTCGGTCAGGCGCTCGCGCCGGACGCGATCGAATCCATCCTGCGGCAGCGTGGCCCGGAAGCTCACGTCGGCCAGGATCGAGGCGCTCGGCTCGGCGTTGCGGCTCAGCACGTCGATCGACGCGTAGGCGGCATCCCAGTCGGCCCCCGTTCCGAGAGCACCGCCGAGAAGGCCGATATCCTCGGCAAGACGGATGGCGTCGCGCTCTCCGGCGCCTTCATCGAGCAGGTCGGCAAGCAGCCCGGCCACCCCCGCGACGTCGGCGGGATCGCGATCGGCGCCGGAGCGGATCAGCGTCCGCATCGAGACCAGCGGCGCGGTGCGCCGTTCCGCGACCAGCACGCGAAGACCGTTGGAGAGCGTTCGCCGTGTCACATTCGGAAAGTGAAAGGTGCGCGGCGGGCCGGCGGGGGGCGCGGAGGTGCGGAAGCCGCTCATGCGGCCTCCGTCTGCGGACGGAAGACGCTCGTTGCGCGATTCGATGGGACGAGATACCGCGCGGCGACGTCGCGGAGACCGGCCGCGGTCGCGCCCTTGTACGGCTCGAGCCAGCGATGCACCAGTGCCGGGTCGCCAAAGTAGGTTGCGAACATGCCGATCAGGTCCGCCCGCGTGTCGTAGTTCTCGATCTGGTGGGCGAACTCGACTTCCGCGCGATTCTTCGCTCGCGTCATCTCGTCATCCGTAACGCCGCCCGATACCAGCCGGGCGATCTCTTCGTCGATCGCCGTCTCGAGCTGCTCGATGTCGATCCCCTCCTTCGCCGTGGCCTGCATCAGCAGGATGCCGGTCGACTCGGTCGGCAGCACGTACGCCGCCACGTCCTGAGCGATCTGCTGCTCGTGCACGAGGGCGCGGTCGAGACGGCTGGCCTTGTCACTGGCCAGGATCGTGGTCAGGAGATCGGCGTGGATCCAGTCGCGCTCGCCCATCTTCGGCAGGTGGTAGAGGCGATAGAGGCGCGGGAGCTGGACGCGATCGGTGAAGCGCTCGCGCCGCTCGTTCTCCAGCGGTTTCCGCTGCAGTGTGAACGGCGGGAAACCGCCGCCCGGGGCGATCTCGCCGAAATACCTCTGCACCAGCTCCTTCGCTTCCTTCGGCGAGAAATCGCCGGCGATCGTCAGCACGGCGTTGTCGGGGCGGTACCAGGTCTGGAAGAACTCGCGGACGTCGTCGAGCGAAGCGGCGCCGAGGTCCTCCATCGAGCCGATCGTCGGCCAGTGGTAGGAGTAGTCGGGATCGTAGGCGAGGTGCAGCAGGCGCTCGAAGGCGGTGCCGTAGGGAACGTTGTCGTAGCGCTGCCGCCGCTCTTCCTTCACGACCTCGCGCTGGATGTCGAGCTTCTCCTGCGTCAGCGCCGGAAGGAAGAAGCCCATCCGGTCCGACTCCAGCCAGAGGCCGAGAGCGAGGTAGTTGGAGGGAAGGGTCTCGAAATAGTTGGTGCGGTCGAAGAACGTCGTCCCGTTCAGCACGCCGCCGACCGACTGCACGTATCGGAAGTGCTCGTTGTTGCCGACGTGCTTCGATCCGGAGAAGAGCATGTGCTCGAACAGATGCGCGAAGCCGGTGCGGCCCGGGCGCTCGTTCTTCGACCCGACGTGATACCAGACGTTGATGGCCACGAGCGGCGCGGAGTGGTCTTCGTTCAGGACGACCCGCAGGCCGTTGTCGAGGCGGTAGTCTTCGATGGACAGCATGGGGGCGGTTTGTATCACAGCGTTGGTCGTTGGTCGTTGGACGGCCAACTTCCCACGACCAACGACCAACGACCAACGTCAATCGTTTATCCTTCACACCCGTGGCCACTCCCCTCCCGTTCCGGCACATCGCCATCGAGGGTCCGATCGGCGTCGGGAAACGTTCGCTGACGGCACTCCTGGCGAAGCGGTTCCGCGGCACGAAGGTCCTCGAGGACGTGGAGAGCCCCTTCATCGAGGACTTTTACAAGGACAAGAGGGGGGCGGCCTTCCGGACCGAGCTCTTCTTCCTCCTTTCCCGGTACGACCAGCAGCGGGCGCTGGCGCAGCGCGATCTGTTCACCGAGCTGGTCGTCGCAAACTACACATTCGCAAAGAGCAGGATCTTCGCGTACCTGACGCTCGACGACTCGGAGCTGATGATCTACAACCGGCTCTACGACCTGCTGAACGAGACCGTGCCGCGCCCCGATCTCGTCATTTACCTGCAGGCCGGTCTTGATACACTGTCGAGGCGCATCAAGAAGCGCGGGCGGGCTTACGAGAAATCGATCTCGTCATCGTATTTGCAAGAGCTGAGCGAGGCGTACTCTCACTACTTTTACCGGTACGACGAGACGCCATTGCTGGTCGTCAATACGAACGACATCGATTTCGTGAACACGCCCGAGCACCTCGGCCAGCTCGTGGAGCAGGTTCGAAACGCTCAGAAGGGGACGCACTACTACGTACCGCTTGGATCCTGATTCGGACTGAGACGGAGGACAAATGACTGCTGCAGCAAAGCGCGTTACCGTTCCCTCGATCCGCTCCATGAAGTCGCAGCAGCGGATCGGGATGCTCACCGCATACGACTACCCGAGCGCGAAGGCCGTCGACGCCGCCGGTGCCGACATCATCCTCGTCGGCGACTCCCTCGGCATGGTCGTTCTCGGCTACCCGGACACGCTGAGCGTGACCGTCGACGACATGGTCCACCACACCCGTGCCGTCGCACGCGGCGTCTCGCGGGCCCTCATCGTCGGCGACATGCCCTATCTCTCGTACCACGTCTCCGTAGAGGAAACGCTCCACAACGCCGGGCGCTTCATCCAGGCCGGCGCGCAGGCGGTGAAGGTCGAGGGAGGGAAGCCGAGCCGCATCCGGATGGTCGACGCGCTCCTCGACGCCGAGATCCCGGTGATGGGACACATCGGTCTCACGCCGCAGTCGGTCAACGCGCTCGGCGGGTTCAAGGTCCAGGGGAAAGGAACCGAGGACGCGCGGCGGCTGATCGAGGAGGCGAAGGCACTCGAGGCCGCGGGATGTTTCTCGCTCGTTCTCGAATGCGTGCCGGCGGAGCTGGCCGCGTTCATCACCGAGCGCGTCTCCATCCCGACGATCGGCATCGGTGCCGGCCCTTCCTGCGACGGTCAGGTGCTCGTCTTCCACGACGTCCTCGGGATGTACGACGTGATGAAGCCGAAGTTCGTCCGCCGCTACGCCGAGCTCGGCGAGGAGATGCAGAAGGCCCTCACGGCGTTCCTCGACGACGTGCGCGCCGGCCGCTTCCCCGACGAGACGACCGAGTCGTTCCACTCCGGCTCCCGCGAAGAGCTCGAGCGGCTGTACGGAAGCGGCGGTATCGTCGTCCCCATGAAGTAGAGTCATTCCGAGCGTAGCGCGAGTCGCGAGCCACCTGCCCCCCAGATTCCTCGCTACGCTCGGAATGACATGCAGATCACCCGGACGATCGAAGAGACCCGCAGCGCTGTCGCCGCCGCACGCACTCACGGAAAGACCATCGGCTTCGTGCCGACGATGGGATTTCTGCACGACGGTCATCTCTCGCTGATCGGCGTGGCCCGAGAGGCGGGGGCCGATTTCATGGTCGTCTCGATCTTCGTGAACCCGCGGCAGTTCGGGCCATCCGAGGATTTCGAGCGCTACCCGCGCGACGAGGGGCGCGATCGCGACGTCCTGAAACACCACGACGTCGATCTCCTTTTCATGCCGCCGGTGGAAGTGATGTATCCACCGAGTGCCACCACCGTCGTATCCGCAGGGACGGTCGCGGAGCCGCTGGAAGGCATCCGCCGCCCCGGCCACTTCGACGGCGTGGCCACCGTGGTGCTGAAGCTCTTCAACATCGTCCAGCCGGACGTGGCCGTGTTCGGCCGCAAGGATGCGCAGCAGTGCGCCGTGATCGATCGCGTCGTGCGCGATCTCGACATTCCCGTGCGCCTCGCCTTCGGCGAGACGGTGCGGGAGCACGACGGTGTGGCCATGTCATCGCGCAACAGCTACCTCAGCGACGGACAGCGAGAGCTCGCCCCGGCGCTGCATCGGGCTCTCAGGGCTGGCGAGGATGCGCTGCTGCACGGCGTGGAACAGGTCGAAGCAGTGGAGAACGTGATGCGGAAGATCGCCGCCGAGACTGGCGGCGTGGAAGTCGATTACCTGGCGCTGGTCGATCCGCTGACGTTCGAGCGCCCGGCCGATTTCCATCGCGATCTGCTCGTGGCGGGAGCCGTACGCATCGGCGGCACGCGCCTCATCGACAATATCGCCGTGCCGCGCACGAAACTGCCGCACACCCGGGGGCGTGGATGATCCGTCGTTTCGTCCGCTCCGTGATTCACAACGCCACGGTCACGCAGAGCGGCGAGGCGTGGCCGGTGGCCTTACGCATCGACCCGGTGCTGCTGCGCTCGGCCGATCTTCGCCCCTACGAAGAGATCGAGATCGTGAACACGACGACCGGGGCGCGGTGGCGGTCGTGGGTCGAGGCGGCGGCCGAGGGGTCGGGCGAAGTCAGGGTTTCGGGGGGCGAGCATCATGCTCGCACCGGCGACGTCGTCTCTCTCGTGTCGTATGGGCTGCTGCACGACGGACAGACCCTCGCCCACAGGGCAAAAGTGCTGACGCTCGATTCGGCGAATCGCGTCGTGTCGCTGGTCGAGGAATGAGACTCGCGCCCCGCATCGCGTTCGCAGCGCTTTTCCTCTCGCTGGCCCGATTCACCGTTCCGGGCATCGCCACCGCCGTGCGCGAGGCCATCGAGCTTCGGCCGCTGCCCGTCGAAGAACGGCGCGTGGAGATGTTCGGTCCGTTCTACGAAGGGGTGATGAAGGCCGCGGCCACGCTTTCGCCTGATGAACCGATCGCGTTTCTCGTGGGAGACGATTTCGGCACCGGACTGTTCATGAACTTCTATCTCTTCCCGCGTCGGACGGCGCTCTACGCCGATGTCGATTCGTATCGGGCCGGCCAGGATGCTCCCGAACGGATCATCCTGGCCGGGGGCGAAGTCCGGTTCATTGCCTATGCGGAGGCGCGCGCGGCGGAGATGGGGACGAGCCACGTCGCCGCGCCGCTGGAGCCGTCCGCCGAGACCGCGATGCAGTTCGACATTCCCCTCGTGTCGTCCGGCGATGGGCCGATCCGCGACCGCTACACCACCGAGGCGGTGATGGTGAATGCGGGGGATCAAGAGGCGACGGTGACGATCCGGATGAATCCGGCCGGTCGCGTCGCCACGGTGACGCTCGCGCCGGGGGAGATGCGAACGTGGAACGATCTCGTCTACCAGCTCTTCTCGACGCTCGACGCCGGCTGGCTGCGCGTCCAGGCGGATCAGCCGCTCCGTTCGCGCTTCTGGTTCGTGAATCGCGCTGTTCCCGATGCCGATGTCCTGCCCCACGCGACGTTCGCCCGCTCGTTTCGCATCCCCCACCGCGCCGGCAGCCGCATCTGGCTCCTCAATCCGCATGACCGCCGCCTTCCCATCCGCCTGGGCGAAGGCGAGCACTTCCTCGACCCGCGCACGCTGGTGCCGATCGAATGGCCGGTGGACCTCGTCGTTACCTCGGAGGCCGAGCTGTACGTCTATCAGTCGTGGCGTGATGCGTCGGGCGCGACGTACTTCCACTGGCCGGAGGGCTCGTGACCGGCGCCATCATCACCGCCATCGCCTTCCCGCTGATCGGCGCGGCCGTGGCCCGCCTGGCGGGCGGCGGCCCCCGTTTCCTCCTCGGCGTCGGCACGACCGGATTCGTTCTGTACGCGACCATGCTGCTTCGGCTGCCGATGCTGCCGGTGATGATCGTGCTCCTTCTCGCCGCGATCGCTGTTCTGGCTTCCTTTCCCCGCCGCGCACCGCGCGAGTCCGTGCAGACCAGCGCTGCCGCCACCGTCGTGACCATCGCCCCGGTCGTGTTCCTGCTGTTCGCGTCGGCGATCATCCCGCTGCGCGACTACGACGGCCGCGCGTTCTGGGTCCTGAAGGCGAAGGCCATCGCGAACGAGCGGATGGTCGACGGCCCGTTCTTCCGGGGCGAGCACGGACCGAACCCGAAAAACGAATACCCCCTTCTCGTTCCGATCGCCAACGCGGCCGTCATGGTCGCCGGCGGCAGCTCCGACGACCTCGCCATCCGCTGGATGTACGTCCTCGCCCTCGGATCGTTCGCTCTGCACGCCCGCCGGTACGTCGGCGCCTGGCCCGCGGCGCTGATTCCATGGCTGCCGCAGTTCGCGATCTCGCCCGAAGGGGGAGCGCTCTCCGCGTACAACGACATCTTCCTGGCGGCCTTCGCCGGCTGCGCGTTTTTCGAGCTGGTGGAACGGGCGTCTCCTTTCCGGTTCGGAGTCTGGCTTTCGTTCCTCGTCCTGACCAAGAACGAAGGGCTGCCGTTCGCCGTTCTTCTTCTCGCCGCCGCCGTCGTGATCTGGCGGCGGCGCCTTCCTGCTGCTCTGCCGGCGTTCGGCGCGGCGCTCTGCACCCTTCTGGCGTGGAGAAGCCGAGTCGAGCCGACGGACGATGATCCTCTGATCTTGCTTCTGTCCACGCTTCCGGAGCGGACGGAAAGGTTGCTTCCCGCGATCAACGGTTACCTCGCCTACGCAGGGGATCTGGAGCAGTGGGGCCTCTTCTGGATCGCGGTGGCGCTGGCGGTGATCCTCCTGGCAATGCGGCGTGACTGGCGCACGCTGGCGGTGCCGCTGATCCTGATGATCGGTATGAGCGCCGTGTACATCGCCGCGTATATGGTCACGACGTGGCAGCTCCAGGATCATCTGGCGGCGTCGGCGGATCGTCTGCTGATGCACCTCGTCGCGCCGGCCCTCTACCTGATCGGGAGCGCGGCGCGGCCGCGGGCCGGATGAGCCGCTGGCTCTGGATCGTCCTCGCGGTTGCGGCACTGGCGCGCCTTCACCTGCAGATGGCTGCGCATCCGCCGTATTCCGGTCTGGACGAGCTTCATCACGTGGCGCGGCTCGCATTCACGCTGCAGGAGGGGCGCAGCCCGACGATGCGTGAGCCCTCGCTTCCGCCGTACCTGCGCGCGAGCATGAAAGGGGAGGGCGGCCTCCCTCATTCATTCGAGGCGCTCGGTGCGCGATGGCCGCAGGCGGTCGCGGAGCGGTCGGATCTCCTCGCCGATCGTCCGTTGACGGCGGCGGACCGGCGTCCTTACGAAGGTGCCAATTACGAAGCGCAGCAGGCGTCGCTTTACTACCTCGTCGCGGCGCCGCTCGCGCGGCTGCTTCCCGTCCGCACGCCGCTGGCCGAGCTACGACTCTGGCGTGGGTTCTCCCTCTTCTGCGCGCTGGTGACCGTGCTGGCTACGGCGAGCATCGGTTGGCGCGTGGCCGGTCATGCCGGCCTGCTCGCGGCGGCGCTCCTCGTTTCGCTGCCGACATGGCTGACGCTCGTGGTGCGGGCCAGCAACGACGCGTTCGCCTGCGCGCTGATCGCTTCGGCCGTGGCGGTGACGCTCCATGCTCCCTCGAGTCGGCGGGGCCATCTCGCCGAGGGACTTCTGTGGGCGGGAGCGTTCGCGGCGAAGCTGTACTCCTGGCCGGTGGCGGTCGTGCTGCCGTTTTTGTGGCGGATGCAGCGCGCGCCGCTGCGTCGCATCGTCACGGTCGTCGTTCTCGGAACGCTCGCGGTCGTCATCACCCTCATCGATCTGGCCATGCGGACCAACAACCCTCTCGGATTGTTCGCCTTCGACCGCCCGCCGGCTCCCGCGGCACCGGCCGCGATCGACTACGCGCAGATGCTGCGGGTTCTCGTCGCATCGTTTGCCTGGACGAGCGCCACGCACTGGAATGCTCTTCGGCCCCTCGCCATCGCGCTCTACCTCGGCCCGCTCGTTCTGATTGTCGCCTGGGTGCTCGCGCGAAACTGGCGCGAGCACCGCCCGCTCCTGGCACTGTCCGGGATCGCGGTCGTGACGTTTGCGCTTGCGCAGGCGGTGAATGCCGCGGGGTACATCCGGATCGCGCGCGCCACGGGCGTCAGCGTCCCCGCCGGCGGGAAGGAAGGGTGGTACTGGTACGCACTCGCGCCGCTGCTCATCGGCGTCGTGCTGGCAATCGTGCTGCGGCGGCTTCCTCTCGCGGCCGTTGCGGCGGTCGTCCTCTGGATCGTGGCGTGGGACGTCTTCATCCACGAGGGTGCACTTTTTCAGGATTTCGCGGGCTATACGTCGAGCACCGCGCACGATCTCTTCTTCCGCTGGGGTGGCCGGACGCTGCCGTTCGCGCGCGACCTCGATCTGGAACGAGTGAGCGTCGGCCCCGGCGTCCAATGCATGCTGCTGGACCGAATCGTCCACCTCGCCGCGCTTGGCATAGTCACCGCCGGATGCGGGCGAAATCGATGAAGCCGCGCTCCACATCGGCCGACAGGAGCTTCACGCGGACGCGGTCGCCGACGTCGAGGCCCTTGTGGCCCCGCACGATTTTCCCTTCGACCGGCGGGTTGAAGACGCGGGCCCACGTTCCCTTCGACGAGGCGCCGGTGACGATCCCGTCGAATTTCTCGCCGATGCGCGATGTCAGCAGGCAGGCCGCCGCTGACTTCGCGATCTGCCGCTCGACTTTGTTCGCCGCGTCTTCCTGCATCGTGCAGTGCCCGGCGAGCGACGCCAGCTCGTCGTCGGTGTAGGGGGAACGTTCCCCGGCCAGCGCGGCCTTGACCAGGCGCTGCGTGATGAGATCGGGGAAACGCCGATTCGGCGCCGTCGAATGCGCGTAGTCGCGCACGGCCAGCCCGAAATGCCCGGGCGACTCGGTTCCGGCGCGCTCCAGCACGTACTCCCCGGCGCCCATCGCTTTGACGATGGCCAGCGAGAGATCAGGGAAGCGCATTGGGTCCGCTTTGCGCCGGCGCAGGAGGAACTCCTCGAGCGCGATCGGATCGGGGCCGGGCGGCAACCGCTCCCCCAGCTCCTCGGCGATGCGCTCGATGCGATCCCACCGCTCCGGCGAGCGGACGACGCGGCGGATGCTGGAGAAGCCTTTCCGCTCCAGAAAGCGCGCGGTGACGCCGTTCGCCGCGATCATGAAGTCTTCGATCAGGAGGCGGGCGTTGTTCCGCTTCTCGCGGCGCAGCTCGACCACCTCCCCGTTCCGGATGACGGCCCGCGGCTCGATGGTCTCGAGGTCGAGCGCGCCGTTCTCATGACGGCGGTCGCGCATCCGGTCGGCCACCTTGTCCTGCAGCCGGATCGTCTCCGCGAGCTCGCGGGCGCGCTTCGCCTTTTCGGGCAGCTCACCCTCGCCGTCGAGCCATGCCGCGACGGAGTCGTAGGCGAGCTGCGCGTGGTTGTGGACGCGGGCGAAATAGACGTCCCCCTCGCTCACGTGCCCGTCGTCGCGAACGGTCAGCTCAGCGACCATCGCCCGCCGCTCCTCATGCTCGTTGAGCGAGGTGAGATCGGTTGACAGCCGCTCCGGCAGCATCGGAAAAATGCGCGCCGCGGTGTAGACCGAAGTGGTGTTGTGCGCGGCGCGGCGGTCGATGGCGGAGTCCTTCTTCACCAGCACGTCGACGTCGGCGACGGCGATGTAGACGCGGACGTTTCCGTCGCCCGCCGGCTCCGCGTACGTGAGCTGGTCGAGATCGCGCGAATCGTCGTTGTCGATCGAGCACCAGGGAACGTCCCGCAGATCGCGGAGAGCGGCGTCGTCGTCATGGCGAGGCGGACGGAGCGCGGCGACTTCACGCTCGATCTCGGCGTCGAAGCCGGGCTCGAGACCGCGCTCGATCATCGCCTGCCGCGCGAGGTCGGCGAGGTGGTCAGCCTGTCGCTTGTTCATGGCTCAGGGCTCAGGGCTCGGGGCTCGGGGCTCAGAGGATGGAGGGTCTGAGCCCCGAGCACTGCGCCCCGAGCCCTGACGTTAGCATGCAGAGGTGAAGATTGCGCCTGCGGGCGATCGCGCAGTTCTCGCCGTGGTGGGCGATGTGCCGGCGGCGGAGCTGCATGGCCTGGCCGCGGCGATCAGGAACCTTCCGGGAGTCGTCGCCTGCATCGCGGGCCACTCGTCTCTTTACGTCATCTTCCACACCGCTCCCGATGTCGATGCGATCCGTGGGGCGCGGGTGTCCTCACCCGCGCTCCCTCCCGCGGCAAAGCACCTCGTCACCGTCAGCTTCCGCGACGACGACGCCCCCGATCTCCCGGAGCTCCTCGCCGCCGCGCGCATCACTCGCGACGATCTCCTGCGCCGCGTTGCGGCGCTGCGTCTCGTTGTCCGGTACCTCGGCTTTCGAGGAGGGTTCGGTTACCTCGACGGCTGGCCGCCGGAGTGGTCGATGCCGCGGCGGCCGACGTCGCGACCGCGTGTCGCCGCCGGAACGTTCGCCGCGGCGGGGGCCGTGGCCGGCTTCTATCCGATCGACTCCCCCGGCGGCTGGAACCTCCTCGGCCGCACTTCGCACCCGCTCGAGCACGCCCTCACCCCCGGCGACGAGATCGTCATCGTCCCGACCCTCGCCCCACTCGAGAAGAACGGTGGAACGCCGGCGTCCTCACCGGCGCCCCCCTTCCCCCTCGAGCTCATCGCATCGCCGCTCAGCCAGATCGTGACCGCCCCCGACTGGAGCCGAACGCTGCGTGGTCTTCCTCCCGGAGGCCCGTTCGACGACGTCGCCGCAGCGCACGCCAATCGCGCGGCCGGCAATCAGGCCGGCGCGCCGATCCTCGAATCAGCGTTGACCGGGCCGCGAGCCGTGGCGCGGCGCGACGTCATCTGTTCCTGGTTCGGGGCCGATGTCGAGATCACCGCCGGCGGCCGGCCAGTCGACGACATCCGGCAGTTCGCGGTGCGGGAGGGGGAGGAGATCCGGGCCGGCCGGATCACGAACGGCCTGCGCGGGTATCTGGCGGCAGGGCCGGTGCGCGGCGAGATCGAGCCGCTGCTGCGCGGCGACCGGCTGGAGATTCGGGCGGTGGCCGGTCCGCACGAGAGCGAGGTGCGGGACCTGGTCTGCGAAGTCTCGCCGCAGCTCGATCGGGTGGGGATCCGGATGCGTCTCGTCGCGCCCGCGGGAGCTGAGGCGCCGGCCACGCTCGCGTCGTGCGGGATGCAATGCGGCAGCGTGCAGCTTCATCCGGACGGCAGCGTCGTGGCCATGGGCCCCGACCATCCGGTCACCGGCGGATATCTCCAGCCGATGACCGTGATGACGTCGGAGCGCTGGAAGCTGGCGCAGCTCGTGCCGGGCGACATCGTGTCATTCCGAGCCTGACACTATTCGCCGTACACGTAGCCCGGCCGGGCCTTGACGACGAATTCCGGGTTGTTGATCGAGACGCTGACCTTCTGGAATCCTCTGGCGCCGCGCGGCTTGCTGCTGCGATAGGTGATCAGGTAGTAGCCGCCGCTGGCCTTCTCGACCTCTTCGAGTACCGGCGTGAAGGAGATGGCGTGGCGGAAGTAGCCGCCGTTGGTCTCGCCGGCGATCCGTTCGAGCGTCTGGTGGAAGACAGGCTCGGACGGCGCATTCGGCACCAGGTTCGAGGCGAAGACCGTCACGTTCGCGGCATGAAGCGCCTCGATCATAGGCTCGTAGTAGCGGCTCGTGTTCAGGAGAATGCCTCCGCGCACGATCTCACCCGGTTCGACGATACCGGGCGAGAAGAGGACCAGGTTCTTGCGGCCGCGAATGTCCCGAAGCCCGTCGGCGAGGACGCGGAGCCCTTCGTACACCGTGCCGCTGCCGCTCATCATCTCGGAGGAATCGATGTTGCGCAGAATGGAGGGCGTGCCGGCGGGCGACGTCGCTTTCGTCTCTCCCGGTCCGAAAGTGGCCACGCGATCGAGGGCCTTTTTGAGCTGCTGCTTGTTCGATGTGAAGTCGCTGTAGACCTTCAGCCGCACATCGTGCCCGACGACGGCGGCGAGGTCGCTGCCGCCCATGTTCTCTTTGATGAACTCGGCGGCCGCGCGGCGGGCGCGCGCCACATGCTCGAACATCGCTCCCGCTTCCGGCTTGTCGAAGAAGAAGACGATGTAGCGCTCTTCCTTCACGTGCTCGACGTCGAAGGGGAGCTTCTCTTCGCGGTTGGTGAGGAGGCGGCGGCTGGTTACGTAATCGACCGAGTCGACGGTCTGCTTCACGCCGTTCTCGCGAACGGTGAAATCGTCCTTCGTCAGGCCGAGGATCTGATTGCCGCGATTGTCGGTGACGACGACGTCGAGGAGAACGGCCGTGACGTCCACGCGCTCGCCGTAGGCGGGCTGCTGAGCAGCGGCCGGGAGCGCGATGATGGCGGTGAGGAGAACTGCTGTGAGGCTTCGCATGAGCGGGCCTCCTTTCAAACGGCTCAACGTACTGCGGCAGCGGCCCGATTTCAGAATGGCGGGTTTGGCACCGGAATGAAACGCCGGAGGGGGCCGTTGACCGGTGGGCGGAATTCTCCTAGAATCCGCTGCCTTTCGCGCGCCGTTTTTGCGGCAGCCGCGGTCTGCATCCATCCTCGGGGCATAGCTCAGCCTGGTCAGAGCGCACGGTTCGGGACCGTGAGGTCGGAGGTTCAAATCCTCTTGCCCCGACCATTGCGCCGCGCCTTCCGCGCGGCGAATTGAGAATGCAGAATTGAGAATTGAGAATTAGAACTGATAATAAGTCATGAAAAAGAATTCTCAATTCTCAATTCTCAATTCTCAATTTGCGGCTGCCGCTCTGGCCATCCTCGTCTCTGCATCGCCCGCACTGGCCTGGGGCGAAAAAGGCCATTCCCTCGCCAACGAAGCGGCCACCGTCGGCCTCCCGACCGACATGCCGCACTTCTTTCTCCGCTCGTTCCCGGAGCTGGTGTGGCTCGGCTACGAGCCCGACCGCTGGCGCAGCGCGGGAGAGTCGCTCCAGGCGGTCGGATCGCCCGATCACTTCCTCGACTACGAGTTCGCGGCCGGCCTCGACCTGCCGCGCAGCCGCTACGAGTTCATCGCGCTGATGCACGAGTCCGGACGCCTGCGGCGCTGGGGCATCGACAACGACACCACCGGCTTCGTGCCGTGGCGCGTGGCCGAGCTGTCGGAGCTGCTGACCAACCAGTTCCGCCGCTGGCGCTTCAGCACCGCCGGCACGACCGAGCGCGCCCAACTGGAGCGGGAGATCATCCACTCCGCCGGCATCCTCGGTCATTACGTTTCCGACTCCGCCAACCCGCACCATTCCACGATGCACTACAACGGGTGGGCCCTGGCCGAGAACCCGCACGACTTCGCCACCGACTGCGGCACGCATTCCCGATTCGAGTCGGTGTTCGTGTCGCGTGCGGTCGAGCTCGAGCAGGTGACGCCGAAGCTCGCCGATCCGGTCCTCCGCACCGACTACTTCGTGACGGCCCTCGATTTCATCCGCGCCTCGAACGCGCTCGTGACCGACCTCTACACGCTCGATCGAGACGGCGCCTTCGACCCGTTCAACCGGAACCCGCAGCAGGGGATCGCGTTTGCCAGCGACCGTCTGGCCGCCGGCGCATCGATGCTGCGCGATCTCTGGTGGTCCGCGTGGCGCAACTCCGCCGAGGCCCCGCGCCGCTGAGGAAAGAGGTTGCCCTACCCGCTCTTCCAGATCACGTCTTCCGCGCCGAGCTTTCGATTCGTCAGGCGCGCGGCCACGAAGAGGAAGTCGGAAAGACGGTTGAGGTAGACGACCGTGGTCTGCGGCGCCTCGGGACCGAGGGAGACGACGATCCGCTCGGCGCGGCGGCAGACGGTCCGGGCCACGTGCAGCTGCGCTGCGGCGAGCGTGCCGCCGGGCAGAATGAAGTTCATCAGCGGCGCCAGCTCGCCCTCGGCTTCGTCGATGGCCCCCTCCAGCTCGTCGACGCGCACCGGCGCGGCGCCAGTGAAGCGGTCGTTTCCCGGCGCGGCCAGCTGTGCGCCGATGGCGAAGAGATCGTTCTGCACTCGCTCGAGCTCCTCGTCGAGCGGCGACTCCGGGAACGCGGCGCGGGCCACACCGATGAAGGAGTTCAGCTCGTCGATCGTCCCGTACGCGTCGATGCGGCGGTCATGCTTCCTGACGCGGTGTCCGCCGAAGAGCGAGGTGTCACCGGTATCGCCGGTGCGCGTGTAGATTTTCACGACGGCCCTCAGCCGTCAGCTCTCGCTCTCGAGCTGCCGGATGCGCTCCTTTACCACCATCTCGGCCATGTCGGGGATCACTTCCCAGGCGATGTTGCGCACGACCTGATCGGACATCATCTGCACCACGCGGCGGGCGATCTGGTCGATCTGTTCATCGCTGAGCGCGATGCCGTTGTCGCCAGCTGTCTGTCTGGCCGGCTCCGCGGCAGGCTCTTCTTCGGCGCGCATGCCCCACGGCGTCTCGTCCCGGGGAGTCGCCGTGGCCGGTGATTTGTCCCGAGCGCCCTGGTCGAAACTCATCTGAGGGAAGGCCCGCGTCTCGCCGGCAGCCGGATGAGCCTCTTTCTCCGCCGACTCCGAAGGCCTGCCTTCATCGGCCAGCTTCTTCATGTCGTCGAAATTCATCTTGGGGAAGGCGCGGGTCTCGCCGCTGAACTGCTCGGCCCCCGGCGGCGCGCCGAACGGGGAATCATCTTCCTGCGGGGCGGTGGGCTCGGCCTCACGCTCGGAGGCCATCTTCTGCATCTCTTCGAAGTTCATCTTGGGGAAGGCGCGAGTCTCGCCTCCGGCCGGCGGGTTGTTCCAGGGCGACTCCGGCTCGGCCGGAGGGGTGAACTGCTGCGTCGTGGCGGGGCT
>DATLFC010000320.1:0-16591 GCA_035525015.1 Thermoanaerobaculia bacterium | reverse complement strand
CCTGGGCGTGAGCCATCCGCGCTACCTGGCGCTGGCCAGGCGCGCGGCATCGGCGATCTCGACGATCGTCGTCCTCGGCAACGTGTCGTTCCCGCTGTCGGTGCTGTTCGGCCTGGTCGGACGCTAGGTAGGCAAGCATGGACCTTCGCTCCAACATTCCGCCCGGCCCGCTCGAGTCGAAGTGGCAGAAGCGCCGCTTCGACGTGAAGCTGGTTAACCCGGCGAACAAGCGGAAGTACAAGGTGATCATGGTCGGCACCGGCCTGGCCGGCGCGGCCGGCGCCGCGTCACTCGCCGAGCTGGGTTACGAGGTCGCCGCCTTCTGCTACCAGGACAGCCCGCGACGCGCGCACTCGATCGCCGCGCAGGGCGGCATCAACGCGGCGAAGAACTACCGGAACGACGGCGACAGCATCTACCGCCTCTTCTACGACACGATCAAGGGAGGCGACTACCGCTCCCGCGAAGCGAACGTCTACCGTCTCGCCGAGCTCTCGGTCGACATCATCGACCAGGCCGTCGCGCAGGGAGTGCCGTTCGCGCGGGAGTACGGCGGCCTGCTCGAGAACCGCTCGTTCGGGGGCGTGCAGGTCTCGCGCACCTTCTACGCCCGCGGACAGACGGGGCAGCAGCTCCTTCTCGGCGCGTTTCAGGCGCTGGAGCGGCAGATCGCGGTGGGACGGGTGAAGCAGTACAACCGCCACGAGATGCTCGATCTGGTCGTGGTCGATGGGCACGCCAAAGGAATCGTCACGCGGGACCTCGTCACCGGACGGATCGAAGCGCACAGCGCCGACGCCGTCGTGCTCGGCACCGGCGGCTACGTCAACGTGTTCTATCTTTCGACGAACGCCAAGGCGTCGAACGCGACCGCGATCTGGCGTGCGTACAAGCGCGGCGCCGCGTTCGCCAATCCCTGTTACACGCAGATCCATCCGACGTGCATCCCGCAGTCGGGCGAGTACCAGTCGAAGCTGACGCTGATGTCGGAGTCGCTTCGCAACGACGGCCGCATCTGGGTTCCGAAGTCGAAAGGCGACACGCGCCCGCCGCAGCAGATTCCCGAATCGGAGCGCGACTATTACCTGGAGCGGAAGTACCCGAGTTTCGGAAATCTCGCGCCGCGCGACATCGCCTCGCGCGCGTCGAAGGAAGTGTGCGACGCGGGTCTCGGCGTCGGCCCCAGCGGCCGCGGCGTCTATCTCGATTTCACCGACGCCATCAAGCGCCTCGGCAGACCATCCATCCAGGAGCGCTACGGCAATCTGTTCGAGATGTACCACGACATCACTGCCGACAATCCGTACGAGGTCCCCATGCGGATCTATCCGGCGCCGCATTACTCGATGGGCGGCCTGTGGGTCGACTACGACCTGATGGGCACGATTCCGGGACTCTATGTGATCGGGGAGGCGAACTTTTCCGACCACGGTGCGAATCGCCTTGGCGCCAGCGCGTTGATGCAGGGCCTGGCGGACGGCTACTTCGTCCTCCCGGTCTCGATCGGCGACTACCTGGCCACGCAGTTCGGCAAGAAGGTGCCGGCGGACTCCGCCGCCTTCGCGGATGCTGTCGCGGCCGTGCAGGACCGCACGTCGCGACTCCTTTCGGCTCGCGGCACGCGCAGCGTCGATTCGTTCCACCGCGAGCTCGGCAGCATCATGTGGGAGCACTGCGGCATGGCCCGGTCGGCCGAAGGGCTGCGCGAGGCGCGCCGGATGGTGGCCCATTTGAAGGAGCAGTACTGGCGCGACGTCCGCGTTCTCGGCGGGGGTGAGGAGCCGAACCAGTCGCTCGAAAAGGCCGGCCGCGTGGCCGATTTCTTCGAGCTGGCGGAACTGATGTGCGTCGATGCTCTCCATCGCGAAGAGTCGGCCGGCGGTCACTTCCGCCTCGAGTACCAGGACGAAGGAGAGGCGAGGCGAAACGATGACGAGTTTCTCTACGTCGCCGCCTGGGAGTACACCGGCGACGACAGCGAGCCGCGGCTGCACAAGGAGCCGCTGGAGTTCGAGGAAGTGAAGCTGGCCACGAGGTCCTACAAATGAACCTGACCATTCACGTCTGGCGGCAGAGATCGCGCGAAGCCGAAGGCGGCTTCGTCGCCTACAACGCGGAGGACATCAGCCCCGATGCCTCGTTTCTGGAGATGCTCGACGTCGTCAACGAGCAGCTCATCGAGAAAGGCGAGGAGGCGATCCACTTCGAGCACGACTGCCGTGAAGGAATCTGCGGGTCGTGCGGAATGATGATCAATGGCGTCGCGCACGGCTCGCGCGGCAACGGCCTCGCCGCCTGCCAGCTTCACATGCGTCATTTCAGGGATGGGGACGAGATCTGGATCGAGCCGTGGCGGGCCCGCGCCTTTCCGGTCATCAAGGATCTCATCGTCGACCGCACCGCGCTCGATACGATCATTCAGGCCGGCGGGTTCGTCTCCGTCAACACCGGCAGCGCGCCCGAAGCGAACACGCATCCGATCCCGAAGCCCGTACAGGAACTGGCCATGGACGCCGCCGAGTGCATCCAGTGCGGCGCGTGCGTCGCGCAGTGCCCGAACGGTGCCGCGCAGCTCTTCACCTCCGCGAAAGTCTCGCACCTCGGCCTGCTCCCGCAGGGACAGCCGGAGCGCTTCCAGCGCGTCGTGAACATGGTCGAGGTGATGGAGGAGATGTTCGGCAGCTGCACGCTGTACGGTGAGTGCGAGGCGGTCTGCCCCAAGGAGATCTCCATCGACTTCATCGGCCGGATGAACCGCGACTACATCGCCGCGAAGCTGAAGTCGCTGCAGAGAGAGAAAGCGGCCGTCTAGCGGACCAGGCCTCCTTAAGGAAGCTCTGCACAACGCCGTGCCTTCTCCCCGCTTGCGGGGAGAAGGTGCCGCGAAGCGGCGGATGAGGGGTTGCGATCGCCGCCCCTCACCCGGCCTTCGGCCACCCTCTCCCCGCTCGCGCGGGGAGAGGGCACCTTATGCAGAGGTTTCTTAACGGTTGACCGTTAACCGGGCGCGGAGTGAATTTGCCAGCTTTTCGTACTCTCGTTCGCTGTTGTAGAGCTGCGCGGAGATGCGGAGCAGCCGCTTCGGCGGGTGCGGCCAGGGAACGACCGGCACCTCGATGCGATCCCTTTCGAAGAGCTCATCCTGCAGCGGGTCGCCGTAGAGGGACGGCGCCGTCGTGGCCGTGCCGTCGGGGAGCGGCAGCGCCGCCATCGACCCCAGCATCGCGTCGGGAACGGGGGGATCGATCGCGAGCGCCGCGGCGAGGATGTCGCGCCCCCGGATGGCCAATGTGTGATTGCGGCGCATGATCTCCGGCCAGCCGCCCGGAACGAGCGACTCCATGAAGCGGATCGATTCGGGGACGGCAAGGCAGGCCGTCGGATCGAACGTCCCCGTCCAGTCGAATTCGAGGAGGTAGCGGCTGCGGTCCCTCCGCGGAGAGTTTGCGCCGTGGCTGATCGAGACCGGCCGCACACCGTAACGCCGGTTCGCGCGCACGTAGAGAAACGCGCTGCCCTTCGGCGCGCAGACCCACTTGTGCAGATTGCCCGTGTAGTACGCGGCGCCGAGCGCGCGGAGGTCGAGCGGCAGCATGCCGGGCGCATGTGCGCCGTCGACAAGCGTATCGATGCCGCGGCGGCCGAGCTCCGCCACGAGCCGCTCGACCGGCATGATCATCGCCGTCTGGCTCGTCACGTGATCGATGAGAAAAAGTCGCGTCCGTTCGGTGACACGCTCCAGAACGAGCCCGGCCACCGATTCCGGATCCCCGACCGGAAAGGGGATCTCCACCACGATGACCTTCGCCCCCGAAAGGGACGCCACGAGCTCCAGCGCGTTGCGGCAGGCGTTGTATTCGTGATTCGTGACGAGCAGCTCATCGTGCTTGTCGAGGTCGAGCGACCGAAGCACCGCGTTCACGCCGGCCGTTGCGTTCGGAACGAACGCGATCCCTTCCACCTCCGCCCCGAGAAAGCCGGCCAGATTCGCGCGCGCGGCGTCGAGCAGCGGCTCCAGCTCGCGGGTGAAGAAGCGCACCGGCTCCGCTTCCATCCGCGCCCGCAGCTCGCTCTGTTTCTCGAGCACCGTGCGCGGCGTCGCGCCGAACGAGCCGTGGTTCAGGAACGTGATCTCCGGGTCGAGCGTCCAGTGTTCTTTCATCGCGGGATCACCTCGAGCAGTCTGCGAAGCCCTTCCGTCAGCGTTTTCGGCGGGGTGAGAAGCGAGATCACCAGATATCCTTCGGCCGGGAAATCGAACAAGTAACCCGGTTGCACCAGCGCGCCGCGATGCAGCAACGCCAGGGCAATGTCCTCATCCGGGACCGTCGCGGGAATCCGCAGAACGACCGACCAGCCGCCTTCCACCGGGAGGACTGTAACGGATGGCTCTTCCTGAAGCGTCGCCCGGACGAGGACGAGATTCGAGCGGACGCGCTCGAGGATCGACGCTCGAATCCGTTCGCCGATGCGCAGCAGATCGGGGAGTGCCGCCTGCACCGGTGTGGCGACGGAGAGGTAGTTGTCGGCGATCAGCTCCAGCGCCTCGAGCGCCGCCCGCCTGCCGGCCGCCGGTCCGCCGAGGCGGATCCAGCCGAGCTTGTAATGAGGAAGTCCGGCCGACTTGGAGAGTCCGCCGAGGGAGAACGAGAGAAGGTCGTGCGGCGGCTGGCCGGGATGGCCGCCGTCGACCGGATAGTCTCGGAACACTTCGTCGATGATCAGCGGGAGCCTGTGCTCGGCGAGGCGATGCATCTCCGCGGTCTCCACGAAAGAGCCGGTGGGATTGTTCGGGCTCACGACGGCGATGGCGCGTGTGCGCTCACCCGGCTCGGCGCCGGTCACTTCCCAACGCTTGTGCAGCTCCAGTCGAAACGGCCGGAGGGAGAGGTGCTCCATGCCCGCCAGGTGCTCGAGCAGGGGATAGGAGGGGATGCCGGCCGCGATGTCGTCGCCGGAATCGGTGAGCAGTTTGAAGAGGAACGCGTAGGCCTCGCTGGTGGAGGCGGTGATCATCACGTCGTCGGGATCGCACTGCAGATGGTGCGCAAGAGTCTCGCGCGCGGTGCGGAGGCCGAGGGGCTGTGGATCGTACGGCGCGCGGGCTGCGCGTTGCAGGGCCTCCGCGAGCTCGTCGAGCGGATACGAAAGGCCGGCGCTGGTCGGGTTGGAAACGGTGAGGTCGAGGATCTCTTCGCCACGACGCCGCCGCTCCTCGCGCAGCGCAGTGATCCGATTCAGCGGAGTGTTCCACTCCGCGCGGCGGGAGAACATGTCATTCCGAGCGTAAGCGAGGAATCGGGGCGGAGGAAGGCTCTTCCTCGCTACGCTCGGAATGACAAGCCTTGATCATAGCCGCCGTCATCTCTGTCCTCTCGGCGGCGCGAGCGGCGGGAGTGTTCTCGATGGCCTTCTGCCAGGTGCTTCTGGCCGCGGAGCAGTCGCCGCGCTGGAGCTGGATGTGGGCCAGGGTGTCGAGTCGCATCCAGACATCGGGCGCGGGAGCCTCGACGGCGCGCCGGGCCAGCGTCTCCGCCTCGTCGAGCCTGCGCTGCTCGTACAGGAGCCAGGCCAGGTTGTTCAGTGCATCGGCGGCGATCGTGTCCAGCTCGACCGCTCTGCGGAACGCTTCCTCGGCGGCGCTGCTGTTGCCGCGGCGCGTCTCCACGTTCCCCAGGTTCGTCCACGCCAGCACCGAGTGGGGGTGCTGATCCAGGATCCGGCGGTACTCCCGTGCGGCATCGTCGTGGAGCTCCTGCTCTTCCAGAGTCACGGCCGCTTTCACCAGTTCCGTGACCGCATCGGCGGGACGGATGATGATGGCGGCGAAGCCGCCGCCGCGCCACGCGTTCTCGATCCTGTCGTACTTCACCCACCGCGCCTTGCCGTCGCCGAACTGGGTGCGCATCAGTTTCAGGTCCGGATCGAAGCCGTCCAGGACCACGAAGTGAAAAAAGTCGAAGGAGCGTCCCGGGGCCTGGATGACCTGCAGCATCAGGATCAGCGGGCGGCCGTCGAGCAGCTCCCGCGCGATCATCAGCCGGTCGCCCGTGACCAGCCGTGCATCGAACCCTCTCTCGCGCGCGGCCAGAACGAGGTCGATCGACATGACGCCGCCGCGCGTCTTCTGCAGCGCGGCGTCCCATTCCTCCATCGTCGTCGTGTCGCCGTAGTGCTGGAGTACCGAGGACAGCGACCCGGCCCCGCACGACTTGATGTCCCACGTCTGCAGCGGAACATTCGGGATGACCCGGGCCACGCTGCTGGCGCGGAGCGACCTCGGAGTCCAGTAGACGCAGGAAGAGAGCAGGAGCGGGGCGAGGAGAAGGAGGACTCTCAGCATTCGACAATCACGGCGGAAACACATGGGGGCGGGCCGTGAGGCCCGCCCGTAGTGAAGCCTACTACGCCGGGAAGGGGGTCAGGTCAGAGCTATGACGATGATCAGCGCGGCCAGCGCACCGACGCCGATCCAGATCCACTCCTGCTTCGTCAAGCCTGCGGCCTGGACCTGATCGAGATTCTGAGCGAGCTGCGCCAGATCGTGAGAGGAGAGCTGCGCAAGGCGGTTCTCAACCTCTTCGGGCGAGAACCCGTGCGCAGCGAGAACCCGCGCCACCTGCTCGTTGGCGGCCAGATCGCGCACCATGGCCAGATCGGCATCACGCGACTCGAGGCTCTGGTTGGCAGCGGTCTTCGACGGGGCTGGACCGGCGAATGCTGGAATGGCGGCAAACGCGAATACCAGGGTAAGAACAAAAAGCATGTAGGAACGTTTCGACACATCAACCTCCTTAATCTGTCAATCCCGGCGGTCAGGGGCCGCGACGCGGACACTGGCAGACGGCTTCAAGAATTCCACGGGAGCAAGACCCGCACCAGTCGCACGAAACGGGAAACTGCTAGCATTTCGGTCCTCAGGCCTCGGGCCGCCACGTTGACCCGAGGCCCGAGGCCCGAGGACCCCATGATCCGCTTCGAAGACATTCTCGACAAGGTCGAGAGTTACAAGCCCGATTTCGACGAGGAGCTTCTCCAGAAGGCCTACATCTTCTCGGCGCGCGAGCACAAGGGACAGGTCCGGAGCTCGGGGGAGCCGTACCTGATCCATCCGCTGAACGTGGCCTACACCCTGGCCGACATGCGACTCGACGAGACGTCGATCGCCGTCGGCCTTCTTCACGACGTCCTCGAGGACACGCTCACCACGAAGGAAGCGTTGCAGGAGCTGTTCGGCGACGACGTTGCCGAGCTCGTCGACGGCGTGACGAAGATCTCGCGCTACGCCTACGTCTCGAAGGAGGAGCAGCAGGCCGAGACGTTTCGCAAGATGCTCCTGGCCATGGTCTCCGATCTGCGGGTCGTGCTGGTCAAGCTCGCCGATCGTCTGCACAACATGCGAACGCTGCAGTTTCTCCCGGAGGAGAGGCGGATCGCGGTGGCCAACGAGACCATGGACATCTACGCCCCCATCGCCAACCGCCTGGGCATGGGGAAGATCAAGAACGAGCTCGAGGATCTCGCCTTCCGGCACCTGCATCCGCGCGAGTACGCCGACCTCCGCGCGGCCGTCGACGAGAAGCTCTCCGTTTCCGGTGACGTGGTGGAGCGGGTCAAGGCCACGCTCAACGGCAAGATGCAGGAGAACGAGATCGAAGGAGAGGTCACGGGCCGGGTGAAGTCGCTGCACTCGATCTGGTCGAAGCTCCGCCGGCAGGAGATCGACATCGGCCAGCTCTACGACTACCTGGCCTTCCGCATCATCGCCAACAGCGTCAAAGACTGCTACGCCTGCCTCGGCATCATTCATCAGATGTGGCGCCCGGTCCCGGGAAGGATCAAGGACTACATCGCCATGCCGAAGCCGAACTTCTACCAGTCGCTGCACACGACGGTGGTGGCCGAGCGGGGGCAGCCCTTCGAGGTACAGATCCGCACCCGGGACATGGACCTGATCGCCGAGCAGGGCATCGCCGCGCACTGGAAGTACAAGGAGGGGAGGGTGGGCGCGTCGAGCGACGACGCCAACTTCCTCTGGCTGCGCCAGCTCGTGGAATGGCAGAACGAGATCAAGGATCCGCGGGTCTTCATGAACTCGCTGAAGATCGATCTCTACCCGGACGAGGTCTACACCTTCACGCCGAAGGGCGACGTCTTCGCCTTCCCGCGGGGGGCGACGCCGCTCGACTTCGCCTACCGGATCCACACCGACGTCGGCCATCGCTGCGTCGGGGCCAGGGTGAACGGCAAGCTCGTGCCGCTGCGCACGCCCCTGCAGAACGGCGACATCGTGGAGATCATCACCGGCGCGACGCAGACGCCGAGCCGCGAGTGGGCGAACATGGTCGTCACCTCGCGGGCCCGCCACAAGATCCGCCACTGGCTGAACGCGGAGCAGAAGAACCGCTCGATCGAGCTGGGGCGGAAGCTGGTGGAGAAGGAAGCGAAGAAGTACCGGGTGCAGTGGCGGAAGCTCATCGCCGAGAGCGCCCTGGACGGCGTGCTGACCGAGCATGGTTTCGGCCGCCTCGAGGACCTCTACGCCGACATCGGGTACGGGAAAGTGTCGGCGCGGTCGCTCGTCGAGCGCTTCGTCACCGACGAACAGAAGGAGAAGGGGCCGACCGACGAGGGAGTGATCCAGGCCGCCGTCCGGAAGATCTTCCCCTTCACCTCAACGGCCACGGCCATCAAAGTCCGCGGCTACGACGACCTGATGACCTACCTGGCGAAATGCTGCAATCCGCTGCCCGGCGAGCGGATCGTCGGGTACGTCACGCGCGGCAAGGGTGTGGCGGTGCACAGCGCGAACTGCCCGAACGTGAAGAACCTGATGTTCAACCCCGACCGGGAGATCACGGTCGAGTGGGCCGATCAGCGCGAGGCGCAGTACCTCGTCGAGCTCGAGCTGCTGACCGAGGACCGGCAGGGGATGCTGGCGCGCGTGGTCTCCACCATCGCCAACCTGAAGACGAACATTCGTCAGATGGAGACGCGGACTGGAGAGGGGAAGGCGACGACCGAGCTGGTGCTCGAGATTGCCGACCTCAAGCACCTGGAGAAAGTGATTCGCTCGCTGGGGGGGCTGGAAGGGGTGATCCGGGTGGACCGGAAGTACAATATCAGGCACGCCACGGCGTGAGGGGGACGGTTGTTCGAACCACGACCTACCGCGCCGCCTTCTGGACCTTCCCGGTACGGATGCAGCGGGTGCAGACATTCATCCGCTTGACCGCTTTCCCGACCATGACCCGGAGGCGCTGGAGGTTGGGCAGCCAGCGCCGGCTGGAGACGTTGTGGGCGTGGCTGATCCGGCGGCCGGTCACGGGCGCCTTACCACAGACTTCGCACATCTTGGCCATTCTCTAACTCCTCAGGAGACCGAAAGGCGCGCATTCTAGCGCAAACACGCGTAATCGTTTCACTTATCTATTTTCTGTAGAGTTGACACCGCCACTTAAACGTTGTAATTTCGCATCACCTTTCTACCTTCGGAGCCAAGTGAGAAGTGAGTGAGATGGATGGGGTGAGCGGTGTTCTTCTCAAAGAGCAAAAATGTCGTCGGCCTTGATATCGGCTCCTCAGCGATCAAACTCGTCGAGCTGAAGGAGAAGAAGGGCGGCTCGTATTCTCTGGTGAAGCTCGGGATCGAGCGCCTCTCTCCGGAGGCCATCGTCGACGGCTCGATCATGGACTCGTCCATGGTCGTCGAGACGATCTCCCGGCTGAACACCGAGAAAGCCGTGAAGAATTCCAACTACGCGACCTCGCTCTCCGGCCATTCGGTCATCATCAAGAAGATCTCTCTCCCGGCCATGTCGCCCGAGGAGCTGTCCGAATCGATCCAGTGGGAAGCGGAGCAGTACATCCCGTTCGACATCAACGACGTGAACCTCGACTACGTCCCGCTCAGCACCCCTGGCGCCGGCGACAACATCGAGGTCATCCTCGTGGCGGTGAAGAAAGACAAGATCAACGACTACACGTCCGTCATCAGCCAGACCGGGAAGGTGGCCATGCTGGTCGACGTCGACGCCTTCGCGCTCCAGAACTGCTACGAGGTCAACCACGACATCGACGAGGACAAGGTCCTGGCTCTGGTCAACATCGGCGCCTCCGTCACGAACGTGAACGTGCTGTCGGGATCGAGCTCGGTCTTCTGGCGCGACATCACCTTCGGCGGCAACCAGTACACCGACGCCATCCAGCGCGAGCTGAGCCTCTCCTTCGAGCAGGCCGAGGAGCTCAAGCGGGGACGCCCGCAGGGCGACTACACGATTCAGCAGGTCATCCCGATCATGAACTCGGTATCCGAGGACTTCGCGGGCGAGCTGCGGAAGACGCTCGACTTCTTCACGGCCACGTCGGGAGCCGAGCGCGTCGACGAGATCGTGCTGGCCGGCGGCGGTTCGGGCGTGCTCAACCTCGACGCCATCCTCCGCGACAAGTTCGGCATGCCCGTGACCATCCTCGATCCCTTCCGGCGCGTCACTGTCGATGAGAGCGAGTTCAATCCCGAAGAGCTGGCCGAGATCGCTCCGAGCATGGCCATCGCCGTGGGGCTGGCCATAAGGAAGCTGGGGGACGCTTGATCAAGATCAATTTAGTGCGGGAGGGGCGGGCGGTCCGGGGAGCCGGTGCGGTTCCTGCTGCCGTCCAGAGTGTCGTCGGCGGCGCGGGACCGAACTTCAACAACATCCTGGTGGTCGGTCTGGTCGGTCTCGCTCTGCTGATCGCGGCCGCCTACTGGTTGATCAACAAACGGACGCTCGCGAACCGGAAGGAAGCTGTCGCGGTCCGACAGGTCGAGGCGCAGAAGCTCGAAGCGATCATCGCCGAGGTGGAAGCCTTCCAGAAGCGGAAGGACAGCCTCCAGAACCGGATCGACCTCATCAACCAGCTCAAGGCCAATCAGAAGGGTCCGGTACGCATCATGGACCGCATCAGCCAGGACCTTCCCGATCTGGTCTGGCTCGACCGGATGAACGTCGCCGGCAACGTCGTCACCATCAACGGGCGGGGACTGAATCCGAACGCGATCGCGAACTTCGTGGAGAACATCAAGAACGATCCGTATTTCGAAGAGCCGCAGTTGAACAACATGGCCCAGGTGAGCGCCGTGCCGCTCGTCTATGGCTTCGACATGAGTTTCGGTTTCACCTATCAGCCGAAGACGCCGGGGGCGCCGGCCGGAACACCCGGCACGGCGGCCACGGGGACGGCGGCGCCGCCAGCGGGCGGCGGGGCGGCGGAGTAGGAGGCGCGCATGGCTGATCTGAGTCTCGAAGGAAAGCCGTGGTACGTGGCCGCCGTCGTCGGTCTGGTCGTGGCCATCGTCATCATCTGGGGCGTCAACGCGTACCTCGTCAAGCCGATCAAGGAAGAGATCGCGGCCGCCGACACGCGGATCGCGGAGCTGGACAGGAAGATCGAACAGGGACGGGCCGCCGAGCGGAAGCTCCCGCAGTTCCGCGAGGAAGTCCGGCGGCTCGAGCTCGAGCTCGAAAAGCTCCGTCGCATTCTTCCCTCCACGCGCAACACGGAAGAGATCATCAAGAAGATCAAGTCGCTCGTCGACCAGGGTGACTTCGCTCTCAAGCGCCTGACGTTCCCGAAGCTCGGCGCGGCCAAGAGCGGTGATCCCTACGCCGAGTGGCCGATCTCGGTGGCCGTGGATGGCCGCTATCACGACCTGGCCATCCTCTTCAACCGGCTGAGCAACTTCTCGCGAATCATGAACGTCGAGCAGATCAACATCAGCGCGCTCGGCGATCAGACCAACCGGTCGATCGCCTCCGACTTCGTCGCCAAGACCTTCGTCTACATCGAGGACGCCGAGCCTGCGGGTGATGCGAAAGCGAAATCCGGCAAACCGGGTGGCCAATGAGTAAAAGAGTCGTGACCCAGACGTGGAGGTTCCTGCTGGCCATCATGGCGATGGCCGGGCTGCTCGCGGTGACGGTCGTGGCCCAGACCACCGGCACGGCCACGCCGCCGCCCGACACCAGCGGCACCAGCGTGCAGCAGGCACTCGAGGAGATCCTCGAAGAGCCGACCGGGCCCGATGCCTATCGCTACGACCCGCAGGGCCGCCGCGATCCGTTCCAGTCGCTCGTTGGTCCGGCCCCGCGTGTCCCGCGGGACCGTGTGCCCGGAACGCCGGGATTCCTCATCGACGAGATGAAGCTGCAGGGTGTGATCAGGACGAAGCAGGGCCTGGTGGCGATGATCAACGGGCCCGACAACAAGGGGTATCTCATACGCGTGGGAGACAAGGTTCTCGATGGCGAGATCATTCGCATTACTCCCTCCTCCGTCGTTTTCCGGCAGGAGGTCAACGATCCGACTCGAATCGAGCGGTACCGTGAGGTGGTCAAAGATCTGACCCCGCCATCCGAACGAAAGGGATAGCGCGCCGGGGTGAGCCTGATGGGGCTGCGTGGAGGGTGAGATGAAGGTGGGAAGTATGAATGAAGGCAAGCGAATCCTGCTGCTGACTGCGGTGATGCTGCTGGCCGCCAACGGCGTCCAGGCGGGTGTCTGGAAGTCGCGCAAGACGCAGGCTGCGGCCAAGCCTGACCCCACGGCATCGACGATGGTGCTGAACGCCATCGAGCTCGGCTCGTCGCGCGTGACGCTTCGGACCAGCGGCACTCCGGCCTATACCTCGTACAGCCCGGCGCCGGATGTCTTCGTGGTCGACCTGACCGCTACCGGACGCCCCGCCGCGCTGGAGATCCCTTCGACGCTGCCGGATGGCGTCGCTTCGATCTCCGCCGAAGAGGCGGTCGAGATGGGCAATCGGCTGACCCGGGTCACGTTCCGTTTCACCGCCCCGTTCACGCCGGAAGTCTCGGCGGCCGACAAGGCGGTCCTGGTTCTTCTGCCGGAATTGCCCGGGCCGATCGAGCTCGCCCAGGTGGAAGCGCCGGCCGAAACGCCCGTCGTCGCGGCCGAGCCGCCCGTGGTGATGACGGCGGCGGACCTCATCGGCGTTCCGACGATCGCCGAAGTCCGAATCGAGGATGCGGGCCCGGTTGCTTCCATTCCGGGCATCGACCTTCCGAAAGCGAAGAGCGTGCGGACCGTCGCTGCTACCGGCAGCGGCGAGTCGATCGAGGTGAGCATCGCCGGTGACGGCGCGTTCGCATACAACGCATTCCGGCTGGACAACCCCTCCCGTCTGGTCATCGACCTGCAGGGAGTGCGGAACTCGGTCCGCAGGAGCTCCATCGACGTGCACAGCGGCGCCGTGCAGCGCATCCGCGTGGCGCAGTTCAAGGGCGGCAGCGATCCCGTGGCGCGCGTGGTCATCGACCTGGAAGGGAAGCCGGAGTACGCGGTGGAGCCCGACGGCGATCGTCTGCGCGTGAGGTTCGGCGAAGCGCGGCTGTCCTCGCCCGCGCCGGTGCAGGTGGCCCGGAAGCCGGAGCCGAAGGCCCAGCCGGTCATCAAGCCGGCCGCGTCGATCGAGGAGATTCCGGCCGTCGCCGAGAAGGCGACGTGGCAGATGCCGCCCGAGACCGGGCAGGTGCGGCAGGTGATCAATTCGGCGGTGGATCAGGTGCCGCCGGCCATGCCGCTGACCACGACCAGTCCTCAGTCGACGGTTCAGCCGATGGGCGAGAACGTATTCGATGAAGCGATGGCGCAGGCGCAGCCGCTCAGCGGCTCGCGTACTCTCAGCGGCACACAGCGCGTCTTCACCGGCGACCCTATCTCGCTGAACCTCAAGGATGCCGACATCAAGGACGTCCTGCGCACGTTTGCGCAGCTCACCGGGCTGAACATCGCGGTCGATCCGCAGGTGCAGGGAGCGGTCACCGTCGACTTCGTCGATGTGCCGTGGGACCAGGCCCTCGATCTCATCCTCCGGCAGAACGGTCTGACGTATATCCTGGAAGGCAACGTCATGCGCGTCGGGACGATCGACCGTCTGGCGCAGGAGACGGCGGCAACGCGCCGTCTGGCGGAAGAGGAACGGCTGAACGTTCCGCTGACGACTCTCGGTTTCCGGTTGTCGTACGCCAGGGCCACGGAAGTGGCGAACCTGCTGCGGGACCTGGCCTCGCCGCGCGCCCGGATCATCGTCGATCAGCGTACGAATCAGCTGATCGTCAGCGAGATTCCGCAGTATCTGCAGACGATGCGGAATCTGATCGACACGGTCGATATCCCGAATCGTCAGGTCGTGATCGAGGCGCGTGTCGTGGAAACGACCAAGACGTTCACGCGCAACTGGGGCTTCTCCTGGAACTTCGGCGGCGCGCTCGATCCCGCGCTGGGCACGGGTACCGGGCTGATCTTCCCGAACCGCATCGGTTTCACCGGCGGTCCATTCTCGTTCACCGGCGGAGCCAATCCGGTTCTCGGACTCGTTCTGACGGACGTTCTGGGGACGTTCAATCTCGACATCGCCCTGCACGCGGCGGAGCTCGAGAACCTGGTGCGCGTGGTCTCGGCGCCGAAGGTCACGACGGAGAACAACACGCCGGCCGAGATCCAGAGCGGTCTGCAGATCCCGTATCAGACGCGGGTCAACTTCACGACGACCATCACCTACATCGACGCGACGCTGCGCCTGTCGGTGACGCCGCAGATCACCGAGGCGGGAACGATCATCATGGATATCGCGGTGCAGAAGACGACGCCGTCGCAGCCGGTGGAAGGTGCGGCGGGGACGCCGCTGGCGACGCGCCAGGCCCGTACGCGGGTGATGGTGCGCGATGGCGGTACGGCGGTCATCGGTGGCATCTATCAGGCCAGCGACACGACGGGGCAGTCCAGGGTGCCGGTCCTGGCGCAGATCCCGGTGCTGGGTGCATTGTTCCGGTCGAATTCAAGGACTACGCAGCACGACGAGCTGCTGATTTTCATTACCCCTCGAATCGTGAGGGGATCCTAGCCGTCAGGCAGGCCGTGGGAGCGGAGCGAGGGACGGAGGTCGCATGAAGTACGACATCAACAAATGGATGCGCGTTGCGCTGGTCATGGCAGTGGCCGCGGTCTCATTCTCGTGCAGCAACGAGTTCACGCAGGGCGGGTCGCCGGTGGAGCTCGTGGCCACGAACATACAGGATCTGCAGGTCATCGACCTGGCCGGCGACCCGCCGGGTCAGGAAGACTGTCAGAGGCCCATCGGCGCGGTGCAACTGCTGGCGCACGTGAAGAATCCGCTGGCGGGGCAGAACCAGCAGTTCAACGCCGTCCGGGTGACGCGCTACCGCGTCTCCTACGTCCGCAACGACGGCGGCACACTGGTTCCGGCTCCGTTCGTCCGGTCGATGGATCTGCTGCTGGAGCCGGGCGGGGCCGGCCAGGCTCTGGAGAGCTTCCAGGTCTTTCAGTCGGGGGCGATGTTTCAGCAGCCCTTCGCGGCTCTTTTTGCGGGCGACGGGCGCGACCCGGAAACCGGGCGCCGGTTCGTCACCCTCGACGTGATCATGGATTTCTTCGGCGAAACGCTCGCCGGCTCAAACGTGGCGGCACGCACGCGGTTCACGCTCGATTTCTGCGTCAGCTGCGGCGGATGCGCTCCGAAAGAATAGGAACGCCCAATCTGGTGTGTGAGGGAAAGGGTTAACGGGGGCTTCGTATGATGGATCTGAAAAAGCGGCAAATCCCGTTCGCGCTGCTGGCACTGCTGCTCGTGTTCGCGGCGTGCAAAGGCGAGTCGCCAACGGCGCCACCAATTGGCAGTCCCGGACCGGGTACGCCGCCGGCCGGCGCGAGCATCACCCTCACGGTCGCCAATCCGAATCCGCAGACAGATTCGTCCACGACCATCACCGCAACCGTGACCGTCAGTGGCAATCCCGTTCCGGCCGGCACCGCCGTCGAGTTCGGGACCACGCTCGGCAGTTTCGAGGAAACCGGCACGACCTCCGCTCTCCGCGTCACGAACGCGCAGGGGCAGGCCACCGTCACCCTCACGTCGACGACCGCCGGGACCGCCAACGTCACCGCCGTGGTCAACAACGTGGTCGAGCGGACGACGGTCACGTTCTCGGGGGCAACCACCACGCCGCCTCCGACTTCGCCGACCGCGGCGACGATCACCGGCTTCAACCCGACGATCGGCCGCGTCGAAGGGGGCGAGCTCGTCACAATTACCGGTTCGAATTTCCGGGAGCCTGTCCGCGTCTTCTTCACCGTCAACGGGCAGCTCGTTCCGGGCCTGGTCGTCTCCGTGACGCCCACGCAGATTCAGGTGCTCACCCCGGCCATCTCGCTGGGGGCGGGACAGACGCTCGAATCGCAGATCGTCCTCTTCAACGAGCAGGGCACGCCGAACGAGGTGCGCGTCACGGCCACGAGTCCGTTCACGTTCCGCCGCACGCAGCTGACGCCCGTCGTCCACGCCATCAGTCCGCCTTCCGGCCCGCTCGAGGGAGGGACGCAGACCACCATCATGGGTGATGGCTTCGAGACGTTCGTCCAGGTCTTCTTCGGTCTCGCCGAAGCGCAGATCATCAACGTCACATTCAACTCGATCGTGGTCATCTCGCCGAACTCGCGCGACACGACCATCAACGCCGAGCCGGCGGTCGGTCCCGTGCCGGTCACCATCCGGAACGTCCACTCCGGCACG
>DATLFC010000218.1:0-7048 GCA_035525015.1 Thermoanaerobaculia bacterium | reverse complement strand
GACGCCTGGACGACGCGCAGCGACATTACGCTGTCCTGATCCACTCCACGGTGCGGCGAATCCCTTCCTCGATCGGCACCGGCGCCGGAAGCCGCGCGGCGTTGCGGAGCTTCGAGCCATCGAGGACACTGCGCATCTGTTCGCCCCTCTTGGCGGGGGCGTGCTCCGCCTTGCGGTCGGAGCCGATGGTGCGGCGGAGGATCTCGAACAGCTCGTTGACCGACGTTTCCTTCCCCGTCCCGACATTGAACACGCCGCTCAGATCGCTGTCCGACACGGCCATGTTCGCGCGCACGACATCCTCGACGAAGACGTAGTCGCGGGTCTGCTCGCCGCTTCCGTTGATGCGCAGCGGTGAGCCGTCGAGCAGCGCACCGGCGAAGATCGCCACCACGCCCGCTTCGCCATCCTTCCGCTGCCGCGGGCCGTAGACATTGCCGTAGCGCAGCGACGCGGAGGCCACTCCATGGATGGCCCGGTAATAACCGAGGTACTGGTCGATGGCGAGCTTGGCGCAACCGTAGGGGGAGATCGGGTTCACCGGATGTTCCTCGGTCTGCGGGGCGAGCTCCGGCTCGCCGTACGCCGCGCCGCCGCTCGAGGCGAAGACGATCTTCTTCACTCCTTCGTCGATGAGCGCCTGAAACAGCCGCAGCGAGGCGACGACGTTCAGCTCCGCATCAGCCGCGGGATTCGCCACCGACACCCGCACGTCGATCTGCGCCGCGTGATGGTTCAGGAGATCGAACTTCCTTCTGCGCAGATCTTCGACCGTCTTCGGGTCGCGGAGGTCGCCTACGACCAGCTCCGCCCTCCGATTCACGTTCTCGCGGCGGCCGCTGCTCAGATCATCGATGACCGTGACGTCGTGTCCCCCCTCGACGTACGCATCGACGATGTGCGACGCGATGAATCCGGCGCCGCCGGTCACCAGTACTTTCATTAGAATCCTCTCTCACGCGGGCACCGGTGCAAGTGCCGAGCCCCGGTACCGCCAGCGTTACGAATGTTACAGGCCGGATGGTATGGAGCGTGAAGGCAACCTCAACCACTGGTTATCGAAAGGGAGTTGACTCCATGAGACTTGTTCTGACCCTGCTGGCGATCGCAGCGCTGTCCTGCGGAGCGCAATCATCGGATCCCGCCCCCATCGCCACGGCGCAGGCTTCCGAGCCGCAGTTCACGAGCATCGAGGCCCTCGAGTCGGCCGCGCTGAAGAAGGACGTCCCCTACGTTCCCACGCCGCCGGAAACGGTCGCCAGGATGCTGCAGCTCGCCAATGTGTCTCGGAACGACCTCGTATACGACCTCGGGTCGGGGGACGGCCGCATCGTCATCGCCGCTGCGAAGAAGGGGGCGCGCGGCGTCGGCATCGACATCGATCCGACGCGGATCATGGAAGCCAACGAGAACGCGAAGGCGGCCGGTGTGACCGACCGCGTCAAATTCATCCAGGGCGACCTCTTCACCGCCGAGATCCACGACGCCACGGCGGTGACGCTCTACCTTCTCCGCAGCGTCAATCTGAAGCTGCGCCCGAAGCTGCTCAGCGACCTCCGTCCCGGCACGCCCATCGTGTCGCACGACTTCGACATGGGCGAGTGGGAGCCTGACACGCACGAGCGCGTCAACGACGACGACGTCTATCTCTGGATCGTCCCGGCGAAGATCGACGGGACCTGGCGCTGGACCGGCGCCGATGGACGGCCCCGCACCGCGAGAGTGGAGCAGAGTTTCCAGCATTTCTCCGGGACGGCGGAGTCCGGAGGAGAACGCTTCGACATCAGGAACGGACGGATCAGGGGCGTCGAGGTATCGTTCGAGCTGGCGCGCGATGGCGACGAGAAGGCACCGGTGACGGAGCGCTATACGGGAACGCTGAAGGACGGAAGACTGCAGGGAACGGCCGAAGCGAACAACCGCCGCGGGCGGTGGCTCGCCGAGCATGACTGAGCCCGGCGCGCCGCGCCCGATGCTGTCCGTGTCCGACGGCGTGGCCATCGTCATCGGCATCGTCATCGGCTCGGCCATCTTCGAGACACCCGCGCTCGTCGCGGCGAACACCGGCAGTGCTTCGAACATCCTGCTGGTCTGGACCCTGGGTGCGGTGATCTCCGTGATCGGCGCCCTCTGCTATGCGGAGCTGGCGTCGGCGTACCCGGACGCCGGCGGCGACTACCATTTCCTCCGCCGGGCCTGGGGACGGAACGTCTCATTCCTCTACGGGTGGGCGCGCATGAGCGTGATCCAGACGGGGTCGATCGCGCTGATCGCCTTCGTCTTCGGCGACTACGCGTCACAGATCTTCCGCCTCGGCACGTACTCACCGGCGATCTACGCGGCCGTGCTGGTGCTGCTCCTCACGATGCTGCACCTGGCCGGCATGCCGTCATCGCGGCTGGGAATGCGCTGGCTCATGGCGGCGCAGATGGGGGGACTGCTGCTGCTGATCGCGGCCGGCGCGTTCATGAGAGCGAACGGCGATCAGCCGGTCGAGCCGGTCCAGGCGATGACGGGAAGCTCTTTCGGTCTGGCCATGGTGTTCGTCCTGCTGAGCTACGGTGGATGGAACGAGGCGGCGTTCGTTTCCGCCGAGCTGCACGATCCGAAGAAGAGCGTCGTGCGGGTGATGCTGATCAGCATCGCCATCATCGCGACGATCTATCTGCTCGTCAACGTGGTGCTGATGCGCGGCCTGGGGATCGAAGGGATGGCGCGATCGGAGGCGGTGGCCGCCGACCTGATGCGCATCGTAGCGGGGCAGCAGGGGGCCATCCTGGTGAGCATCCTGGTCGTGGCCTGCGCCGTCGCGTCGATCAACGCCATGATCTTCACCGGCGCGCGCACCACCTACGCGCTGGGGCGTGACTTCCACATGCTGTCGGCGGTCGGCCGCTGGCGCTCCGGAGGGAGCGTTCCGGCGAACGCGCTGATCGTGCAGACCGGCATCATCATGCTGCTCATCCTCTTCGGAGCGCTGCGGCGAAAGGGGTTCGAGACCATGGTCGACTACACCGCCCCGGTGTTCTGGATGTTTTTCTTCCTGACGACCGTATCGCTCATCCGGCTGCGGCGCATCGACCGCTCCCCTCGCCCGTTCACCGTGCCGCTCTACCCGCTGACGCCGCTCGTCTTCGCGCTGATCTGCGCGTATCTCTTCTACTCGAGCGTCATGTACACCGGCGTGGGCGCGCTGGTGGGTCTGGCGGTCGTGGCCACGGGGATTCCTCTGCTCCTGCTGGGCGGACGTTCTCAGTTGTGATATCGGTGATCCCATGCCCTCGATCGTCGGAGTGCGGGCCGAAGACAAGAACCGGTGGGAACGGCGCGCGCCGCTCACGCCCGATCACGTCGCGGAGCTGACACGAACGCACCGCGTCACGGTGCGCGTGCAGCCGTCGTCGCGGCGGGCGTTCTCCGACCTCGACTACGAGCGCGCCGGCGCCGATCTCGCTCTCGACCTCACTCCCTGCGGCGTGATCCTCGGCGTCAAGGAAGTGCCGGTGGAGAAGCTGCTGCACCGCAAGACGTACATGTTCTTCTCGCACGTCACGAAAGGGCAGGCCTGCAACATGGGCATGCTCCGGCGGCTGCTCGAGCTGGAATGCACGCTGATCGATTACGAGCCGATCGTCGACCGGCGCGGCCGCCGCATCATCTTCTTCGGCAGGCACGCCGGCTACGCAGGGATGATCGATTCGCTCTGGGCTCTCGGCCAGCGCCTGTCGTGGGAGGGCTTCGCGACTCCTTTCCACGAAGTTCGTCTCGCCCATCAGTACTCGAGCCTCGACGAGGCCACCCGGCTCATCACCGCGGTCGGCGATCAGATCCGGCGGATCGGATTGCCGGTCGGGCTTCGTCCCGTCGTCTTCGCTTTCGCCGGCTCCGGCAACGTCTCGCAGGGAGCACAGGAGATCTTCGACCGCCTCCCCTACACGGAGATCGGAGCGGAGGACCTCCGCGATCTGGAGGAAGATCGCGACCGTCCGCGCAACGCCGTCTTCAAGACGGTGATCGACAGGGCCCAGCGAGCCGATCTCACGCCTCTCCTTCCGCACATCACCGTCTTCATCAACGGCATCTTCTGGGAGCCGGGACAGCCGCGGCTCATCACGATCGACCAGCTGCGGTCGCTGTGGCGCGATGATCCGCAGCCGAAGCTGCGCGTCATCGGCGACATCACCTGTGACATCGGCGGATCGATCGAGGCCACGCTGAAAACGACCGAGCCGGGAGATCCGGTGTTCGTCTACGAGGTCGAATCGGGCGCGGCACGGCCGGGCTGGGCCGGCCGCGGCCCGGTGCTCATGGCCGTCGACAACCTTCCCTGCGAGCTTCCCGTCGAAGCCTCGCAGCACTTCGGCGACAGCCTGCTCCGCTTCATCCCCTCGCTGGCCCGCTGCGACTGGTCGCTGCCGCTCGAGCAGCTCGATGTGCCGGAAGAGATGCGCCGCGCCATCATCGTACATCGCGGCGAGCTGACGCCGCGCTACCGCTATCTCGAGGAACCGGTCAGGACCGCGGGATGAAGCAGCTCCTCGTCCTCGGCGCCGGGCTCGTCTCGCCACCGCTCATCCGCTACTTCCTCCCGCGGCGCGACGTGCGCGTGGCCGTGGCCTCGCTCGACTTCTCCCGAATCGAGCCGCTGGTCGCGCGTCATTCCGACCAGATCCGCCTCGTGCCGGCCGACATCAATGACGAAACTGCCGTGCGGCGGCTCATGCGTGAATCGGATGCCGTGGTCAGCCTCCTTCCGGCACCGCTGCTGCCCGCGATCAGCAGGATGGCTGTCGAGGAGCGGCGTCATCTCGTCAGCACGTCGTACACGACGGATGCCGTCCGCGCACTCGACGCCGAGGCCCGCGCCGCAGGCGTGCTGCTGCTCAACGAGATCGGCTTCGATCCCGGCATCGATCACATGACGGCGATGCGGCTCATCGAACGCATCCAGCGCAGCGCCGGCGTGGTGACGGCGCTTCGCAGCGCCGCCGCAGGTCTGCCGGCACCGGAGGCGGACACGAATCCGTGGCGGTACAAGTTTTCGTGGAACCCGCACGGTGTCCTTACTGCGGCGCGCGCCTCCGCGCGCTATCTGCGTGACGGGAACGTCGTCGAAGTGCGCGCCGCCGAGCTCCTGCAGCACACCTTCATCGATGAGGTCGAGGGGATCGGCAGGCTCGAGATTTATCCGAATCGCGACTCGCTTGCCTATCGTGACTCTTACGGACTCCACTCCGCCAGGAATCTGTTCCGCGGCACGATGCGCTGGCCCGGTTGGATGGAGACGATCGACGCCGCCGCGCGCCTCGGCTGGCTGGACACGAATGCGCGAGAGTGGCCGCCGGGTACCACATATCGCGATGTGAGTAGCACGCACCCTCTGGCCGCCGCGGTCGAAGAGCGACTCCGCTGGGCCGGCTTTTTTTCGGATGAGCCGATCGGCCGCGATACCGCGGCGCCCCTCGACATCTTCGTGGCTCGTCTCGAACAGGTTCTCCGGTACGAGCCGGGCGAGCGGGACATGGCCGTGCTGCAGCATCGGTTCGAAGTCAGCTACGGCGATGGCCGGCAGGAGACGATCGTGTCGGGAGTGACGGCGTTCGGCGAGCCGCATGGGGATACGGCGATGTCGCGCCTCGTCGGTCTTCCGGCGGCGATTGCGGCGAATCTGATCCTGGAGGGTGGCGTCCGGCTCGAGGGGGTTTGTATTCCGACGCTTCGCGAGGTCTACGAGCCGGTCCTCGACGCGCTGGCTGAAGAAGGCATCGAAGCCGACGAGCGCTAGCCCCCCTCATCCGGCCTCCGGCCACCTTCTCCCCCGCCTCTTCGGGCGGGGGAGAAGGCTCGGTGGCTACTGAGCGGGGATGAAGGTCGGGTCGTGCGTGATCGCGTCGATCGTGGCGGCGTAGGCGGTGACACGACCCTGACCGCTGAGGACCCTGACGGCCACGCGCGCGTTGTGCGTATTGGTCAGCCCCATGACCGCGAGAAGCGAGTTGAGCTGACGGAACTGATTCGGCCCCATCTGGACCTGCAGACGCGCCGACACCTTGCTGTCGGGCGGAATGATCGTCAGCTCGACCATGGCTGAGTTGCCCGTCACCTCGGCGATCCCGATGTTCGAGCGGAATCGCGGCGACTCCTCGACCTGCAGGATCTGCAGCGGCCGTGATCCGACGCCGACCGCCTGATCCGGTGTCACCGCCTGGATGAACTGCCCGAAGTTCGCGCCGTCGCCGGCGGGGCGATAAGTCCGCGCCGTGGCGATCACGCTGGAACCGCCGGCGGTCTCGACGTGCAGCGCGCCGCCGTCGTTGGAGAGGCCGAACAGAGTGGCCAGGACGCGGTCGAGCTGCCGGACCTGACCGGGAAGCAGCTCGAGGGTGGTCTGCTGCGGCGGATTGTCGTTGAGCGAGTGCAGCGTCAGCGTCGCCGTCACCGGGTCATCGCCGGCGTTGAAGAGACGGACGTCCGTCTGCCAGACCACGCCGCCCGACAGCTCGGCGACACCCGGCAGCACGTACTTCGTCGACTGCTGGCCGCCGAGGGTCGACGGCGTCACGACCAGCGAATCGCCGGTGGCGTTGTTCACCACCGCGGCGTACGCGGTCACCTTGCCGCTGCCGGAGGCGACCTTCACCTCCACGCGCCCGTCCTCGAGCTCGATGCCGCGCTGATGGAGGAACGAGCCCATCTGCAGATGCTCGCCGCCGTTGAGAGCGAGCGGGAACTCGTCGACCCTTCCACCCGCGCCGTCGAAGACGGAGACGAGCAGTTGCACGGGGTTCCCCGTCCCTTCCACGACGCCGAGGTTCGTGCGGTAGAGCAGCGACTGCGAGATCTGCTGCATCGAGAGGGTGGGCGGAGAGGGAGAAGTGGCGGTCGCGCCGCCGACGAAGTTGGCGAAGGGAATCGCAGCGATGTAGGTTCCGAACGTTCCGTTCTCCGTCAGGTTGAACGTTCGTGAGGAGGCAAAGGTGACGAAGTTCGGCACGCCGCGCACCGCGGCGCTCGAGGTGGAGCTCGCCGACGGCGTCAGCGGCCTGAT
>DATLFC010000298.1:0-12324 GCA_035525015.1 Thermoanaerobaculia bacterium | reverse complement strand
CACTACGGCGAGCTGAAGGCTCTCACGGACAGCCAGATGCAGCTCGCCGCGCAGCAGCGGTCGCGCGAAGCGATGACCGCCATGCTCGAGACGGCCCGGCTGCGGCGCAGCGCCCCGGAGTACCTGGCGCTGATCAGCGATTACCACCGCGGCGAAGCGAACCGCAACCGCGAGTGGCTGGCCAGCTTCCGCTCGTGGGTCATGATCGGCGCGGTCGTCATCGCCATCGTGATCATCGCCACCGCCGCCCTCGTCGTCTGGCGGATCGAGCAGGCCCTGAGCGAGTCGATCGCCAGGCAGATCCGCCGCACCGAAGCGATGATCGGGGGGATGACCGACGGCGTCATGCTCGTCAACCGCGACGGGCGGAGCGAGTCCATCAACGGTGCCGGCAAGCGTCTGCTGGCCCGCGACGACGTGGGGATTCCCATAAGCAGACACGCCGAGTTCTACGGACTGCGCGACCGCAACGGGCGCCCGATCATCGAAGAACGCCTTCCGGCGGCGCAGGCGCTGGCCACCGGCCGGCCGATCCTGGATGAGACCATCCTGATCACGCGCGGCCGCGAGACGGTTGCCGTCTCGATGTCGGCCACGCCCCTTCACGAAACGGGCAGGCTCTCCGGCGTCGTGGTCACGTTCCGCGACATCACGGAGCGCCGCCGCCTCGAGGAAGAGATGCAGATGCAGGCCGAGCGGGCCCAGATTCTGGCCGACGCCGGCGCCTTCTTCGCCAGCAACATCGAACCGGTGTGGGTCACGCAGGCCATCGCCGAGCGCACCGCGGAAGTTCTCGGCGACTGGGCGGCCGTCATCCTGACGACCGAGACGAAGGAGCTTCGCGTCGCCTCGATCTATCACCGCGACATGGCCTCCCTCGGCCTGGCCTGGTCCTACATCTATCGCCAGCCTCTTTCGGTCGGCGACGGCATCATCGGCCAGGTCGTCGCCACTGGCTACCCCTCCCTCACCACCAACATCGGCGGGGCAGGCAGCGTCACGCAGGACACCACCTCGTACCACGCGCCGTCGATGCGGCTGGCCTCGCTGCTGATTCTCCCGCTGCGAACGCGCCGCGAAACGCTCGGCGCTCTCGTCATAGCCGCGAACAGTCCCGAGCGGGCCATGACGGATGAGAAACTGCCGCTCGCCGAGGTGCTGACGGAGCGCGCCGCGCTGGCGGTGGAGAATGCCAAGCTCTACACCGAACAGGTCGAGGCCCGGCGGAAGGTCGAGGACCTCTCCCGGCTCAAGGACGAGTTCCTCTCCATCGCCTCGCACGAGCTGCGGACGCCGGTCACCTCGATCAAGGGCTACACGCAGCTGGCCAAGACGCTCATCCGCGAGAACGATCTCGGTACGTCGGAGGAGTATCTCGACATCGCCCTCGATCAGATCGATCGGATGTCGCGGCTGATCCTGGAGCTGCTCGACGTGTCACGCATCGAGACCGGGCGGCTGGAGATCCGCCGGGAGGCCATCAACTGGGCGACGTTCGTCCGCGACGTGGTGAACCGCCATCACACCGCCCTCGGCGAGCGGCACTTCCACGTCAACATCCCCCAGATGTCGCGCATCGTCGAGGGTGACCGCGACCGCCTGGAGCAGGTCCTCGGCAATCTCATGGAGAACGCGGTCAAGTACTCGCCCGAGGGGAGCGACATCTTCGTGAGCGTCGACGACAAGGGAGAGAGCGTGGTGACGTCGGTGTGCGATCGCGGCATCGGCATTCCTGCGGACGAGTTGACGCAGGTCTTCGAGCGCTTCCACCGCGGACGGCAGGTCTCCTCGACGAACTACGGCGGTCTCGGCCTCGGCCTCTACATCACCAGGCAGATCATCGAGCGTCACGGCGGCGCGATCTGGGTGGAGAGCGCGGAAGGAGTGGGAACGACGTTCTTCTTCTCCCTCCCGGTCGCGAACGTCGGTCAATCCGAGAGCAGCGAGGAATCCGAGCACGTGGCGGCGCGATAATCACCCCGCCCGATGATCCTCCTCCTGGCCGCACTCATCGCCGCGCCTGATCTACGGCTCGAGCTGCAGCGCGAATCGCTGACGGGCACGCACTACCGCTACCGGCAGTCCATCGACGGCATCCCTGTCGCGGGCGGCGAAGTGAATGTCACGGTGCGCGCGAACGGGACGCGCGAGGAACACCGGCATCTCGCCGTCGCGCCGGCCGGCCCGCGCCTCCGCGCCGCGACCGTGGGGGAGCTCGCCTGGGTGAATCAGGGGGGCGTGGCGCGGCTGACGCGGCGGGAGGTCGTCTATCGCGACGAAGTGCTGCCCGTCGTCCGCTACCGCGACGCCGAGACCGGCGCGATCGTCCTCGAACAACCGTTCTACCTCCATGCGAAGGAGGGAGCGGTGTTCGATCCGAATCCGGTGGTGAAGCTCAACGCGCCGGAGCTGCGCGATCAGAATGACTCCGCGCTGGCCGTGCCGCCGGCCGCGTACAGCATCGTCGAGCTTCAGGGTGTCCGCGAGTCAGGTCCGCTCGGTGGCCCGTGGGTGCAGATCGCGGAGCTGCAGGCGCCGGCCGTGCCCCCCGTCGATTCTTCAGGACCACTGATCTTCGATCGATCGGAGTCGGGATTCGAGGACGTCAACGCCTACTTTCACATCGACCGCTCCCAGCGGCGTCTGCAGTCGCTCGGTTATGCCGGACCGCGGGCGCTCGTTCCGTATGCGATCGAGACCGACACCCACGCGGCGGGGGGTACGGACAACTCGTTCTTCGTGGCCGCGGTGAGCGGCAGCGGGCGCGGACGTCTCTTCTTCGGTGAGGGAGGGACGGACGACGCCGAGGATTCCGATCTGGTGGTGCACGAGTATGCGCATGCCATTCATGAGTGGATCTCGCCGGGCACGTTCTTCGCGCCTGTCGGCAGCGCGGCCCGCGCCATCGGCGAAGGATTCGGGGACTACTGGGCGATGTCGGCGAAGTATGCCGCCGCGGCAGCCAGCGGGCGCGACCCCTTCTGCTTCGCCGACTGGGATGCGCGCTGCTGGGAAGACAGCGAAAGCGAGCGGTGCGCGTATCCGCCTGGATCGGAGTGCCTGCGCCGCGTCGACAGCACGAAAACGATGGCGGACTACATCGAGGGGAGCGCGCCCGGGGTCGAGCATCGCAACGGCGAGATCTGGTCGTCGGCGCTGGCGGAGATCTTCGTCGCGCTCACGCAGCGATACGGCATCGAGGAGGGCCGGCGCGTCACCGATACGCTTGTGATCGAGTCGTTCTTCGGCACGCCGCCCAATCCGGGGTTCGCGACGATGGCGCGACAGATGATGGGAGCCGACCGGTTCCTGTCGGGAGGGGCGAACCTCGACGTGATCTGCGCGGCGATGACGCGCCGCGCGATTCTCGATGACTGCGTCGTCGTTCCGCGCGGCGAGGTCACGCTTTTCCCAGGAGCGGGAAGCGGCGTCGTCGTTCCCGACAACGACCGCAACGGCGTGACCCTTCGAGCGTTCGTTGCCGATCCGCGCCCCATCGAGCGGCTGATGGTCCGCGTCGACATCCGCCATCGCGGCCGCGGCGAGCTGCAGATCATCCTGACCGCCCCCGACGGCACGACCGTCCGGCTCGTCAGCAACTCGCCCGACCGCTCTCCCGATCTCGTCACCACGTTCGGCCGCGATTCGATCCCGCTGGAATCGCTCGACGTTTTTCGCAGCCGCTCCGCCGCCGGCGAATGGCAGCTTCAGGTGATCGACGTAGCGCCGGGCGACGTCGCCACGGTGATCTCCTGGGCGCTGGTCATCGAATTCGAGGGAGAGGGGCCGGCGATCTCGCGTCCGCTCGCCGCCGGCATCCGTCAGATCGTTCCGATCGCCGGCCGCACCGCCGGCGTGAACGGCACGTTCTTCACCACGGACCTCCGTCTCTTCAACTCCGGGACGCACGCCACGGAGGTGCTCGTGATCTTCACGCCGTCGGGAGCCGATGGCCGCTCCGACTTCGCCGCCGTGCGCGTGATGCTCCCCGCGGATACGACGGTTGCTTTCGATGACGTCGTTCGCACGCTCTTCGGCACCGCCGGCATCGGACAGATCGAGATCGCCGGCGCCCTCGTCGCTTCGACGCGGACCTCCACGCCGGGCCATGGAGGGACGTTCGGTTTCGCGGCTCCCTTCGTCGGGACGGAGGAGGCGATCGGCCGCAGCGGCGTCACCCACATCGCCCATCTTCGGAACGATGCCCGCTTCCGGTCCAATCTCGGATTCGCGGAAGTCAGCGGTGCGCCGGCGCGCGCCGTGGTGCGCGTTGCGGAGCAGGTTTTCACGTACGACGTCCCGCCACATGGGCATCTTCAGGTACCGCTCACCGTCGAGGGAGAGGTCATCGATGCGGTCGTGGCCGTGGAAGGGGAGGGGCGGCTGCTCGCCTATGGTGCGGTGGTCGACAACCGGTCGGGAGATCCGATCCTGGTTCCTGCGAGGAGTGAGAGTGGGGGAGTGATCCCGGCGATCAGCGCACCGGGTGTGGCGGGGACCCATTGGCGCACGGACGTTGCGGTCACGCCACCGGCGGTCCTGACCTACACGACACCGGCAGGCAGCACGACGCGCGTTGTGGATCAGAGCCTCCGCATCGAAGACGCGGTGGCGTCGCTGTTCGGGCTGCCGGGGACGAGCGGCGTCCTTGCGGCCGACGCTGCCGGGATCGTCTCGGCGCGGATCTGGACCGACGGGCGAGACGGGACGTATGGACTCTTCGCGCCGTTCGAGACGCCGTCGGCCGCGCCGCGCCGGCACATCCTCCACGTCGAGAATTCCGATGCCTTCCGCACGAATCTCGGACTCGTCTCCGATGTCGACTCTCTGGTCCGCGTGACGATCTTCGACGGCGACGGCGCGCCCGTGACGTCGTCCCATCACGCCGTGCATCCCTGGCAGCTCGTACAGTTTCCGCTCCTCGAGCCGGTGGTGAACGGGCGGGCGCTCGTCGAGCTCATCCGCGGACGCGTCTACGCATACGGGGCGCTCGTCGACAACGGGACCGGGGACGCCGCCTTCCTTCCGGCGAGGCCGTGAGAGGCGGATGGTATTCTTCGCCGCCATGGCCGAGAGCACTCTTCCGGAGCCGCAGTCGCTCCCGCAGCTTCCCGTTCGGCAGCTCGAGGAAGTGCTGCGCCAGCTCCGCGGGACGCGCAACGACATCATCCGCTACGCGGTCTGGAACATCCGCAATCTCTCCGACGAGGAGTTCAACCGGACCGACGACCGCAAGCTGCTCGGGTACTTCCGCCAGGACCTGCTCGAGACGCGCTTTCTCTCGAAGGGGCGCCGCGTCGATCTGGTTCAGTTGTGGAGGTGGTTCGACGATCAGATGAACGGCACCGAGCCGATGCTGCTGGACGGCGAGGAGACCTTCGTCAACATCCAGGATAAGGACCTCGAAAAAGTGAGAAAGCGGATCGCCGAGATCGAGGGGTTCTTTCCGACGCTCCGCGGCGAAGATCTCGATGCCTTCCGCCGCGTCAAGTACAAGCTCCGCCGGACGGTGATGCGCCTGACGTACGACCTCCACCATCTCTTCAAGCGGCTGGAGAAATACCGCAAGGGGCTGATCACCAGCGGCGTCATCCAGCCGCGCGCCGAGCGCGTCCCGCTGGAGGCGGTCGTGGAGATCCCCGAGCCGCCTCCGCTCGACGATCACGACGAAGAGATCAGCCCCTAGCTCACCGCTAGATCTCGACGACCGCGGCCTGCGCCTCCCCCACGACGACCTGGGCACTGCCGATGATCTCGTCGCGCGAGCCGAGGATCTGGAGCGTGTAGGAGCCGGGAGCGATGTGCTCGAGCTGTGTCACTCCGGGAGCCGGATCGATCGTGAAGGTCCGCCCCCGGAAACCGCGGGTGTATTCCTGGCCACTCGCTTCGAGGAGCCGTGCCCGGCGGATGTCGGAACCTTTCGATCGGATGACGATCGTTCCGCCCGGCGACAACGCGATGTCATGCGACCCCGGCGCGTGAATGGAGACGGTACGGGACGCGTAGCCGGAGGCGGAGATGATTGCCTTGTACGTTCCCGGCTCGAGACCGATCTTCGTGACTTCCGGCATCGCGCCGAAGCCGAACCGCGGTGGTGAGTCGTAGAGGACGCGGTCCTGCGCGTCGGTGATGCGAAGGGATGCCGAGAGCGTGCGGCCATCGCGGGCGTCGACGATGCGGATGGAGACACCGGCATTCGGCGCGAGCTTCACCTCGAGCTCCTCCGGTGCATCGCTGACGGTCAGCTCGACGACCTTCGTTCCATAGCCTTCCTTCTCGATCGACACGTTGTACGACCCCGCTCCTAATCCCTCGGCGATGAAGACACCCGTGGGATCGGTCAGATAGGTGCGCGCTCCGAAGAATCCGGCGTCCGGCATCCTCATGTTGATGGTGGCGCCGGCGATCGGCTGCCCGGTCTGCGAGTCGAGCACCCGTCCCCGTACCGCCGTGGATCGCATGTCGATGTCGAACGTTCCCGATCCGCGGACCTCGTAGGTCGTGGTGAAAGTGGCGCCTCGCGGGTACTCGGCGACCGTGACGTTGTACGGCGCGTCGTCCAGTCCGGGCACTTCGTAGGAACCGCTGCCGTCGGTCGTGGTGCGACCGTTCGTCTGCGCGGCGGCATTGCGTGGGAAGAAGTTCACCATCGCGTTCGCGACCGGCTGCCCGTCGCGCGTCACGCGGCCGCGGATCACGGTGTCGCTCCGGAACTCGATTTCGGCGTGCACGGTCGATCCCTGTTCGACCTGGACCGATTTCTCCGCCGACCGCCGGCCTGTCATTCCGAACGGATTCCTCACCTGCGCGCTCAGGCGCACCGTGCCTGTCGGGCTCCCTTCAAGCCGGAAGTTGCCCGACCCGTCGACCGGCGCCGACGCGCCGCCGTTCGGGCCGTACGCCATGACGATCGTTTGCGCGAGCTGGTCCGGCTCGAGACCGATCACGCGGCCGTAGATCGTTCCGCCGCTGGCCAGGACGAGCCGGACCGGAGCGCCGCTGCTGATGTCGACGTCGGCGAGCTCGGCAACCGCATAGCCTTCCTTGCGGGCGCTGAAGGTATACCGTCCGGGCGCCATCGCTTCGGCCGTGAACGCGCCGTTCTGGTCGGTGCGCATGTTCGAATAGTTCGAGGAGCCGCCGGCGGGGGAGCGCGCCATCACCGTGGCATCGGCAACCGGCGCACCTCCTTCCGTCACCACCATGCCGCTGACGCGAACACCGCTGGAGAGCTGCGCGTCGATGCGCGTCTCCTGACCTTTCACTTCCGCGGTCTTGTCGGTGGTGACGTAGCCGGAGAGGGAGAACGAGAGCGTCCGGTCGCCCGCCTCGACCGCCTCGATCGCGTACTCGCCGCTGGTGTCGGTGATCGCGGCGGAGGCCATGCTGAAGGATGGCGGTCGAACCATCGGTCCGGAGGGTGGATTGACACGCACCGCGACGTTGGCCAGCGGTGACCCGCTCGCGCTGGTGACCCGTCCGATGATGCGGCTGCCGCGATCCATCTCGACGGTCACTTCGGGGGTGCTCTTTCCCTCTTCGATGTTGATGGCCGGAATCGTCGCGGAGGTGTAGCCGGCCGCGTTCACCACCAGCGTCTGCGGGCCGGTCGGGACATCGTCGAGAACGAACGTGCCGTCGTCGCTCGTGATCGGACGCTGACGGGTCGTGCCCACGAAGATCATTCCGCCGCCACCGCGCGCGGCGGAGACTCCGACGTCGAACGAGGTTACGGGAGCCTTCGTCTCCTTGTCGACGACGCGCCCGGCGACGCGGCCGCCGGGAGGGACTTTGATCTCGAGGTCATCCGCCGGAATCGTGATCGGCTGGTTGTGCTGGATGAACTCGTCGGGTTTTGTCGCCATCAACATTCCCGAGCCTGGTGCCAGATCGCCGATGGTGAACGAGCCGTCCGGCGCCGTCTCGGCCGTTTCCCGCGCCGACTCGCTCAGGAGATTGACCATGACGCCGCCGATGCCGGTGCCTCCTCGCGTCACACGGCCGCGGATCGAGACGCCCGGCTCGAGCGTGACGGCGAGGGGACGCATGGCGGCGCTCACTTCCTGCGCGCGCAGCGACTTCGTGGCGAAACCTTCGTGGCGGAAGGCGATGTCGTGCTTCCCTTCCTTCAGCGTCAGTGAGAACGTGCCGTCCTTCGCCGTCTGCACGAACTCCTCGTCGGAGAGCCGGCCACGGCGCATGATGATCTGCGTCGGACCGCCGCCACTCCGCGCTTCCGTGGTGACGATCTCCACCCCGGCCAGCGGCTCGTCGTCGCGGTTCGTCACCCGTCCCGTCACGGTGATGCCGGACGGCATCGTGATGATCACGCCGCTCTTTCGCTCTCCTCCCGCGAGGCGGATCGACGTCGAACGAGCCGGCGGCACACCTTTCTTGCGCGCGTGGACCTGCACGTCGGCCTCCGGCGTCACACCGACGACGAATGTGCCGTCGGGCGCGCTGATCGCCGATTGAGGGGGAGTGTAGGTTACGAAGGGCATCGGTCCGCTGCGGTTGACCGCCGCGGAAAGCCGTGCGGCGGCGACGGGACGTTTCTGCTCGTCGATCACGGTGCCGAGCACGCGCCCGAGTCTGGTGCCGAGAAGATTTCGGGTCGCGCGTGCCGCCGCCCCGACCGTGACATCGACCCGCGTCACCTCATAGCCGGGATGATTCCCCCAGATCGTGTAATTGCCGGGAGCGGCGTCGGCGATCGTGAAGTTCCCTTTCGCGTCGGTGATCACGCTCTCCGCCGTGCCGCCGCCGGTCATGGCGCGACTCGCCTGGGAGAGCGAGATCTCCGCGCCCGCGACCGGAACGGATGTCTTCGCATCGCGGAGCGTGCCGGTCACGCCCGCCACCGGCTGCAGACGGATGCTGAGATCGCCCCCCCGGGCGCGTCGTCCCGAGAGGTTGTTCGCCTTCGCCGCGATCCACGCCCAATCCTTCGGCGCATGCGCGACGGTGAAGCGCCCGTTCTCGTCGCTCGTGGCCAGCATCCAGTGGTCGACGGCGATCTCCGCGCCGGCGATGCCGGTCTTGCCGTCGCGGCCGACCACGCGCCCGGTCAGGGCCACTCCCGGATCGAGCCGCCGGACGATCGCCAGATCGGTCATCCGGCGCACCTCCTCAAAGATCGCGTAGTCGGGATGAATGATGGTGACGCGGGCCGCCCATTCGTCCGGATCGGGAACGGCGTATCTCCCTTCCGCGTCGGTCGTGGCGATGAGCTCGATCGAGGAGGCCCAGATCACGCGGGCACCGCCCACCGGCTTGCCGCCGGCGGTGATGCGACCGCTCTTCGACGCGGCCTTCGTCAGCGCCAGCGCGCCGATCTCGTCCTCACGCTCCACCCTCGCTGCAGCGGGCGCGAATCCGGGAGCCTCGGCATGAAGGATCACCACGGGATGCTCTTTCGGAACGTCGATGGAGAACCTGCCGTTCTTCGCCGTCTCGGCCGCGGCCAGCGGCACCCGATCGGGGGCGTCGGAGAGGTAGCGCGCTCGGCGCGCCTCCGTGGTCTCGAGCGCGAACGCGACGAGGCGCGCCCCGGCGAGGGGCTGGCCGTCGGCCGTCATCACGACGCCGGTCACGGCGGCCAGAGTGGGAACAGCGAGAGTCAGACACGACACGAGGACGAGCAGACGTCCGAACATGTACGGCCTCCTTCTGCATCGCATGCGATGAGCGTCTATTGAGACGACTCGGAATGACGGCGGTTCCGGCGTACTCTACTCCTCGATGCCGAGAATGCGTCCGCTTCGCCGGGAGATGCTTCGCGACCGCCTCGATCACCTGGTGGCGACGTTCGACGCCTCGACGATCTCGCCCGACCCGCTGGAGCTCGTCCTCCGGTACCGCGATCCGCTCGACCAGGAAGTCGCCGCGCTTCTCGCGGCGGCGTTCGCTTATGGGCGGGCGGACATCATCGTGGCCAACATCGGAAAGATGCTCGCGGCGATGGGGCCCTCGCCGTTCGCTTACCTGGTGAGCTTCGACCGCGATGAGGCGGGGCGGCGGTTCGCCGGATTCTCGCATCGCTTTCAGAAGACGCCGGAGCTCGTCGATCTCCTGACGTGCATCGCCGCGGCGATCCGCGAGCACGGCTCGCTCGGCCATCTGTTCCGCCGCTGCTACGACCCCGGCGATCGCGACGTCGGCCTTTCGCTGACGAGGTTCGTCGGTGTCATCCTGAGCGCCGAAGAGCGCGAAGGATCCCCCTCACCATTCCTCCGCTATCTCCTCAGCTCCCCCGCCGACGGAAGCGCCTGCAAACGGATGAACCTGTTTCTCCGCTGGATGGTGCGCCGCACCTCGCCCGATCTGGGGCTCTGGACCTTCGTCGATCCTGCCACGCTCGTCATGCCGCTCGACACCCACGTCCACCGCATCGCCACGTTTCTGGGGTTGAGCCGCCGCCGGACGCCCGACTGGAAGGCGGCCCGGGCCCTGACCGACCGGCTGGCCCGCTTCGACCGCGCCGATCCGGTCCGCTACGACTTCGCCATCTGCCGCCTCGGCATCCTCGATCTCTGCAGCCGGAGAGCCCGCAAGGAGAATTGCGAGGTCTGTATGTTGCGTGACGTCTGCCGCTTCCCGGTCAGGTCGTGACTTTGCAGGAGCCCGGAGCGGATGAGGCGGACTCTCGTCAGTTGTTTCGCGGCGCTGTACCTCGTCGTGCCGGCCTTCGGTGCCGAATGGCCGAACGGAAAGACCTTCGGCCGCCTCGAGCAGATCGGCCGCGGGATCGCCGTCGTTTTCACCCCTGATCTCGCCCTTCCTGGAAACCGCGAGCTCTACGAGCGGCTCGGCTTCACCTATTACGAGACGGCGGACTGGCGCTCGGTTCTGGAGGCCATCGCTCGCAGGAACGCCGGGTCGCCGGATGACGCCATTCATTCAGTCATCCTGGAGACGCACGGAACGGACGGACATGGGCTGAAGCTGCAGGAGGGAAAGAAACGTTCGGCCGGGCGGTCGTATGTTTCGATCGGAGCGCTGCAGGAACGGCTCGATGCCGCCGGCGTCGGAACGGTCTTCGTCAGCGCCTGCAACGCCGGACGGTTGTTCCGGCCGGAGGTCTATCGCGCGCTCGACCGGGACGCCGGCGATCCTCTTTTCCTTCCGGCAACGCTCGGGATCCTCGACGCGTCGCCCGATTTCGATCCGTCCCGCGCGAGCATCAAGGTGCTGCGACGAAAACAGAACGGGTTCGAGACGCTCGTACACGGCTCGACCGAGGAGCTGTCGCCCGAGGCCCGCAGGATCGTGGAACGTTCGGAGCCGATGAGGTTCGTCGTTTCGACCATGCTCATGCAGCTTCTTTTGTATGACGGCCTGGAGCTGACGGAGGAGGGTTGGGAGGTTCGGAAGTCGACGCACGATCTCCCTCGCGAGGAGAGCGAGAGGCTTTTCCGTCGTTTTCTGAAGGCGGTGGAACGGATCGCGTTGGTGGAAGGGGAGTAAAGGAAAAAGCCCGGCGCGAACCGGGCTTTTCCTTCGGTCAGTCTTTGCGGGTCATCGTGCGGGTCGTGGTCGTGGTCCGGACTTCCGGCTCCGCGTCGATCTCGACCTCGGGAGCGCTGCTCACCATCGGAGCCGGCGTCTCGATGATCGTGACCTCGGCCTTGGCGGGCGGCGGCGGATTCAGGTTGGTATTCGTGCCGCTGCCGGTCGTGTTGCCGGCTCCACCGGCGGCACTGCTGGGGAACTGATTGCCGATCGGGCTTTCAATCTCCAGCGGTGGGCCGAACGGGTCGTGCGTCTGCTGTTCGACTTCGGCGGTATTGATCGTGGTCACCGGCTCGGCAGCCGGATCGGTTTCGTGAGTGGTCGTGCAGGCGGCCATGGCCAGAATGGCCGCGGCGAGCACGAGGAATCGTGTGGTCTTCATCTGTAAGTCCTTTCGTTCACACTGCAGACACAGGACGTAGCAATTCGGTTGCCGTGTTATTTGCAGAGCTTGGATCGGGAAGGGGGGAGACTTGCACTAAGTGATTGGGGACGTGTAGTTTCTGGCAACCCGTCCCTTGCCGAATTCCGCTTCAAGAATCTGACCAGAGAATCCAAGGTTTTGGAGACGTCGCGTCCGCCGGGGGACGGCCGGCGGCGTCATCCTTCTTGTCGCTGAACGACTTACGGCTGTTTTTCCCGCGGCACCCCGGTTGAATAGCCCTGCTCTGTCCAATGACCCGCTCGCTCGTCGTCAAGATCCTGATCGGCATCCTCACGGTGGGTGTGGTGATCGGTGGGTTCACCTCCTTCCAGCGGAAGCGGACGTCGTTCGAGCGGCTCGACTTTCGGTTCACGCGGGCCAACGGCGTG
>DATLFC010000280.1:0-2487 GCA_035525015.1 Thermoanaerobaculia bacterium | reverse complement strand
CTCGTCGCCGAAGAGGTCATCGGTGTCTGGGGCCTGATTCTCGGTGTGCCGGTCGCGGCCTTCCTCCTCAAGTACGGCATCGAGGGAGAGGATGTGGAGCGGCCCAAGCCGAAGGTCGAAGAGGAACCGGTGCCGGCAGCGCTGCCGGTGCCGGAATGAGGCCGGTTAACCGTTAACCGGGAAGTTACTTTCCTTTGCCTCTGGTCGTGGCCGGCGCGGCATGGATCGCCATCCTGCAGCGAAGGCTCACGGTCTGAGCAGCGCCAGCCAGCGGTTCCAGGCCTGCTCGCGGGCCCGGCGGTTGGCCTCGCTCGCATCCGCCGCCATGCCGGTGCGCATGAACGCGTGGCCGGCGCCCTCGTAGATCACCTTCTCGAACGGCTTTCCCGCGGCGCGCATCAGCTCCTCGCCGCGCGGAGTCGTGGCGTTCACCCGCGCGTCGTCCCCGCCGTAGAAGCCGTAGACGGGGGCGGTGATCCCGGCCACGCCGGCCGGCTCCTGCGGCCCGGTGCCGTAGAAGACGTACGCGCCGGCGAGGTCGCGCCGCTCGTTCGCGAAGAGCCACGTCCGCGCGCCGCCCCAGCAGAAGCCGCCAACGTGCAGCGTTCCGTTCGCGGCCGGAATCTGCTTCGCGTAATCGGCGACAGCGTGCAGGTCGGCCATCACCTGCGCATGCGGGAGCTTGCCGATCGCGGCCCGCGCCTCGTCAGCCGTGGAGACCTGGACGCCGGAGAGGAGGTTCGGAGCGAGGGCGATGTAGCCGTTCTCCGCGAGCTGATCCGCCACGGTCCGCTCCCAGTCGGTGAGGCCTCGATTCTCGTGGATCACGATCACCGCCGGCGCCCTGGTCGAGACCTCGGGATAGGCGACATAAGTGTCGATGGTCCGCCCCTCGCGCGCCACCTGCACCCACTCGTTGTGCCGCGGCGTCGTCTCGAGCCGGTCCGACATCGGTGTCTGCGTCGCGCATCCGGCGGTGAGGATCAGAAGTACCGTGAAAATTCTCATCCAAATCTCCTTTAGAACCGGCTCCCGGCTCTCGGCTCTCGGCTCTCGGGTCGCCCCCCTGAGAGCTGAGAGCTGAGAGCCGAGAGCCGACAGCGGATCATGCTACCTTTCGCCCCCATGGCGGATCAGAGCACGTTCAAGCCCTACGTCTCTTCCAGCGAATCACCTGCCGAATTCACACTCCGCGCCGTCGTGCCGGGCATCATCTTCGGCGTCGTCTTCGGCGCGGCCAACGCCTACCTCGGACTTCGGGCCGGGCTGACCATCTCGACGTCCATTCCGATCGCCGTCATGACCGTGGCTGCATTCAAGATCATGGCCGCCGCGGGGCATCGCGGGTCGATCCTCGAGGCAAACATCTCGCAGACCACCGGTTCCGCGTCGAGCTCGGTCGCCAGCGGCGTCATCTTCACGATCCCCGCGCTCTTCCTCTGGGGCCTCGATCCGACGCTGCTGCAGATGACGCTCCTCGCTTTCGCCGGCGGGATGCTGGGCGTGCTGTTCATGATCCCGCTGCGGAAGCTCCTCATCGAGCGCGAGCACGGCAAACTCCCCTACCCGGAGGGGACAGCGTGCGCGGAAGTGCTGATGGCGAGCGAGGTGGGAGGATCGCGGGCGAAGAACGTCTTCGCCGGGCTCGGCGTCGGCGCGCTGTTCAAGACGCTCGCCGGCGGGCTGCACGCCTTTCCCGATCGCGTCGAGACGCGCATCCCCTTTCTGCCGAAGGGGCAGGTGGGGGCGGAAGTCTCCGCCGCGCTCTTCGGCGTCGGCTACATCCTCGGTCCCTACGTCGCCTCGGTCATGGTGAGCGGCGGGCTGCTCTCGTCGCTGGTCATCATCCCCATCATCGCCACGTGGGGAGAAGGGCGGACGGTGCCGTTCTATCCCGAGACGGCGCTGACGATCGCGGAGATGTCGGCCAGCCAGATCTGGTCGCGCTACGTCCGCTACATCGGTGCGGGCGCGGTGGCGGCGGCGGGCATCCTGACGCTGATCAGGAGCATCCCGACGATGATGGAGAGCTTCAAGGTCGGCTTCGCGCAGATCCGCGGCGGCGGCCAGGATGCGTCGACGGAGCGGACGACGCACGACCTGCCGTTCAAAGTGTCGCTGATCGGTGCCGGCTTCATCGTCGTGCTGCTGGTCGTCTTTCCGCAGGCCTTCGGAACGATCGACGATTTTGCGCACCGCGCCGTCGCCGCGGTCTGCGTGGCGATCTTCGCGTTCTTCTTCGTGACCGTGTCGTCGCGGATCGTCGGCCTCGTCGGCGTCACGTCGAACCCGACCAGCGGCATGACCATCGCCGCGCTCCTCGGCACGTCGGCGATCTTTCTCTTTCTCGGCTGGACCGACAACGCCGGGAAGGTGGCCGCGCTGACCGTCGGCACCGTCGTAGCCATCGCGGCGTCGATCGCCGGCGACATGTCGCAGGATCTGAAGACCGGGTTCCTCCTCGGCGCGACTCCGCGACGCCAGCAG
>DATLFC010000269.1:0-2361 GCA_035525015.1 Thermoanaerobaculia bacterium | reverse complement strand
CGCTTCGAAGTGCGAGACGGCGCGCCGCATCGCCGGCCAGTCGCCGCTCTGGAACGCCGACCACGCCTCGCGAAGCAGCCGTCCTTTCCAGATCCGGACCCGGTCGAACTCGGCGTGATGCGGATCGAACTCCGGCACCTCGCCGACGATTCCCGGCGTGATGAGTCGGTCCTGCAGCATCCGCTGCGGCGAGATCAGGAGTGGATTGCCCGCTTCCGAAGAAAGGCATCCGTACGGCGAGTGGCCGTAGCCCGGCGGATTGAGCGGTAGCACCTGCCACAGCCGGATCCCGGCGCTCACGGCCCAGTCGAGAAATGCGACGAGCTCGTCGCCGAGATCACCGACGCCGTAGACGCCGGGAAGGGAGGTCGGATGGAGAAGAATGCCGGCGACGCGCTCGCCGTCGGGATGGTCGGAGCTCACTGGGCCTGTGCCTCCCGGCTCACGGAGAGTTTCTCGCCGAGGGAGTCGAAGACGAGGAGCCAGCGCTGTCCGTTGCCGCTTTCCTCGATTGCCGGGCGGAGGGTGCGCATCATGATGTAGTACTCGTTCTGTGCCTCGCGCATGTCGACGGGGATCGGCGTGGCGCGGATCAGGGAGACGAGCGCCTCGTACTCCTCGAGCAGATCGATGTCTTCCGGATGCTCGCGGAACCGGATCGCGGCCCGGCCGATGGCCTGCTCGATCGACAGGACCGTCACCGCATCGAGGGTCACCGTTTCGTCCTGGGCCTCGCGAAGGCGGGCCTCGACCTCGGCGAGCGGCGGGCGCTCGCTCTCCAGCAGCTTGCGAAGCTGCACGTTGAGGTCGAACTCGGCCGCCATCTGCAGGACCTTCGGCACCGGAATGCCGAGACGGGTATGGAAGCGCATGATGGGATCGTATCGCTCGTGGAGCTGACGGAAGGCGGACTCCGCCTCCTCCAGCGTGGCGTTGCAGAGGATGTGAAAGATGCGGCGCTGCTCGTCGCGGAAGAGCGAACGGATGGAGAGCGAGGTCTCCGAGAAGAAGGCATCGAGGAGCCGGATGACGCCGGGGATGCCGCCGGGCTGCATCGTCTCGATGAGCTCCTTTTTGATCTCCTCGAAGTCGTGGTCGGGATGCACGGCGCGAACGCCGCCGGTCAGCTCCGTCTCGCCGAGATGAAGGACGGCGAACTCGAAACGCCCTTCCTCGCGGGTGATCGTCGAGCGGACGGTGATCGAGCCGACGGCCAGGCGGGCCCGTCCCCCTTTCTGCACGTCGAAGTCGTGGCGGATGACCTCGTAGCAGTAGATCCGTGCCTCATCGTCAAAGTGATCGAACAGCGAGGCCACCGCGTAGTGCGCGGCCACGCGGCGGAGGTCGATTTTGCCCGGCGCGATCTCCCGTTCATAGATGTCGGCGGCCGTTCCCCGTTCCGGAAGATTGCTTTTCGCGGAACGGAGCATGTTCACGAAGTCGGTCTCCAGCGGCCTGCCGGAGATGTGCTCGGCGAGCTGAATCACTCTGGCCGCGTAGGCCAGAACCTGCGTGGTCTCGATGCCGGAGACGTCGTTGAAGAACCAGCCGCAGCTCGTGAACATGAGCATGGCGTTCCGCTGCATCTCCAGCAGCTCGAGCAGGCGCGTCACGCCGGTGCCTTCTGCCGCGTGCTTTGAGAGGAACACGCCCAGCGTGTGCTCCGACCGGTCGAGGATGACCTCGATGTAGTCGTCGCGCGCCGCCCATGGATTGCGCAGGACTTTCGATCCTTCCACTTCGAAAATCACCGAGACCTGATCTCGCAGCCAGTCGAGCGCATCGCGGACCGGGCCGCGCCAGCGCTGGTTCCAGCCAGCGCCCGCGCCGGTGCGGCACCCGCAGTCGCTCCGCCAGCGCTCGACGCCGTGCGCGCAGCTCCACGACGTGTTCGGAACGATCTCCACCTCGTGCGTCGGCGCGTGCAGCGCCAGGAACTCGCTGTAGTTCGTCAGTTGTCCCAGCTTCTGCTGTTCGTTGTACTGCAGCGCATAGGCGAGGGCCATGTCGCCGTGCCGGTGATGATGCCCGTACGTTTCGCCGTCGGTGGCGATGCTCACCAGCTGAGCGTGCTCCCGCGACTGATGGAAGGCGCCGGTGAGGCGATGGGCCAGCGTTTCCCCGCGCGCCAGAAGATTCTCGAACGCCACCGCGCGCGAGATCGGGCCGTCGTAGAAGAAGAGCGCGATCGACTTGCCGGACGGAAGCCGCGCGAGGTAGGGGCGCCGCGGATCGACGCGCTGTCCGCGCACGTCTTCCCACGCACCGCTCGGCCGCTTCACGCGCGCACACTGGTGCGGCGCGAGCACCGTGAACTTCACGTCGTGCGCGGCGAGGACCTCGAGGCTCTCGACGTCGACC
>DATLFC010000268.1:0-3439 GCA_035525015.1 Thermoanaerobaculia bacterium | reverse complement strand
AGGAGATTGCAATGAAGAAGTCTCTCGTTCTGACGCTCATCGCTCTGCTCTGCGTAGCCACGCTCGTCGGCTGCCAGCGCGAGGAAAACGTCAACGTCGATACAGCCGAGACCGACACGGTGATGATGACCGATACGACCGCCACGGACACGGCGTGGACCGACACCTCCATGACCGATACGGCGATGACCGGCACCTCGGCGACCACGGCCACCACGGCCACCACCGCCACCTATCCCTGAGCTTCTGGCCGGATAACCCCAGGACGCCCCGTCCCGGCGGGGCGTCTTTTTTTATGGCATTCGAGTTGCTAAATCAGAACCGGATGGCTGCGCCTCGACGGGCAGCCGCGTCCTTATCCCCGGAGCGGATTCCCTGGAGTGGAGCTGAATCACGATGAGCACCACCGATACGTCCGCTACCGGTTACACGGCCACGGATACGACAGGAACTGCAACCCCTTCGGTCTCGGAGACCAGAAGCACAACGAACAATCCATAACAGGAGAGGAACTGAATGAAGAAGAAGCTCGCAATTCTCATGGTCGCAGCGCTGATGGTGTTCGCCTTCGGATGTCGTGAAACGACGGACGTGAACATCACCGACACCGCCGTCACCGACACCAGCATGACCATCGCCACCGACACGATGTACACCGAGACGATGGCGACCGGCACGACCGGCACGATGTCGACCGACACGATGTCCACCGACATGACGGGAACCTCCGGCACATCGACGACGAGCGGCACCAGCACGACGCGACGCCCGTAAGGACCTGGGCCTCGGGCCGCGGGCCTCAGGCCTCGGGAGACTTCCCGGGGCCTGGGGCACCGAGGCCCGAGGCCTCTTTTTTCTCCCGCAGATCCTCGCGGAGCTTCTCGTAGACGCGCATCGTTTCGTTCTCTGCCGCGCGCCGGTCTCCGCTGTTGTCGATCACGTAATCGGCTTGCCGCAGCCGCTCCTCGCGATCCATCTGGTGCCGCATCCGCCGCTCTGTTTCCTCGCGCGGGAGGCCTCGCCCGATGGCCCGCTGGAGCTGGATCTCCGGCTCCACATCCACGACCACGATTTTGTCGTATCGCCCCCTGCCACCTGATTCGAGGAGCAGGGTGGCTTCCACGACGTAGATGCGATCGCGGTCGGGAAACCGCTGCGCCTCCGCGGCCATGATGCGGCCCTCCTCTTCAATGACGAGGGGATGGATGAGGCCGTTGAGTTTCGCCGCCGCTTCCGGGGTGGCGAAGGCGATGTCCGCGAGTTTCTGCCGGTCGACCTCGCCTGTGGGGGTGAGCACGCGGCGGCCGTACTCCCGCACAATGGCTTCGTGCCCGGCGCCGCCCGGACGATAGAGGCGGACGACCATTTCATCGGCGTCGATGGTCATGCAGCCGAGACCCGCCAGCATCGTGCTGATGGTCGATTTGCCGCTGGCGATCCCGCCGGTGAGGCCGACGCGCAGGATCATCGCCGCCTCCACCTCGCCGCCTGAACGGTGTTCTTCATCAGCATGGCGATCGTCATGGGGCCGACTCCGCCGGGAACGGGGGTGATGAATCCGGCCACGTCGCGCGCGCGCGCGTAGTCGACGTCGCCGAGGAGCACCGAGCCGTTCTTCTTCAGAAGGGCGAGCTTGTCGGGGTCGTGCTCGAGCCGCGGAGCGATCTCCTCCGTCGCGCGGTTCATCCCGACGTCGATCACCAGGGCGCCGGGGCGGATCATCTCCCCGGTCACGAGCAGAGGCCTGCCGACCGCCGCCACGACGATCTCACCCTCGCGGATGACCGCGCCGAGCTGCGGCGTGCGTGAATGGGCGATGGTGACGGTGGCGTTGCGCTGGAGAAGCAGCGCCGCCATCGGTTTGCCGACGATGTCGCTGCGGCCGATCACCACGGCGCGCTTCCCTTCGATCGGAACGCCGGTCGATTCGATGAGGCGGATGCAGCCGGCCGGCGTGCACGGCGCCAGGACGGGACGGCCGAGGTGCAGCCGCCCGACGTTCATCGGATGAAACCCGTCGACGTCCTTCAGCGGGTCGATGGCGTCGATCACCTTCCGCGCATCGATCTGCTTCGGCAGCGGGAGCTGGACGAGGATCCCATCGACGTCGGGGTCGCGGTTCAGCCGCTCGACCTCGGCCAGCAGATCCGCTTCGCTCGTGCTCTCCGGCAGGATCCGTTGCGTCCCCCGAAGCCCGAGCTCCTCCGCCTTCTTCGCCTTGTTGCGGACGTAGATCTCGGAGGCAGGATCATTGCCGACCCGAACGGCGGTGAGGCCCGGCCGGAAGCCGAGGGCGGCGATGTCGGCGGATACCTCCGCCTCCACCTCCCGGGCGACCCGTTTTCCGTCGATGATCGTGGCCGGCACGCTGGGATCGCGCTTGTACCACGGCTCCAACGGGGTGGGCAACCGATCAGTCGTTCCGGAGGTCGGGGAAGAGGCGTCGCCGTCTCAAGACCTTGGGAATGAATACCTTGACTCGTCTTGTTCGGCAGTGTTACCGTTTCACCCCTTTCCGTTGGAAGGTTGGCAGTTGTCTTTGATTTGAAGGGCTTGCGGCGCGCGGCTGTTCTCACCAGCGCCGCGGTTTCCTCGCGAGAGTCCACTAGTTACGGGAGAGTCATGCGTACGTATTTCCCCAGGAAGGGCGACATCGAACCACGCTGGTTCGTCATCGATGCAGAGGGACAGGTCCTCGGCCGTCTCTCGACCGAGATCGCCCGGATCATTACCGGCAAGGCCAAGCCGACCTACACGCCGTTTCTCGACACCGGCGATCACGTCATCGTGATCAACGCCGAGAAGATCGTGCTCACCGGGAAGAAGGAAGAGGACAAGATCTACCGCCATCACTCGCTCTATCCTGGCGGGCTGAAGGAAAAGGCGGCGCGCTTCGTCCGGGCCGAGAAGCCCGAGTCGATGATCGAACAAGCGGTCTGGGGCATGCTGCCGAAGAGCAAACTCGGCAGGAAGATGCTCAAGAAATTGAAAGTTTATCGCGGGACCGAGCACCCGCACTCGGCGCAGAAGCCGGAGACCGTGAAGGTCGGCGAGTAATCACAGGAGGAGATCCCTTGGCTTTGGTTGAATACTACGGAACGGGCAGGCGGAAGACGTCGACGGCCCGCGTTCACATCCGGCCCGGAAGCGGCCAGATCACGGTCAATCGCCGCAGCATCGACGACTACTTCGGCAACGAAGTGCTGAAGATGATCATCAAGCAGCCGCTCTCCCTCACCGAGACGGTCGACAAGTTCGACATCGTGGTGACGGTCGACGGGGGCGGTCCAAGCGGGCAGGCCGGCGCCATCCGGCACGGCATCTCGCGCGCGCTGCAGGTGTACAACACCGAGCTGCGCAAGCGCCTCAAGAAGGCCGGCCTCCTCACGCGCGATCCGCGCATGAAGGAGCGCAAGAAGTACGGACAGAAGGGCGCTCG
>DATLFC010000266.1:0-4788 GCA_035525015.1 Thermoanaerobaculia bacterium | reverse complement strand
CGCTGCCGGCACCGGTTCCTCTTCGACCTTCGGCTTGGGCCGCTCCACATCCTCTCCCTCGATGCCGTACTTGAGGAGGAAGGCCGCGACCGGCACACCGAGAATCAGGCCCCAGACACCGATGACCTCTTCGGCGACGAGGAGGATGACCAGGACGGCCAGCGGGTGGAGGCGGAGGTGGCGGCCGTAGATGAGGGGATTGAGCAGATAGGCCTCGACGGCGTGGATGACCAGAATGGCGACGACGAGCCAGATCACGCGCGGGAAGCCGCCGAGCTTGAAGGCGAGGAGGGCCGCGGGAGCCGTCGACAGGATCATGCCGAGGATGGGGATGTAGGAGCAGAAGAAAACGATCATCGCCAGGAGGGCGATCGAGGGGAGGCCGAGAGCGACGAAGGCGAGCGACGAGAGCAGCGCGTTGACGATGGCCACGACCGTCTGCGCCTCGAAGGCGCGGCCGAGCATCACGCCGAACGAGCGGAGGCCCGGCGCGATCTCCGCGTAAATCTCCGCGGTGCGACCGTACGCGAACTGCTGCATGCGCGCTTTCGTCGCCGGGAGGTTCCAGATCATCAGGAAGGAAAGGATGATCGAGATCCCGAACTGCAGAATGAAAACGAACGCGGCGTTCGCGAACCGTGTGACGCCCTGCACCACGCGCGGCGTGGCCCGGGACAGGCTGTCGTGCAGCCGCGTGAAGATCACCGCGTACGCTTCCGATTCGCGAAACGAATAGAAGGCGTCGTGGCCGGCGACGCTGATGATGAAGGCGTCGATCAGCTCGCGCGCCTCCCGCTCGACGATCCCCACGCCCTGCGCCGCCGTATCGCCCGCCGCGGCATCTTCCCGGGCGGCCTCGGTGGTGATGTAGATCCGGGCCAGGTTGCGCGCCTCCGTGATCATGCGCGGAACCACCAGGACCCCGACACCGGTGAGCACCGTCAGCATCACCACGTACACGAGGATCACGCTGACCTTCCGGCTCGGGATCCGGGCGCTGATCGCCTTCACCGCCGTGTTGGCGATGTAGGCGAGGACGAACGTGAGAAAGAAAATCGGGAAGAGATGGCGCAGCAGATAGATGATCCCGATCAGGCCCGCCCAGATCGCCCACTTTTCCGCCTTGATCAGAATCGCGCGATTCACGATGCCAGTGTAACTGCAGCGAGTTCGTAACAATTGCAGAAGTCGAACGCACTACCATCCGGCTTCGGAGGTCAGGAATGCCAACCCGTCGCACGTTCATCAGCGGCTCGATCGCCGCCGGTACTCTGCTCGCCACCGGGACGCTCAACGCGCAGACCGTGACCGCCGAAAAGGCCGCCAGGCCGCTCCGCATCCTCATCCTCGGCGGCACCGGTTTCACAGGACCGCACCAGATCCGTTACGCCGTGGCCCGCGGCCACAAGGTCACGATGTTCAACCGCGGCAAAACGAACCCCGGCCTCTTTCCCGGCGTCGAGCACCTGCGGGGAGACCGCAACGGAGAGCTCGACGCGCTGAAGAATCGCGAATGGGACGCAGTCATCGACGTGCCGGCGACGCTTCCGCGCTGGGTGCGCGACACGGCGCAGCTCCTCCGGGACAAGGCAGGGCAGTACGTCTACATCTCGTCCCTCTCGGCCTATCGCGACAACTCGAAGCCGGGCGTGGACGAGGACCAGCCGGTGGCCGAGCTGAAGGACCCGACCGTGGAGCAGGTCACGGGCGAGACCTTCGGCGGACTGAAAGCGCTGGCCGAGGAGGAAGCGAGGAAGGCGTTCGGGTCACGGGCCACGATCATCCGGCCGGGACTGATCGTCGGACCGGGAGATCCGACGGACCGCTTCACTTACTGGCCGGTGCGCATCGCCCGCGGCGGCGATGTCCTCGCCCCCGGCGATCCGCTCAATCCGGTGCAGATCATCGATGCGCGCGACCTGGCGGAGTGGATCATCCGCGTCGTGGAACAGCGCGCCTTCGGCACGTACAACGCCATCGGACCGGCGGGCACGATGACGTTCAGCGAGATGCTCGGTGGCATCCGCGGCGTCGTTCCCGGCAGCGTTCCGGTGAAGTTGGTCTGGGTTCCCGCCGACTTTCTGGAAGCGCAGAAAGTGGCGCCGTGGAGCGACATGCCGGTCTGGATTCCGGCGCAGGGCGACTATGCCGGCTTCGGGCTCCGCTCGAATGCGAAAGCGATCGCCGCCGGCCTGACGTTCCGCCCGCTCGCCGACACGGCCCGCGCCACACTCGAGTTCCACGAGTCCCGCCCGGCCGACCGGAAGGGGAAGTTGCGCGCAGGCGTGACCGCCGAGCGAGAGAAGGAAGTGCTCGCGGCGTGGAAAGAAGCGCCGTCCCCATAGGGAAAAGGATCGTCCCTTTGAAAAGGGGACCACAAGGCGTATGGTGGATCGATCCCGGACAACTGAAAAAAGGAGGAGAACGACCCGATGCAGAACCTGTTCGCGTTCATGCTCTTTCAGGACTTCCCCACCACCACCACGGAACCCGCCGGAAGCGCGGCTGCCTTCGCCCTGATGATCCTCTGGCTCGCCGTCCTCGTGCTGATGATTGCGGCCATGTGGAAGGTCTTCGAAAAGGCCGGCGAGCCGGGATGGGCGGCCATCATCCCCATCTACAACCTCTACGTGATGCTGAAGATCGCCGGCAAACCGGGATGGTGGCTGCTGCTGATGCTCATCCCGTTCGTGAACGTCATCGTAGCCATCCTGATGTACGTCTCGTTCGCGCAGGCCTTCGGAAAGGGCGTCGGGTTCGCGCTCGGCCTGATGTTCCTCGGACCCGTCTTCTTCCCGATCCTGGCCTGGGGCGACTCGCGGTATCACGCGCTGCCCGCCACGGCCTGAATCACGCCTTCCTCTGGAGCGCCGGTGTCCTCACCGGCGCTTTTTTTTCAGCCGTAGTAATGTCCGCGGATGTTCCAGACCATAGCCATCGAGATCGTCATCATCGTTCTCCTGGTGATCGCGAACGGTGTGTTCGCCATGAGCGAGATCGCCGTCGTCTCCGCGCGCAAGGCGAAGCTGCACCATCTCGCGCGCGCGGGAAGCCGGCGGGCGGCGTCGGCGCTGCGCCTCGCAGAGAATCCCGACCGGTTTCTTTCGACGATCCAGATCGGCATCACGCTCATTGGTGTCTTCGCCGGTGCGTTCGGCGGCGCGACGATCGCCGCGCAGATCGACGACTACCTCGAGACGATTCCCGAGCTGGCGCCCTACAGTGAAGCGATCGGGGTGGGCGTGGTGGTCATCGGCATCACATACCTGTCGCTGATCATCGGCGAGCTCGTCCCCAAGAGGCTGGCGCTCAACGCGCCGGAGCGCATCGCGGCGACGGTGGCGCCGGCGATGCACCTCCTCTCCCGCATCGCCACGCCGGCCGTGGCCTTCCTCGGAGCTTCGACGCGGCTGGTTCTGAGGATCCTGCGGGTCAAGCCGAGGAAGGAGTCGCCGGTCACCCCCGAGGAGCTCCGGGTGCTGTTGAGCCAGGGGGTGGCGGGGGGGACCATCGGACTTCAGGAACGGGAGATTCTCGACCGGGCGCTGCGTCTGGCGAACCGCTCGGTCCGGGCGGTGATGACGCCGCGCGTCGAAACGGAATGGCTCGATGCGAGGAAGACACTCGACGAGCTGCGGCGGCAGGCGGCGGTCAGTCTGCATCACCGCTTCCCGCTGGCAACCGACCGCATCGATCAGATCCGCGGCATCGTCAGCCTCAAGGACCTGTGGGGCGAGGAAATCCGGACCACGGCGGATCTCGAGCGCCACGCTCGCGAGCCGCTCTTCGTGCCGGAGACCACCTCCGCGCTCGCCCTCCTCCAGCGCTTCCGCGAGACGCGCAACCACCTCGGGATCGTCATCGATGAGTACGGCGGCGTCGAGGGGATCGTCACGCCGACCGACATCTTCGAGGCCCTCGTCGGCGAGCTCCCGGAGGCGGGAGAAGTCTATGAGCCGATGATCGTGAAGCGTTCGGACGGTTCATGGTCGCTCGACGCGTCGATCGACCTGGAGGAGTTCAAGGCCGTGACGTCGACCCCGTCTCTTCCGAGCCAGAAAGAGGAGTACCAGACGCTGGCCGGATATCTGATCGGCCGCGCGGGCAGGATTCCGCGCCTCGGCGACATCGTGACCGTCGGGGAGTTACAGTTCGAGATCATGGAAGTGGACGGCCGGCGGATCGACCGCATTCTGGTGACGCGATTGCCGGACTCTTCGCTATAGTCCGCGTCATGCGCACCAAATTCATCGCGGCCGTTGCGGCCGTTCTCTGTACGACTCTCCTCGGCGCGGCCGACATCTACGACACCCGCCTCCTCACCGACCCGGCCATCAGCGCCGACAGAATCGCATTCGCCTACGCGAACGACCTATGGGTGGCCAGCCTCGACGGAAGCGGCGCGCGGCGCCTGACATCGCATCCCGGTGTCGAGCATATGCCGCGCTTCTCACCCGACGGGAAATGGATCGCCTTCGCCGGTGAGTACGACGGCAACACCGACGTCTTCGTCGTGCCGGCAACCGGCGGCGTGCCGCAGCGGCTCACGTGGCACCCCGGCGTCGATCTGCCGCAGGGGTTCACGCCCGACAGCAGCGCCGTCCTTTTCACCTCGCCGCGCGAGGTCTACACGATGCGCTACCGGCAGCTCTACACCGTGCCGGTGAGCGGCGGGGCGGCCTCGAAGCTTCCCATTCCGCACGCCGCCGAGGCGACGTTCACAGCGGACGGCAGCCGGATCATCTATCAGCCGGTCTTCGGGGCCTTCGGGCAGTGGAAGAACTACCG
>DATLFC010000250.1:0-13077 GCA_035525015.1 Thermoanaerobaculia bacterium | reverse complement strand
TGGACCTGCTCGACGGCCGCGGCGCAGGATTTCTGGCGCACCGCGACGGAACCAGCGTGAAGCTGGCCTACGGGGCGGATCGCGACCTCATGGAGCGCTTCCTCCGATGAACGTCGATTACGCCAGCCTGGAGAAGGATCTCTTCGACGGCACGTTTCGGCAGGAGCTGGAGAACGAGCTGAGAGTCGGTTTTCGCCAGATTCGTGAATTGGGCGAGCGTCTTCCTCTGCCGTCGCATTACGCATCGCAGATCGCTGCCATCGTCAGCAGCAACTCGCCCGAGCCTTTGCCGCCCGAGCTCGCGTTCAACGTCTATCAGGAGATTCTGTCGGCGTGTGAAACGGCGCGGGCCACCATCCTGGATGAAACCGAGCCGCCGTCGTCCTGAGACGGTAAGGAAGCTCTGCACAACTCCGTGCCTTCTCCCCGCTTGCGGGGAGAAGGTGCCGCGAAGCGGCGGATGAGGGGTGCGATCGCCGCCCCTCACCCGGCCTTCGGCCACCCTCTCCCCGCTCGCGCGGGGAGAGGGCACCTCATGCAGAGCGTCCTTAACTGTTAACCGTTAACCGTCCCGCCCATCCGGCATAAACTCGCCGGCGTGAAGCACAAGCTCCACACATCGTATCCGGCACTCTCGTCCTTTGCGACGACGGGCGGTTGAGCCTGCAAGCTGGGTCAGGATGACCTGCGCCGCGTCCTCTCCACGCTCCCTTCCAACGAAGGGATGGGGGATCTCCTGGTCGGAACGGCCACCAGTGACGATGCCGCGGCGCTGCGCATCAGCGGCGACCAGGCCATCGTGCAGACCGTCGATTTCTTCACGCCGATCGTCGACGATCCGTTCCTCTTCGGATCGATCGCCGCGGCGAACTCGATCTCCGACGTCTACGCCATGGGCGCGCGTCCGATTCTCGGCCTGGCTGTCGCCGGCTTTCCGACGGCGCGCCTGCCGCTCACCGTGCTCGAGGAGATCCTCCGCGGCGGCGCGGCGAAGGCAGCCGAGGCGGGATTTCCGATCGCCGGCGGCCATACCATCATCGATGATGTGCCGAAGTACGGCCTGGTCGTGACCGGTATCGTTGCTGTCGATCGGCTCGTCCGCAACTCCACGGCACGCCCGGGCGACCTGCTGTACCTCACCAAGCCGATCGGCAACGGCATTCTGGTCAGCGCGCATCGGGCCCTCGCCGGGCGCCGCCTGTTCCGGCGGAAGCTTCCCGATCTCGATGAGGCCATTCGCTGGATGACCACGCTCAACCGCCAGGCATCGGAGGTGATGGTGGAGGGTGGCGCGACCGCCGCAACTGACGTCACCGGCTACGGGCTGATCGGTCATCTGCGGGAGATGTGTGACGGTGCGGGGATCGGCGCCGAGGTGAGCGTGAAGACGGTGCCGGTTCTCGCCGGTGCGCGCGAATTTCTCGCCCGAGGTCACCGTCCGGAAGGGACCATGCGCAACGTTGAGACGTTCCGGCGGCATGTCCGCTCGAGCGTGCCGGACTCGGAGCTGACGCTTCTGTGTGATGCGCAAACGAGCGGCGGACTTCTGATCGCGATCGCGCCCGGGCGCGCCGCGGCGTTCGAGGCTGCGGCCGCGCGCGGCGGCCTGTTCTGTGCAAAGGTGGGTACCATGACGCACGAGAGCGGGCTCATCCGCCTCGTTCCGTGAGGAGACGTCCAATGACTGACCAGACCCGCCGGCCCCCCGTCAACGACGATGCGCACACGCTGAAGGGGGAGAACGTCACGTGGGTGGAGATCGCCAGCAGCGGCACCGAAGACGAAGCGACGCTGCTGAGCGGGTTTCTCGAAGCGGAGGGGATTCCGGCGCAGGTCGAGAACGTCAAATTCAGCATGGAGCCGATCAACTTCGGCACGCTCGGCGACATCCGCATCTACGTGCCGGCGCAGGATGAGGCTCGGGCACAGGAGCTTCTGCGCGACCGGCAGCGGCAGTATGAGCGGCTCGACGACGATACAGAGACGGTTGTCACGGACGAGGGTGAAACATCGATCGACGAGTTGGCGAACGGGAAGAACGAACGCGAGCCATGAGCGAAGTCCCTCCCGATCCGCAGGGAGCCCCCGAGCCGGAGTTGATGCCGCGATGGGTGCCGGTGGCGATCGGGGTGGTTCTCGTCACGCTGGCGGCGCTGGCGGTCATCACCGGGCTGCGATATCGCGATGACACGCTCGTGGGAATCGTCGAGTCGCGCCGCATGCCGCAGGCCACGGGTGGGTCTCCCGGCGCGCCCGAGGCGGGAGCGTCGCGGATGATGTCGGACGGCGGCGCGAATGTGCCGCCCGCCGGCGCTCCCCTCGATGAGGCGACGTTCTGGGCACGCCGGGGCATCATGGTGCGGGACGCTCCGGCGGACGCGGTGGTGTACGTCAACGACGTCCCCGTGGGCCATGCCGGCGAGCTCGATTCGGAGAACGAGGTCTACGACTTCGCGGCGCCGGGCACGTACACCGTGCGCATCGTCGCCGGGGGAGGGGAGGAGCGCCGCTTCGTCGTCACCGTGAGTCATGACGCCGAGCAGAACATCGCCCTTCTCGACTACACGGGCCGGGACTGACCTCCGAGGCCGGACGGCTAATGATGCGCTGCCTGCGCCTCCTTCGCCTTCTTCGTCTCGCTGATGATCTTGTCCTGCAGGTTGCGCGGCACTTCCTCGTAATGCGAGTACTCCATGTGGAATGAGCCGCGACCCTGCGTGATCGATCGCAGCGTCGGCGCGTAGGTCAGCATCTCGGAGAGCGGCACACGCGCGCGCAGTGTCTGCATGTCTTCTTCCGCCTCGACGCCTTCCATCTTGCCGCGCCGCGAGGTGAGATCGCCCGTCAGCGCGCCGATGTACTCGGCCGGTGCGGTGATGTCGACGTGCATGATCGGTTCGAGCAGCGTGGGGCGCGCCTGCTCCATCGCCTGCTGGAAGGCCAGCGAGCCGGCGATTTTGAAGGCCATTTCCGACGAATCGACGTCGTGGTACTGGCCGTCCTTCAGCCGGACGCGGAAGTCGACCACCGGATAGCCGGCCAGAAATCCCTTGAGTCGCGCTTCCTGAATGCCCTTCTCCACGGCGGGGATGTACTGGCGGGGGATGGCCCCGCCGAAGATCTCGTCGACGAATTCGAAGTCGGTGCCGCGCGGCAGCGGCTCCATGGTGATCTTGCAGTCGGCGAACTGGCCGTGGCCGCCCGACTGCTTCTTGTGCCGCCCGTGCGCATCGGCCGGGCGGGAGATCGTCTCGCGGTACGGCACCTTGGGGGGATGGAGGATGACGTCGACGCCGTACTTCTTCTTCAGCTTCGACACCACGATCTCCACGTGAAGCTGTCCCTGGCCGCTGATGAGGAGCTCTTTGGTCTGCTCGTCGCGTCCGAACTTGATGGTCGGATCTTCCTCGACGATCCGCGCGATGGCGGTGCTGAGCTTGTCCTCGTCGCCGCGCGTCTTCGCTTCGAGAGCAAACGAGATTGCCGGTTCGGGGTAGGCGATGAACGGAAGGACGATGGGATGATCTTTCGCCGACAGCGTGTCACCGGTGTGAACGTCCTTCAGCTTGGCTACCGCGCCGATGTCGCCCGCGCGCAGCTCGGGAACCCCGTTCTGCTGCTTCCCCTGGAGGAGCTGCAGCTTGCCGACGCGCTCGTCATGCTCGCGCGAGGCGTTCCAGTAGGTCGAGTCCGACTTCAGGGTTCCACTGAACACCCGGAACAGCGAGACTCGTCCGGAGAAGGGATCGGAGAAGGTCTTGAACACCAGCGCGGTGGTGAATGCCTCCGGCCGGCGGTCGACCGTGACCGGCTCGCCGTTGCGGTCGCGCCCTTCCAGGCTGGCCGCCTCTGCCGCGGAAGGGAGCAGGGAGACGAAGGCGTCGAGGATGGCCTGGCCGCCGATGTTGTGCAGGGCCGAGGTGAAGAGCAGCGGCACGATCTGGTGCTGCAGTACCTCGCGCCTGAGACCGTCGACGAGCTCCTCCTGCGACAACCCCCCCTGCTCGAAGAATCGCTCCATCAGCTTGTCGTCGCCTTCGGCGACTTTTTCGATCAGCCGTTCGCGCCATTCGTTCGCGCTATCGGTGTACTGCGCAGGAATGTCCACGGCCTCGAACGTCCCGGAGGCATCGGACGGGTAGCGGAGAGCTTTCATCGTCACGAGATCGATGACGCCGGCGAAATCGTGCTCCTCGCCGAGGGGGAGCTGGATGGGGACGATGTTCTTGCCGAACTTCTTCTGGAGCGAGTCGAGCGTCCGGGAGAAAGAGGCCCGTTCCCGGTCCATCTTGTTGACGATGACCATCCGCGGCAGCGACATCTCGTCGGAGAACTTCCAGACCTTCTCGGTCGTCACCTCCACGCCGGTCACGCCGCTGACGACGATCGCGGCGGCGTCGGCAACGCGCATCGCGCCGCGGGCCTCCATCAGGAAGATGCCGAAGCCCGGCGTGTCGAGGAGGTTGATCTTCGTCTCTTTCCACTCGGCGTAGGCGACGGCTGCCGAGATGGAGTGCTTGCGCTCGATCTCGTCGGCGTCGAAATCGGTGACGGTTGTCCCGTCGTCGATCTTCCCCAGCCTGGTCACCGCGCCGGTGGTGAAGAGAAGTTGCGACACCAGGGACGTCTTGCCGGTATCGTTGTGGCCTGCCAGGACGACGTTGCGGATCTCGTTTCCGGAGTAGACTTTCATGAGGGTAACCTCAGCAGGGATTTGGTGAGCAGCGGTAGATCATAATTTAAAATGGCGGGTCGGGGTGTCTGGTCCCAGGAGTTATCATTGTCGTTTCAGGGAGCTCCCCCCACCGGTTCCGGCGCGGAGTCTCCCGTGCCCAGGTCCGCCGGAGAAAAGCCCCAGTTGAAACTCGGCCGTTATGAAGTGGTTCGTGAGCTCGGCAAGGGGGCGATGGGGATCGTCTACCTCGCCAAGGACCCCCTGATCGGCCGGCTGGTGGCGCTGAAAACGATCCGCCCCGCCGCGCACTACGACGACGACGAGACCAAGGAGTTTCAGCAGCGCTTCGTCCGGGAGGCCCAGGCGGCGGGCATCCTCAACCACCCCTCGATCGTCACCGTGTTCGACATCGGCCAGGACGAGACCTCCAAGATCAACTTCATCGCCATGGAGTACGTCGAGGGACAGAACCTGAAGGAGGTGCTCTCCCAGGGGCGCGCGCTCTCCTTCGATCAGATCGCCGAGCTCGTCGCGCAGGTCGCCGAAGCGCTCGACTTCGCGCACTCGAAGGGCATCGTCCACCGCGACGTCAAACCGGCCAACGTCATCCTCCTGGAGGGAAACCGCTCCAAGATCATGGATTTCGGCATCGCCAAGATCGCCTCCGGCGGCGGCAATCTCACCACCACCGGACAGTTTCTCGGAACGCCGAACTACATGGCCCCCGAGCAGATCAAGGGACAGCCCGTCGACGGCCGCACCGACATCTTCTCCCTCGGCATCTGTCTTTACGAGTGCCTGACGCGGAGGAAACCGTTCGGCGGCGACTCGCTGACCTCGATCTCCTACAAGATCGTTCACGAGCCCTTCCCGCCGTTGCACGAGATCAACCCGCAGATCCCGGATGGATTCGAGGATGTCGTCGCCATGTGCCTGGCCAAGGAGCCGGGGAGGCGTTACCAGCGCGGCCGGGAGCTCGCGCTCGCCCTGCGCGCGGTCATCCGCGGTGAGCGGCCGCGGCGTCCGGAGCCGATGCTCAACGACGCCACGGTCCTCACAGCTGACCACGACCGGCTCCCGACGCTGGAGATGCCGTTTCCCGATGCCGCCGACGGGCGTCCGGGCCCGGCACAGGCGGCGCGTGTGGAGCGTGGAGCGCCGTCTCCACCACGGACCAGCCGGAGCAGGGTCGTCGCCAACCTTCATCAGACGCTGACGAATGTCCGCGCGCATCCGACGCTGGGCCGGCAGGTGCCGGTTCCGCTGGCCGTCGGAATCATCTTCGTCCTCGTGGCGGCGCTTCTGACGGCGGTCGTGGGGATTCGCAACCGCCAGGTGTCGGTGCCGGAAATCGACGTCGCCGCCGCCGAGCGCCGCGCACGCGAGCGCGAACTGCGCATCGAGGGCAACGATCTGCTTCGGCAAGGACGTGTACGGGACGCGTACGACCGCTTCGAGGAGCTGAGCCGTCTGGCGCCGAACTCGCCGGCGGTGAACGTGCTGCTGCAGAAGATCTCGGCGATGCGCACGCAGGAGGAGATCGGCCGCGCGCAGATCATCCTGGCGCGCCAGAAGCTCGCCGAAGGGATCGCCCTGCTGAACGCCAGGCAGATTCCCCAGGCCGTGATGGTGCTGCAGACCTCGTATGCGCTGAACCCGAACGACCCCGAGTCGGAGCGCTATCTGAAGCTCGCCCAGCAGGAGCAGGCCAGGCTGGAAACGCAACGGCTCACCCGCGAGCAGCAGCAGGCGGGTGCGCAGACGGGCACCGCGGGCACGACTCGCGGACCGGCCCGAGGCTCGGTCGCGGCGGTCCAGCAGTCACAGTTGACCACCTCGTTCGACCACCCGTTCAACGACGGCTACATCATCGTCGAGGTGGGAGCCGACAGGGTCGTTCACGAAGAGCTCAGCGAGGTGACCGGGCGCTTCATCCGTCGCCGTAACCCCCGGCCGATCAACGTCAGCCGGACTTTGACGCCGAAGAACGCCGACGTGAAGATCTGGATCGTGGTGCGGGGCGAGGGCATCAGTCAGCACCACACTTTTGCTCACAACTTCCGCCCCGGCTCGTCCCATAGTCTGCAGATCACCTACAACCAGCAGAACAAGTCGTTCGGCTACCAGATGAATTGATGCGGTTCGCCATCGTCACCCGTGACGAGTTGTGGGAATCGGGCGGGCTGCGCGAAGAGCGCCTGTCGTATGGGGAAGCGATCGCGCGCGACGGGGCGATCGCGGCGACGGATGCGCTGGATTCGGAGTTGTTGCGCGCGGTCGACGGCGCAATTTCCCTCACCCGGCCCTTCGCTACGCTCAGGGCCACCCTCACCCCGCTGCGGCGGGGAGAGGGCTTGCGAATCGTCGTCAGCGCGAGACGGGCCGGTGATTCGATCATCACCGAGGCGGTCGTGGTTGTTTCGGCGATGGAGCTGTCCGTGGTCACATCGCCCGGGCATCTGGAGGCGGATCTCGAATGGATTCGAAGCATCGCTGCCGAGCGGCCGGCGCTGTCGATCGACGACCACCGTAACCTTCCCATCGTATGGCGCCACGGCAGTGGCGCGGTGCTGCTGCACGAAGCGGCGGGGCATCCGGCCGAGCATCGCAAGGAGCGCGTCGAGTGGCCCGGCTGGCTGACTGTCACGGACGAGCCTCCCTTCGATACCGACGACACGGGCCGGCCGGCGCGCGCGGTCGATCTGCTGGGCGGCGGCGAGCCCTCGGCGAAACGCCGCGCGTCATTCCGCGACGTTCCGTTGACGCGGCTCTCGAACGTCGTCGTCCGGCAGAGCGGCGCTCCCTTCGATCTCCCCTCCCATCGCATCGACGTGCTGCTCGTCGGCGGCGGAGCCTATGATCCTCTGACCGATGCCGTCACCATCCGTGTCGTCGCCTCCGATCTCATCGAGGGAGAGAGGTCGCAGCGGCTGGCGCCCTTCACCATCACCGAGAGCCGCCCCTCCATCGCCCGGGCCGTTCGAGGGGCGGGCGGCGAGCCGCAACGCTATCCCGGCGTCATCTGCTCCACCGAAGGACAGGAGATCGCGGTCGGATCACACGCGCCGCTGCTCCTGACGCGATTCTGATGCGGGAGGTCTATCGCAAGCGCGGCAGCGTCGTCCGATACGACCACGGCACGTTCATTCATGTTTCGGAAGCAGGCCAGGCGGTGGAGGAGGACGGGCTCTTTCGCTGTGAGCCCTGGCGCGATGCGGATCGACTGCCGGAGATCGACGACGCAGCGCTTCGCGAGGTGGTACGGAACGTCCGATCGTCCGTATCCGTCACGATCGAGCGACTGGTCGCAACGGACGGGCTCGCGGATCACGAGCTCGGAGAGCGGACGTGGCGCGAAACCAGCCGCCGCGTTCATCTGTCGCTCGTCAACGGCAGGCATCGGGTTCTGCTGGACGAGGGAAGCTTCGACGTTCGGGAGATCGAGCGTCTGGCCGGTCTGTTCGGCCGCATCGGCAAGGAGCGCGACGCGCCTCCGCGCATCCGGCTCGCCCCTCGCGTCATGGCGGCGATCACCCCCATGGTGGCCGGCGTCGCGCCGCCGAACGTCACGATCGAGCAGGCTGCCGGAGGTCTGGACGGCAAGGGCCTGCCCATCGAGCATGCCTCCGCCCCGCCGTGGCCCAACTGGTACCGGCCCAGCTACCGGGTGCGGCCGCATCGAGCCCCGCTCAACATGACCGTGCGGTGCAGCGTGACGGCAGTCGACGCGTCGCTGCCGCAGGGCGTGGCCCTTCTCGCTCCTCCCCGCGGTCTCGAGATGCGTCTCCTCTGCGTCGACGGCACGGCGGTCTTTCCGGCGACGTTGCGGCTGGCCCGCATCGACGCCATCTCCACCGCGGTGGCGTGGTTCCCGGTGGAGACGGGCGTCTGGGCGGGCGAAGCAGAGGTGGCATAAACTGCCCGCTCCATGAGCGTGAATCCGAGGCAGATCGAGTTTCTGGCGCGGGCCATCGTGAACCGGCTCGAGGATCGCGGCCTGGTCGAGTTCCACGATGCCGTGGCCGGCATCCACGTGGTCGAGCAGACGCTCGAAGACAACTTCCGCCGCTTCGATCTGGAAGACGCGCAGCAGGCTGACCGCGAATGAGCCTGGAAGCGAAGCTCGAGGAGCTCGAACGGCGCCGGCGGGAGAGTGAGCTCGGAGGGGGGCAGCAGCGGATCGACCGCCAGCATGGCGAGGGGAAGCTCACCGCGCGCGAGCGGATCGCGATCCTCTTCGATCCAGGATCCTTTCAGGAGCTCGACCAGCTGGTCGTCCATCGCTCCACCGACTTCGGGATGGACAAGCAGCGCATCGCGGGCGACGGGGTGGTGACCGGGTACGGCACGGTGCGGGGGCGGCTCGTCTATGCGTTCGCGCAGGACTTCACGGTTTTCGGCGGATCGCTCAGCGAGACCTACGCGGCGAAGATCGTCAAGATCATGGATCTGGCCATGAAGAACGGCGCGCCCGTGGTCGGGCTGAACGACTCCGGCGGCGCCCGCATCCAGGAAGGGGTCGTCTCGCTCGGCGGGTACGCCGACATCTTCCTTCGAAACACACTCGCCTCGGGCGTCGTGCCGCAGATCTCCGCGATCATGGGGCCGTGCGCCGGCGGTGCCGTTTACTCCCCCGCCATCACCGACTTCATCCTGATGGTGAAGAAGACGAGCTACATGTTCGTCACCGGTCCGGACGTGATCAAGACCGTCACGCACGAAGAGGTGACGAAGGAGAAGCTCGGCGGCGCGGAGACGCACAGCCAGATCTCGGGCGTCGCCCATTTCGCGGCCGATTCGGATGAGGACTGCCTGGCGACGATCCGCGAGCTGCTCGGCTTTCTCCCTTCGAACAACCTGGAGGACCCGCCGCGCCTGGCCACGAGTGACGACGCGAACCGCGTCGACGCCGATCTCGACCGCTTCATCCCGGAGAGCTCCAACCAGCCGTACGAGATGCGCGACCTGATCAAGACGATCGCCGACGAGGGACATTTCTTCGAGGTGCACCAGCAGTACGCGCGCAATCTCGTGGTCGGGTTCATCCGGCTCAACGGCCATCCGATCGGGGTGGTGGCGAATCAGCCGGCCTATCTGGCGGGAGTGCTCGACATCAACGCCTCGCGCAAGGGCGCACGATTCGTCCGCTTCTGCGACTCCTTCAACATTCCGCTTCTGGTCTTCGAGGATGTGCCGGGCTTCCTTCCCGGTACGGATCAGGAGTACGGCGGAATCATCATCCATGGCGCGAAGCTGCTCTACGCGCTGGCCGAAGCGACGGTGGCGAAGGTCACGGTCATCACCCGGAAGGCGTACGGCGGTGCGTACTGCGTGATGAACTCGAAGCACATCCGCGCCGACATGAACTTCGCTTACCCGACGGCCGAGATCGCCGTGATGGGAGCGGAGGGAGCGGTGAACATTCTCTACAAGGGCGCCGGCGACCGCGACGCGAAAATCGCCGAGTACCAGGAAAAGTTCGCCAACCCCTACATCGCCGCCGAGCGCGGCTATGTCGACGAGATCATCGAGCCACGGTTCACGCGCCGCAAGCTGATCACCACCTTCGCCATGCTCCGCAACAAGCGCGACCACAATCCCCCCCGCAAGCACGGCAACATCCCGCTCTAGCGATCCGCATCACGTGTTACCGCCGCGTTGTCACAACGTGACCGGCGTTCGTTGCATTGGAACTCCTGCACGGCCCGTTGAATCGCGCCTGTAACCCGCACGAACCCAACTTGCAGATTCCATGACGCTTCCTCTGCGTCCCGGTGATGGGGCACGGCGTGCACTTGATCGTCGTCATATCCGCGACCGCAGCGTCGCGACTCTCGACGGTATGTAACAACTCGGACGAAAGGAGCAGGCATGAAGAATTGGCGTTGTTTTCCACTGGTGGCGCTCATCGCGCTTTTTCCATGGACTCTATTCGGTCAGGCTCAGACGACGGGGTCGGTCACCGGCACGATCGTCAGTGATCAGGGGAGCCCGATCCCGAACGCGGAGGTGACGCTCTCCGGCCCCGCGATCCAGGGCGAGCGGACGACCCGCACCAACAGTACCGGGCAGTTCACGGCGAGGCTGCTTCCCCCCGGCGAATACACGGCCGTCATCGCCGCGCCGGGGTATCAGACGGGTGTGGTCCGGTTTCGACTGCTGGTCGGCGAGACGATGCCGCTCGGCATGACGCTCTATCCCGGCTCCGATCTGGCCGAGGAGATCGTGGTGACGGGGCGCGTGTCGCCGCTCGAGACCACCGAGACACGGCAGACGTTCGAATACACGACGGAAGTGGAGGAGCTGCCCGTCCAGAACCGGAACATCAACAGCATCGCCTTGATGGCGCCGAATACGAGCTACGGACCGAACTCCGATCCGCGAACCACGACCGCGCCGCAGGTGGCGATCGCCGGCGCTCCGGCCTTCGACACGGTGGTGCTGCTCGACGGCGCGGAGATCTCCGATCCGTACTTCGGAGCCGGCACCACGGTGTACCTCGAGGATTCGATCCAGGAAGTGCAGGTGCTCTCGACCGGCATCAGCGCGCGCTATGGCCGCTTCCAGGGAGGGGTGATCAACGCCATCACCAAGTCGGGCGGCAACGAATTCGCCGGAACGCTGCGGGCGGAGCTCGACCAGGAAAGCTGGAACTCGCAGACGCCCTTCGGAGAAACGCAGGCCGAGACGCTGAACGAGGTCTATCAGGCCACGCTGGGCGGCTACATCCTGCGCGACCGGCTCTGGTTCTTCGGCGGGTACCGGACCATTCCGTCGACCACCAACAACTTCACCACCAACACCACGAGCGAATCGTTCTCCACGACCACGGCCGAGGACCGCTGGCAGTTCAAGCTCCGCGGCGCGCTGACGTCGAGCCACAACGTCGACGTCTCCTATCTGGAGTACGACGCCGCGATCAGCAACCGCGCCGGGCTCCCTGCGGGAGATCTGCTGGCCACGAACGGACAGCGCGGCGATCCCCGCTCCATGACCAGCATCACGTATCAGGGCATCCTCGGGACGAGCACCTTCCTCGATGCCATGGCCACGGACAAGAACGCCGAGATCATCTCCGGCGGAAGCCCGACCGCCGGCGATCCATTTCTCTGGACCACGCCCGGCAACTGGGTCTACAACAATCACTGGTGGGACGCGACCGACCCATCGATCCGCGACAACCGCACCGCCTCGGTCAATCTCAGCCACTCACTCGACACCGGCGGGGCCATGCAGCACATGCTGCAGGGCGGCATCCAGTACGTCGAATCGATGACCGCCGGCGACAACCGCCAGTCCGCCACCGGCTACAACCTCGTGGCCTTCACGCAGAACTTCAACCCCCGCATGGGCTCCGGCGAAGTGATCTTCGACCTGCTGCCGGGTGAAGCGCAAAGATGGGTGGCCACCGACCTGCGCGCGGTCAACGAGATCGCGAACACCGCCCTCTATCTGCAGGACACGATCGACTGGAACAGATTCCGTTTCGATCTCGGAGTCCGTTATGACATGTATCGCGGCACGACGACCGGAGTGCAGGCCTTCGATCTCGACTTCGACGACATCTCGCCGCGCCTCGGCGTCACCTTCAACGTCACACCTACCGTCCAGCTCCTCGGCACCTGGGGCAAGTATGTGGGCCGTTTCAACGACAACTGGGCCCAGGGAGCGACCGGCGTCAGCTCGGCGCCCCGCGAGGTCTACACCTACGCCGGTCCCGCGCTGATCGGCGCCACCCGCGACCAGATCCAGACCGCGTTGCGCAACGACGAGCTCTGGACGCTGTCCGGTCTGGTCGGCGATCCGTCATTCCCCACCACCTGGGTGGGAAGCGACACCGATTCGCCCTACACGAACGAGTACAACCTCTCGGTGCGTACCGCTCTCCCGGGCAGCACCGGTTTCGCAGCGCTCACCTACACGAATCGCCAGTACGACAATCTCATCACTTCCTTCGTCGGCCTGGCCTGCACCGACTTCGGGCTGTGCGAGGGTGCCGGCGACTACGCCGCCCTGCCCGGTGACCGGCAGACCGATACCACCGTATGGGCGAACGATCCACGCGCCACGCGCGACTACGACGCGGTGACGCTTCAGCTCGACTACCGCCCCACGGGTCGGATGATCCTCGGCGGCAACTGGACCTGGTCGGAGACCAGGGGCAATTACGAAGGCGAGGCCCTGAACCAGCCAGCCGTCGGCTCGCCTCACGGCAACCGCGAGCGCGAGTTCCCGATCGAGCTCGCCGCCCCCTACGGCTATCTGAATCCGCACGTCGAGCATCGTGCCAATCTCTTCTCCACCTATCGTTTCGACCTCCGTTCCTTCGGCAGCCTGGCCGCCAGCGCCATCCTCAATTTCGAGACCGGCCGCGTCTGGAGCCGGGCCGCCTCCGTGCCGCG
>DATLFC010000224.1:0-19536 GCA_035525015.1 Thermoanaerobaculia bacterium | reverse complement strand
CGTGGACCTCCGACCGCAGCAGGCCGAAAAGCGCGGCTTGCGACATCTGCGGAGATGCGGCGAGTCGTGATTCGAGCCGGCTGGCGGTTGCTTCGAGCTCAGCAGTGAGCGAGGCGACGTCGTGGCGGAACTGGCCGACGTCGGCTTCCAGATGCCGTTCGAGATGCGCGGCGAAATCGCTCTCGAGCGAGCGGACGCGCCAGAGCGTGACCGCCTGCGTGGCGGTCACGACCAGCAGAAATCCGAGGAGGGCGGGGATGAACTTCCGTGTCATTCCGAGAGACGGCGAGGAATCTCCTCCTGGTTCACCGGTTGCGTTCATCGGCTGGGGATCCTTCGCCGTCTTCGCGGCTCAGGATGACACAGGGGGCCGCGGCTCAGGATGACACGCTTGCCGGGACGCGGCACGTCCGGCGTCCCGCTTACCGGCTGGCTGCGCGCACGGAGGCGATCGACCAGCGGTCGCCCTTCTGGCGCAGCGTGATGTAGAGATCGCGCGTCTGCGTGCCGCCGTCCGTCTTCAAAGTCCAGCGCGCCTGGATGTGGTACTGCCCCTCAGCCGAGGCCCGGCGGACGCTGACTTCCTCGAAGCCGGTGGCTTCGATCCGGTTGAACATGGCATCGAGCAGGAGCGCGGCCTGGTCGCGGCCGAAGAAGCCGCCGCTCTGGTCGCTGAGGCCAGGGAACTGGAGCATGACCTGCTCCCCGTCGGCGACGCCGGCGACGATCGCCTGCACGTCCTCCGTACCGAAGCCCTGCCGGAGATTCGACATGGCGACGTCGAGGTCGCGATATTGCGCCGACGCGACGAGCGGCACGAACAGGACCGCGAATGCCACTTTCGCCCACAGTTTCATGGTTCTCTCCATGCTCGGTCTAACGGCCCCCGATCGGTGTTTATTCTAACCGAATCAATCAGTTAGCTGCACTCGGAAGGGGTCGGGTTGTCCTCGCGGCTGGACGACGCCGCGCGCCGCGCAGGCCTGCCGGAAATCGTCCGGAATCGGGGCTGAGACCGAAAGTTGAGCATTTGTCAGAGGATGCGTCATTTCGAGCTGAGCCGCGTGGAGCATCGGCCGTGTTTCGTTCCGCTCCCCGTACAACCAGTCGCCCGCCAGCGGGTGGCCGATGGCGGCCAGATGCGCCCGGATCTGGTGGGTCCGGCCGGTGTGCAGCGTGACATCGACGAGCGTTCCCCGCTCTCCCGCGGCCAGCGGCGTCACCTCGGTCACGGCTCGTTTGCCGCCGTCGCGGACGCCGAAGGAGATCGGGCCGATGCGGGCCAGCGGCGCGTCGATCACCTGATGCTCGGCGATTTCCCCCTCGACCAGCGCCAGGTAGCGCTTACGGATCCGCTTCAGCTCGAACTGCCGGGTGATCTTCGCATTCAGATCGCTCCGCTTGGAGAAGAAGATCACGCCGCTCGTGCCGCGATCGAGCCGCTGGAGGAGAAAGAGCGGCGTCGTGTGCGCCGCGACGAGCTCGTACAGCACCGGCTCTGTTGCGTCATACGCCCGCTGGACGACGATGCCGGGCGGCTTGTTGACGAAGATGAGAGCCTCGTCTTCGTAGACGATGTCGAGCATTGGGGGTTAATTGAAAATTGAAAATTGAAAATTGAAAAAAGAAGGCAGGCAGTCTTTTTTTTCAATTTTCAATTTTCAATTTTCAATTATTCTCCGTAGAGCAAGAACTCTTGTCGCGCGGCGGCAAACTCCCGCAGCGGCTCTTCCCATGCGGCGACCCATTCGTCAATGTCCTCCCCAGCCTCGACGGTCTCCCGATAGCGGCTGCTTCCGGCGAGGAGGTCGATGGCGAGGCGGTCGGAGACGAACTCGTAGGTCTCGCGGCGCCAGTCGAACCTGGCGGGGTTCATGTCGCGGGCGATCTTCAGGCACCAGAGGCCGGTGCGATACGGCTCGAAGACGGCGCGGTTGGTGATGTGCAGCTCGACGCCGCCGCAGACCTTTCCCTGATGCTTGTGGAACGTCGGCAGGAAGTAGTGGGGGCGGAAGCGGACGCCGGGCAGCTCGATCCGATTCAGGCGGTCGGCGAACTTGAACGAGTCGAGCCACGGCGCGCCGAAGAACTCGAACGGGTGCGTCGTGCCGCGCCCTTCGCTGAGGTTCGTCCCTTCGACGAGGCACATCCCGGGGTAGACCGCGGCGGTGAAGACGGTCGGCATGTTCGGTGAAGGGATGACCCACGGCAGGCCGGTGTTGCCCCACCACATCGAGCGCTTCCATCCCTGCATCGGCACGACCGTCAGGTCGCAGTTCAGGTCGAACGTCTTGTTGAAATAGCGGGCCAGCTCGCCGGCGGTCATCCCGTGGCGCGTCGGGAGCGGGAACATGCCGACGAAACTCGAGTACTTCTCCTCCCGGATGTTTCCTTCCAGATGCACGCCGTCGATCGGATTCGGCCGGTCGAGAACGATCACCGGCAGGCCGATCGCGGCAGCCTCCCGCATGCAGAGCGCCATCGTGTAGATGAAGGTGTAGTAGCGCGAGCCGATGTCCTGAAGATCGATGACCAGGGCGTCGAGCCGTTTGAGGACTTCGCGGCGCGGCTTCAGATCCGCCTCGCTCGCGCCGTACAACGAATAGACGGGGAGGCCGCTGGCCGGGTCGGTCGAGTGATCGACGTGGGCCATGTCCTGCGCCTCGCCCCAGATGCCGTGCTCGGGACCGAAGAGAGTGGTGAGCGTCCAGCCGCGACCGGCCTTGAGGAGGGCTACGGCGTGCTGCAGGTCGCTCGTCACCGCGCTCTGGTGGGTGACCAGCCCGATTTTCTTTCCCTGGATCCGCCACGGTTCATCGTGGATGAGGACTTCGAGGCCGGGACGTACGTTCATTCGCTGTTGTGCTCCACTCTTCCGCCGGCGAGGAGCTCGAGTGCGTGAGGAACGAGATGCAGGATGGCCTCGAGATTTTCGACCGCGCCGCGCACGCTGCCGGGCAGATTCACGACCAGTGCCGACTCGCGCGTGGCCGCCTGGGCGCGGGAGAGCGGGGCCATCGGGGTCTTTTCCAGCGACCGAAGCCGCATCAGCTCGCCGAAGCCGGGAACGATGCGATCGCAGACGCGCATCGTCGCCTCCGGCGTGACGTCGCGCGGCGAGAGCCCGGTGCCGCCCGTCGTCACCACGAGGCGATGTCCGGCCGCCGTCGCCTTTTCGATCTCGCGCGCGATCGCATCCTCCGAATCAGGGACGATGACCACGGTGTCGACCGCGTAGCCGCTGGCCACGAGAATGTCGCGCACGGCCGGGCCGGAGCGGTCTTTCCGCTTCCCTTCGCTGGCGGCATCGCTGCAGGTGATCACGCGTGCGGTTACCATGCGCCCGCGGATTCTAATGAAGCGGACGGACTTCGCCTACGAACTGCCGCGGGAGCTGATCGCGCAGGAGCCGCGGCCACGGGGGCGGTCGCGGATGATGGTGGTCACGCCGAGGGACGAGGCGCCGGCGATCGAGCACCGCAGCTTCGCCGATTTCCCGGAGCTGCTCGCCCCGGGCGACGTGCTCGTGATCAACGACACGCGGGTCATCCCGGCTCGCCTCTACGCGCGGCCGAAAGGAGAGATGAAGAATCCGATCGAGTTTCTCCTCGTCCGCCAGCGCGACGGCGTGACGTGGGAGACGTGGTGCCGGCCGGCGAAGCGGGTGCGGCCGGGCGAGGTCGTGACATTCAGCGAGCGCCTCACCGCGGCGGTGCTCGAGAAGATGGAGGACGGCCGCGTGGTCATCGAGTTTCGCGGCGACCTCGAGGAGATCGAGCGCATCGGCATCCCGCCGCTGCCGCCGTACATCGAGCGCGCCGCGCCGCGCGAGAGCGACCGCGAGGCGTACCAGACCGTCTATGCCGCGGAGCGCGGCGCGATCGCCGCGCCGACGGCGGGACTGCACTTCACTCCGGGGATTCTCGACGCGGTGCGCGCCCGCGGCGCCGCCCTCGTCCGCATTACGCTCCACGTCGGCCTCGGCACGTTCAAGCCTGTGAAGGCCGATGACATCTCCGGACACCGCATGGACGCCGAGCGCTACGAGATCTCCGCCGATGCCGCGCAGCGGCTGAACCAGGCCCTCGACGAGAAGCGCCCGATCGTCGCCGTCGGGACGACGAGCGTCCGCACGCTGGAAAGCGCGGTGCGAGCCGGCGAAGGACGTTTCAGGCCAGGAAGCTGCGATACGTCGATCTTCATCACCCCCGGCTTCGAGTTCCGCGCCGTCGACCGCCTCCTCACGAACTTTCATCTCCCCGAATCGACGCTGCTGATGCTCGTCTCCGCGTTCGCCGGCATGCGGACGATCCGCGCCGCGTATCGCGAAGCGATCGAGCAGCGCTATCTCTTCTACAGCTACGGCGACTGCATGTTCCTGCGGAATCGGGGAGCATGGTGACGCGGCAGCAGACCAGACGGCGGATCATCGAGCTGGCCGCGGTGATCGCCATCGCCGGCATCCTCTTCAGCACGATCGCCTTCTACCGGCTTCACCGCCGGCTGAAGTCGCAGGGGAACGCCGGTCAGCGGACCCCGGCAGCCGGCGGCTGACGGAGGTAAGAGACGACGTGGCTGAGCTCGCGCGTCGTGATCCGGCTCGCCGCGGCGGACATGGCCATCTCGTCGAACAGCGCCTCCGGAGCGAGCTCAGTCCGCGACATGATCATCGCCGCCACCGCCTCGGCCGGCTCGCCCGAGAGATCGCGCAACGGATGCGGTGCGCCCCGCCGCTCGAAGGCGACGGAATGGCACACGTCGCAACGGAGCTTCGCGAATGCAGCGCGCCCCTCCACGGGATCGCCGGGCGGGAGGACCACGCCGCTCTCGCCCGCGACGAAGACTTCGTGGTGAACCAGCCGTGCCGGTGGCGACGCCGCGCAGGAGATGATCAGCAGAATCGAGAAAGTTGCAACTCGCATCCCTCTCTGGATACATCCGGATCCCTCAAAAAGCGGCGACCGCTGTCACCGGGCGACCGGGGCATCCATCACCAGCCTCGCCTCGAATCCGCCAGCATGCCGGGACCTGGGTCGTTCAGAGGCCGCGAACTCGCACAGCCACGAGAAGCAAACCGAATCCTATGATCCATGACCAGGCCGCGAAGTCGGCGCGGATCTGGAACATTCCGAAGTGGGCAAGCAATGCCACGACGTACAAAACGAGACAGATCACCCAGGTGATCTGCTTTGGAGCCTTCCCTGATCCTCCCATGGAGACCTCCTCCTGCTTCCGCAGGGTGAGAACTGTATCGCAGGTCGGGGTCACCAGTACGTGGTTGTGATCGTGCAGTCGCCGAGGGCGATGACCTGGCAGGCCAGGCGCTCGTCGGGGGCCAGGCTGCGCTCGGCGCTCACACGCGCCTCCACGCTCGTCGGCGCGGACAGCTGATCGGCGCCGGCAACGATCCGGACGCGGCAGCGCGCGCAGATGCCGATTCCGCCGCAGGAGTTGCCGATCGGCGCGCCGGCCCGGCGGGCGGCGTCGAGCAGCGTCTCGTCGGTCCTGGCCTCCTCGGCCCGGCCGAGGGGGTGGAACGACACGAGTCTTGACGGCGCGTTCACAGCAGGTTCGCAGCGGCCGTAGAAACTTCAGGCCGTCCTTTGCGTCTATTACAGCAGATCAACTGGAGGGAATCATGAGTACGAAGTGGGATGCGACAGAGGAGACGAAGCTGGCCCAGGAGATCCTGGCCGTGCTTCCGGAGGGGAGTGTCGCGCGCTTCTGCTCGGATGATCAGGACTCGATCCGCTTTGTCGTGCAGGCCGCCGATCTGAAGCTGCGCAGTGTCATGTTCCGCCGTGCCTCGCTGCGCCGGCTGCTGACCGACACCGCCCGGACCATCAAGATCGAGTACCTGCAGCGCGACCTGCTCCGGAGCGCCGTCCGCCGGGCCGAGTACCGCTACCCGCGGCTCAGCCACCTGGTGGACGTCGTGCGGGGGCAGCGCAAGGGGCGGTCGGGGGTCGTGCGGCCCCTGAAGGCTGCGTCCGTTTTGTAACGCCCGGCCCGACGATTCGTCGGTTTAACCATTGACTTGCCGTCGAATCGACAGCATATTGGCTCTGCCATGAGCCATACGCTCGATCCCCTCGACGAGCGAATCGTCGGCATTCTCCTCCGCGACGGCCGGACTCCGGCCGCGCAGATCGCCGAGGAAGTCGGTCTCTCCCGGCCGGCCGTGGCCGATCGGATCGACAAGCTGGAGCGCAGCGGCGTGATCCGCGGCACGACGGCCGTCGTCGAGCCCGACGCGGTCGGGCGCGGCATCACGGCCTTCGTCTCCGCGCGCGGGGCGTCGCTCACGCCAAAAGGATGGGCCGCGTTCCGCGAGCTGATGAAGAGCGACGAAATCCTCGAAGTGCACACGGTCGCCGGAGACGACTGCTATCTCATCAAAATCCGCACGACCTCGATCCCCTCGCTGAACGAGCTGGTGTCGAAGATCAGCGATCCCCCGATCGCGCTGGCCACGCGCACGACCATCGTCATGGAGACGTATTGCGAAAAGGTGGGCGGCATCGCGCTCGGCAGGAACGTCGTATGAAGCATGAACGGACTCTGGCCCTGGCCGCCTTCGCGGTGGTGTGTCTGGTGTGGGGAACGACCTACCTGGCGATCCGCATCGCCATCGAGACCATTCCGCCGCTCGCGCTGACCGCGCTCCGCTTCATCATCGCCGGGGCGGTCATGGCTGGCATCGCCGTCTGGCGCGGGGAGCGGCTTCCCCGCGACCGGCGCACACTCGCGAACCTCGCCTTCATCGGGTTCCTGATGGTGGGCATGGGCAACCTGGCCGTGGCCTGGGCCGAGCAGTGGGTGCCGAGCGGACTGGCCGCGCTCTTCGTCGCCACGGCGCCGTTCTGGATGGTGGTCATCGAAGCGTTCCGGACGCATGGCGAGCGGCTAGATCTGCCGAGCGGGATCGGGATGCTGCTCGGATTCGCCGGCGTGGGGCTGCTCGTCACGCCCGGCGGGGCCGGCGCATCGTGGAACTTCCACTTCATCGCCGGCGCGATCGCGATTCAGATCGGCGGCATCGCCTGGCAGCTCGGCTCGGTGCGCGGGAAGTATTACCTCAAGGATGTGCCGCTCATGGCCTCGGCCAGTCTGCAGATGCTGTTCGGCGGTCTCATCGTCGGCGTTCTGTCGATCGCCATCGGCGAGCCGGCCCGCTTCGCGATGAACGTGAGAACGTTCGCCGCGCTCGCCTACCTGACGATCTTCGGGTCGATCATCGCCTACAGCGCCTACGTCTACGCGCTGGCGAAACTGAGAACGACGAAGGTCTCGCTCTACGCCTACGTCAATCCGGTCGTGGCGGTGATCCTCGGCTGGCTGATTCTCGACGAGTCTCTGACGCCGCTCTCCATCGCCGCCATGGTCATCATCCTCGGCGGCGTCGCCCTCGTGCAGATGGCCGGATACCGCCGCAAGCCGATCCACGCCCCGGCCACCGTCGAGCCCGAACAGAACGCGGCCTGACGCCAAGACCAGGCGGGGTCTAGTCTCCTGTCTCGAGCTCGGCCAGGTACTCCTGGAGGTTCGTCGGCTTCGGGGGGATGCGCAGCGCGTTGGTGAACTCGGTGTTGGCGGTCTGCGGGTTGATCTGCAGGGCGAGCTGGAGCTCGCGGATCGCATCCTGCCGGTGCCCGGCGGCGGCGAGAATGAGGCCCAGATAGATGTGCGGCTCGGTGGCCTCCGGCCTGGCTCGCGTTGCGTTGACGAAGTGCGTGATGGCGTCGCTGGTCTTTCCGAGCCGCGACAGGAGCGCGCCGATGTTCATGTTGGCGTCGTAGTGGAACGGCGCGATCCGAAGCGCGGCGCGGTAATGCTCGAGCGCCTCCTCGTCCTGTCCTTTGCGCGCCAGCGCCGCGGCCAGATTGTTCAGTGACTCGGGCGATCTCGGGTTCTGGGCGACCTGTCCCTGGAACTCCGCGATCGCTGCGTCGGTATCACCGCGGGCGATGGCCAGTGAGCCCCGTGCGTCCGTGTCGCCGAGCGCCGCGGCTTTTTCGAGCGACCGCTGCGCTTCTTCCGTCCGGCCCGCTGCGATCTCGAGATTGCCGAGCTGCCGCTGCGCCTCGGCATCGGCCGGGTCGAGGAGCACCGCGGTCCGATAGGCCTCGGTCGCCTCCCCGGTCCGGCCGGTAGCAAGCAGCGCCGCTCCGAGTCCGGCATACCCGCGCGCGTAGTTCGGGCGGATCTGCGTCAGCGACGTGAACTCGCGAATCGAGCCCTCGTAGTCGCCGCTCCGGAACAGCGCCAGGCCGAGCGATTCGTGCGCGACCGGATTCCGCGGCGTGACCTGCGCGGTCCGGCGGAAGAGCGTCTCCGTGTTTTTCCAGTGGCTGGCCTGCGTGCGCGCGGCGAACGTCAGGCCGAACACGATGCCGGCCGCGATCGCCACCGCGGGGATGCGCAGAAGCGGTCGCCTCGCCACGAAGTCGGCCACGAGCCAGACCAGCGCGATGAAGAGTCCGACGAGCGGAATGTAGGTGTAGCGGTCGGCCATCGACTGCGGTCCGATCTGCACGATGCCGCTGACGGGGACGAGCATCCCGGCGAACCAGAACCAGCCGGTGAAGAGGTAGCGCCGCTCCCGGAACACGATCACCACGAGCGTGATCAGCAGCAGCACGATCGCCGAAGCGATCGCCGTCGAGGGGCGGATCGTCGACGGGTACGAATATCCGAGGGCGAGATCGTCCGGCCAGAACATGCGCCGGATGTAGATGAGGTAGGAGATGGCCGCGTTGGCGAGGCGGATCGGGAAGGAAACGAAGCGGACGTTCGCGATCGCCTCCACGACGTGCTGCGCGTACCAGGTGACGAAGGCCGCCGGGATGATCAGCACGAACAGCAGGAGCTTCTCCATGAAGAGCGCGCGCAGCGCGCGCCACTGTCCGAGGTCGAAACGCCGCAGCGGCCAGTAGTCGAGGAGGAGAAGCACGAACGGCAGCGTGACCAGCATCCCCTTCGACATCAGCCCGAGGATGAACACGACCACCATGACGGCGTAGTCGAGCTTCGACCTTCGCTCGACAAAGCGGAGATAGAACCAGATCGTCAGCAGAAGAAAGAACGAGCTGAGGACGTCCTTTCGCTCCGAGAGCCACGCCACCGACTCGACGTGAAGGGGATGGATGGCGAACAGCGCAGCAACGACCGCGCTGCGCCAGAGAAGTCCCGTGGCACGGGCCAGGACCAGAAGCAGAAGGATGGTGTTGAGGGCGTGAATGGCGGCGTTGACGAGGAGGTGCGCGCCCGCGTCGAGCCCGAACAGCTCCACGTCGGCCATGTGCGTGAGCCACGTCAGCGGGTGCCAGTTGAAGTCGAAGGAGCGGAAGGCCCAGGCGATCGATCCGGCCGTGAGGCCCTGCTGCACCTGCTCGTTCTCGGTGACGTACATCGGGTCGTCGTAGGTCAGGAACTCGTGATCGCGCAGCTGCGCAAAGACGATGGCGACCAGGATCACGAGCGCCACGGCGATGGCCGCGGTCAGGCGCCGGCCGTGCGCAACAGGCGTCAGTTGTGGAGCCGTGGCGACGACTGCAGGGAGTGCCGCGGCGCGCTCCGCCTTGAGGCGGGCTTTGCGTCCCATGCGCGGAGTGTATCGCGCGCGCTACCGCCGCCCGTTCGGCTGATCTTCGATCGTGGCCATCTCGCCGGTCTCGACGATCCTTTTCAGGCGGCGGAGGTCGTCCTCGACCTGCTGATCCGGGTCTTCGCCGAGCATCCTGGAGATCGCGGCGCCGGTTTTGCCGCCCGGCGGGTCGTATCGCAGGACGACTTTCACTTCCGTCCCCCGCCCGGCTGGCGTGAAGTGGACGGAGCCGGCGTTATCGACGCGCGAGCCCTCGACCGAGCGCCAGCCGATCAGCTCGTTCGGTACTTCATTGATGATCTCCGCTTCCCACTCGGCCTTCACGCCAGCCGGTCCGTCGGCGACCCAGCGCGAACGCTTCTCGTCGAGGACCTGGACCGATTCGAGGTTCTTCATGAAACGGGGGAGATTCTCGAAGTTGCGCCAGAACGAGAAGAGGCGGCCGGCCGGTGCGTTGACCATGACGCTCTTCTCGACCTGGATGCCGCGTCCGTAGGGAACGCTCACCTGACGGTCTTGCTGGCCCGCGGTCGAGAGGCCGAGGGAACCATAGAGAGGACAGTGCCCGGTGGCGCCGCGCCAGACCAGCACGCCTCCCGCCGCGGAGAGGAGCAGCCCCGGCAGCGTCCGTCGTTTCAGGCCGTACGCGGCGAGCGCGCTGCCGGCGACCACGGAGAACCACCGTTCCAGTTGGGCGACGTTGATGTCGGATCTAGCCATGATGCGGGGCGGAGCATGAGGCGTACCAGTGCCGCGCAGCGCTCCCATAGAATGCGGGACCCATGGGCGCCGCACCTCCTCCGGTCCGTCCGGTCACGCTCGACGACATCCGCGCCGCGCGCGAGCGGATTCGCGGCGTGGCGGTGCGGACGCCGCTCGTCCGGCTGCTGCACGGGATGGACGCGCCGGAGATCTGGCTGAAGCTCGAGAATCTGCAGCCGATCAACGCCTTCAAGATCCGCGGTGCGGCCAACGCCGTGGCGATGCTCGACCCGGAGGCGCGCGCGCAAGGCGTCTGGACGATCAGCGCCGGTAATGCCGGGCAGGGCGTCGCGTACGCGGCGCGCGCGGCCGGCGCACCGTGCACGGTCGTGGTCATCGAGACGGCCGCGGAGACGAAGGTCCAGCGGATGCGCGACCTCGGCGCACGCCTGGTCAAGGCGCCGTTCGACGCCTGCTGGAAAGCGATGGAGGATCGATCGTTTCCTGGCGTGGAGGGAGCCTTCGTCCATCCGTTCGACGATCACGACTTCATTGCCGGCAACGCCACGGTCGGGCTGGAGATCCTCGACGACCTGCCGAGCGTGAAAACGGTCGTGGCCGCGATCGGCGGCGGCGGACTGGTGGCCGGAATCGGCAGCGCCGTTCGTGCGCTCGCCCCCAGGGTGAAGATCCTCGGCGCGGAACCGGAGACCGCCGCCCCCGGTGCGGCGTCGTTCGCGGCCGGCGCGCCGCGCGTGTTCGAACGATGGCAGGCCTCGTTCGTCGACGGCGCCGGCGGTAAGAGCATCTTTCCCCGGATGTGGGAGCGGATGCAGGGCATCGTCGACGGCTCGATCGTCGTGTCGCTCGATGACGTGTGCCGCGCCATGCGACTCGTGTCCGAGAAAGCGCGGGTGATCGCGGAGGGAGCGGGAGCGCTGGCGGTGGCCGCCGCATTGTCGGGAAAGGCGGGGGAGGGACCGATCGTCGCCGTCGTATCGGGCGGCAATATCGACATGCAGAAGTTCTGCGAATTGATCCGCTGAGGGGTGTCATTCCGAGCCGCGAAGACGGCGAGGAATCCCCCTGAATGAGGGAGTCCTCGCTCCGCTCGGAATGACACATCTTTACTTCACGATGGCGACGGGGCGGATGCCGCGCTCGGGGTAGTCGCGCCGGTCGATGAGAGCGTTGACCGGAACCTCGATGACAGGCACCTCGACGCCGGCGACGGTGGCGACCAGGTCGGTTCCTCGCGGTTCGGCGGTGTTCGCAGCGAGGCGCACGATCACACCTTCGGGCTGGAGGAGGGTCGCGCCGCCCGGCTTCAGAAGAATGGCAGGGATGAGCACGTCGGCGTTTCCGGGGATGTTCTCGAGGTGCAGCGTGGCGTTCTCGGCGCCGGGAGCGTTGAATCCGATCGTGGCCTGGCCGGGGGGAACGTCGAGCAGAATGAACGCGCCGTTCTCGGCGAGGCCGCCGGAGACGTACTCCGCGCCTTCGACCCAGATGCTGGTGGCCTGGAAGAGCTCCTGAAGCCGGGCTCCTTCGGTCTCGGGAGTCTGGAGCTCGCCTTTGTTGGCGCCCTCCACGTCGGCGACCCATCCGCGGACGCTGACCGGCTCGCGGCTGAGCGGTTGCTGCGGCAACGGCGCCTCGGTGAGATTGCACCCGAGGAGCAGTGCAGCGGGAAGAACGAGGAGGCGTTTCATCGCGGCGAGCCTACCACGCTGCGCGTGCGATAATCGGGGCCGAAGCACGCCACAACGGCAGGGTGGGGTGGATCGAATGAAACGTCTCTTACTTCCCGGCGCAGCCGCCTTTCTCGGCGTCGCCTCGATGGTCTTCGCGCAGGTCCCGAACCCGGCGATGCTCCGCACGCCGTCGGGTGATCATCCGATCACCGTCGTCCATGCGGCAGGGCAGACCTACGTCTCGGCGGGCGAGGTGATCGCGGCGCTGGGCGGAACGATGAGTCCGGAGAGCACGGGGTTTCGTCTGACGCTCAACGGGGTGGCGGGAGCGTTCGGCCCCGACAGCCGCTATGCCGTGGCGGGGGAGGATCTGATCGAGATGCCGGCCGTGCCGGTGATCTTCGACGGCCGTCCCTACGTGCCGTGGCAGTTCTTTCAGGGATACCTCAGCCGCGCGGCAGGACTGGAGGCGTCGTGGGATGCGGCGGCGAATACGATGATCGTGCGGCCGCTGCAGCAGGTTGCCGTCTCCGCGCAGTTTTCGGTGACGAACCTCGGCGACATTTCGAAGGTGGTGGTGACGCTCGCTTCACCGGTCGAGTACACGCTGGCGAAAGAAGGGGGCGCGTACGTCATCCGTTTCCGCGGCCCGATCCAGGCGCCGTTCGGGACGCAGAACATCGATGATCCGAACGTGACCGGGGCGGCGTTTGCAGGGCGGGAGCTGCGCATCGGACTGGCCTCGCCCGACGTGGCCGGCGACGCGTATCGCCTCGAGAATCCGTTTCGGATCGTTCTCGATCTGCGGCGCGCGGCGACCACTTCGGTTCCGGCGCCGGTGATGCCGCAGCCGGGGATCCGCCGGCGCACCGAGCCGGCCGGGATCCGGACGATCGTCATCGATCCGGGTCATGGCGGAAAGGAAGTCGGCGCCGTCGGGCCGACCGGCGTGATGGAGAAGGACGTCGCCCTTCATGTGGCGCGGAAGCTCGCCGGGGCGCTGCAGTCGCGTCTCGGAGCGCGCGTGATTCTCACGCGCGAGGACGACAGCATCGTATCGCTCGATCAGCGCACCGCGCTTGCCAATCAGTACAGAGCGGATCTCTTTCTCTCCGTGCACATGAACGCGGCAGTGGTCAAGGATGCCAGGGGAAGCGAGACGTACTTTCTGTCGCTCGAGGCATCCGACGAGCTGGCGCGCCGTGCCGCGGAGACGGAAAACGCCGCGGGCGGGAGCGGCGACGGCGATCTGCAGCTCATCCTCTGGGATCTCGCGCATCAGGAGTACCTTCAGGAATCGAGTCGTTTCGCGCAGGCGATCCAGGAAGAGATGAACCGCGCCACCGGCGTCCGGAACCGCGGTGTCAAGCAGGCGCCGTTCAAAGTCCTCCTCGGCGCGACGATGCCGGCCGCGCTCGTCGAGATCGGCTTCATCACGAATCCCGAGGAGGAGTCGAAGCTCCAGTCGAGCGCCTTCCAGGACATGATGGTGGAGGCGATCGTCAGAGCGGTGGAGCGCTACAAGACCGACTACGAGACGCGGATCGGAATTCTGCAGCCTGCGCGGCCGGAGCCGCCGCTGACCGGCGGGATCCGTCCGACGGCCGCTGTCGAGCAGAAAGGCAGGACCGGGACGTAAGTGGGTCGGCGCACGGCAGTCATCCTGGTCATCGCTCTGGCACTCGCTTCCTGCCGCACGGAAGAAAAGCCGATTACCTCGAATCTCAGCGTCGAGAACAAAGTGGCCATGCGGCCGGTGGCACTGTTCTACGAATCGCCGGCGCAGCTCCTCGTGGCGGAGCAGCGGAACGTCGCGCTGCCCGAAAATCCTGCCGCGGCGCTGCCGCTGGTGATGCGCGAGCTTCTGAAGGGCTCCGCCAACGCCGGCGTGCCGCCGCTCTTTCCGCCCGACACCACCGTCCGCGGCGCCTACCTCCTGCCGGACGGGACCGCCGTGGTCGATCTCGGCGGCCAGACGCTGACCGACGGCTGGCCGACCGGAACCCACCAGGAATTGATGGCCATCCACTCGGTCGTGCAGACCGTCGTCTCGAATTTTCCGGATGCGAAGCGGGTGCGGGTCCTTCTCAACGGCGGTACGGCCGAAACACTGGGTGGACACATCTCGCTGGGGCGCCCATTCACGCCGAACGCCGCCCTGGTGCAGCGGTAACGATTCGGGTGGCGGTGAAAGAAACCGGGACCGAACAGTCGTTCCGTCTTCCGAGGAGCCTGATTCCATGAGCGCTGGTTATCTCACAGGGAAAAAAGGGCTTGTCAAAGATCTGTTACATTGAGAAAATTTTCACAAGTTGTGCGATAATCTCCGCAACGCAGTCAAAGGGTTTACTGGATGGCCGAGGCGGGAGGAGCTTTCTGTTGTACCAGCCTGCCTGAAGTAGTTTCCTCTGAACGCTTCTTTGAATCTTACCGATCGTAACAACTCGCCACCGAGCGAATCACGCCCGTCCATCCAGTAACGGTTCCCCCGACCCCGCCGCAAGGCGGGGTCGTTCTTTTTTGTGTAATTCACTCCACCAGTCGTGCAAGCGCCTGCTCCACGACCAGACGGGCGTCGGCGTTCACCGCGAGCGCGCGCAACGCGGCGGTCGTGCCGTCGGCCGCGGCGAGAATACGATCGACTGGAATGCGATCGCCCAGGTCGAGACGGCCGGCGGCGGCGTCGCAGAGAAGAGAGCCGAGGAGCGCGATCGCGTCGCTCGTTTCCTCGCGCTTTGCAACGGCGGCAGCGATGGTGAGCAGCGCCGCCGTGTCGCCCTGCCTGCCGAAACGGCCGAGCGCCTCGCGGATGAACGACGCCAGCTCCTCGTCGGACGGCGCCTCGCCGCCGACGTAAATTGCCTGCGATCGGGAACGGATCGTGGGGAGGAGAAGGTCGGGCGAGCGGGTGAGAAGGACGAAGGTCGTATCACGCGACGGTTCTTCGAGAGTCTTCAGCAGAGAGTTCGATCCGTTCACGCTGATCGCATCGGCGGGATCGATGACGAACACCTTGGTACGCCCCTCGTAGGGGCGCAGCGTGGCTTCGGCGACGAGATCGCGGATCTGTTCGATGCTGATCAGCTTCCGGTCGCCCGCCACGTCGATGAAGTGGACGTCGGGATGGAGACGGCGCTCGATGCGATCGCACACCGGGCAGTCATCGCCGGTCGTGCCGCGAAGACAGTTCAGCGTTCTGGCCAGTCCCAGCGCCACGGCGCGCAGCTCGTCCCGCGACGGCCCGTGAAGAATGATCGAGTGCGGAAGCTCGCCGCGCCGCGCCGTGTCGAGAAGGAGATCGGACGCCGTTGTCATCGGACGATCTCCGGCGCGCGCTCGCGCAGCACGGCCAGTGTCCTTTCGAAGACCTCGTCGATCGAGCCCTCGGCGTCCAGGACGACGAACCGCCGCGGCTCCGCCGTCGCCAGCGCGAGATAGCCTTCACGGACCCGCCGATGGAAGCGGATGTCCTCCCTCTCGAACCTTCCCTCGGCATTGGCGGCCCGTGCATTCCGCGACTGCGCACGCCTCAGCCCGGCCTCTTCGTCGATGTCGTAAAGGAGAGTCAGATCCGGATGAAGACCCCCGGTCACCCACTCGTTGAGCGTGCGGAGCCGGTCGAGGTCGAGAAGGCGTCCGAAACCCTGATAGGCCAGGGTGGCGTCGGTGAAACGGTCGCAGAGGACGACGGCACCGCGGTCGAGGGCGGGCCTGATCACTTCGATCACATGCTGCCGCCGCGACGCGGCATAGAGGAGAAGCTCCGTCAGCCTGTCCATGCTGCTCTCGGGGTGGAGCAGAATGGCGCGGATCCGGTCGGCGAGCGGGGTGCCGCCCGGCTCCTTCGTCACGACGCAGTCGACGCCGCGCCGGCGAAGTTGCTCGGCGAGCCTGCCAATCTGCGTGGTCTTGCCGGATCCTTCCGGCCCCTCGAAGGAGATGAACATGGCGGTCATTCGCTCAAGCCATCGCGCAACCCGCGCAGATAGTGCTCGCGCATCAACGTTTCGAACACGGCGGGTCTGGCCAGGAAGCGGAAGTGTTCGCCGAGGCGGGCGCGGCGCTGCAGTTTTGCGAGCTGCCGTTCATCAGCAAGGCGCCGCGTCTCCAGCTCGTGCACGCCGAGGAAGTGGGCGAGCTCCGGGTGTTTCCGATAGAAGATCGCGCCCGACTTGCCGACGGTGTACTGGCGCCGGGCGAACGAATCGACCGTCATGGGGTGGTAGTGGCGCGTCACCGCCTTCGCGTTGTAGCGGATCTTCAATCCCTTGCGGTCGAGGCGATAGGCGAGCTCGATGTCCTCCCACGCCGCGGCGGGGAAGGTCGTGTCGAACGGATGATCGAGCAGCAGCTGCCGGTCGATGGAGATGTTCGACGTGTAGAAGAAATTGAAGGGAACGATCTCGCCGTCGCGGATCAGCTTGTAGCCGAACTGCAGGCCGAAGTCGTTGATGTAGTCCATGAATGCGGTGACGCGATCACTGTCCGGCCAGCCGGTGTAGCCGAGGGCAGCGAGGAGAGGGTCATCTCCCGACTCGCGGTGCACGCGGGCATGCTCGGCGAGGAAACGCGGTACGGGAACGGTGTCGTCGCCGATGAAGACCACGTACCGCCCCTTCGCCAGGCGGACGCCTTCGTTGCGTGCCCGGCCGGGACCGGAGTTCTGCTGTGAGCGGAACACCACATCGCCGCGCGCGCCGGCGACGGCCGCGGTTCCGTCGGTCGATCCGTCATCGACGACGATCGTCTCGAATGGCGGCGCATCCTCCTGCCGCGCCAGCGAGTCGAGCACGCGCTGAAGCATGGGGAGGCGGTTGTAGGTGGGAATGACGACGGAGAGCCAGATCACGCGGATGCCCCGCCATCAATACACAGCACCTGCCCCGTAATTCCGCTGGCATCCTCGGACAGCAGGAAGGCGATGCCGGCCGCCACCTCGTCCGCGCGCAGGATGCGGCGCATCGGGATCTGGCGGATCATCTCCTTGCGCGCTTCCGGATCGAGCTCGCCGATCATGTCCGTGTCCACCAGACCCGGCGCGACGCAGTTCACGCGGATGCCTCCCCGCGCCACCTCCCGCGCCAGCGATCGCGTCATGGCGATGAGGGCCCCCTTCGCCGCCGAGTAGTTCGTCTGTCCGGCCACGCCGTGCAGGCCGGAGAGCGAGGCGACGTTCACGATCGATCCACTGCGCTGCTGCATCATCAGCGGGAGCACGGCTTTCGTCATCGCCCATGCGCCGTCGAGGTTCGTATCGATGACGTCGCGCCACTGATCGTCGGTCATGTTGTAGAGCAGCGCGTCGCGACGGATCCCGGCGTTGTTCACCAGAGCGTCGACGGTGCCGAAACGGTGCGAGACGATGTCGGCGATCTCGCGCGAGCGGACGTGATCGCGGACGTCGCCGCGCACGATGCAGACCTGCGGCGCGTCCTTGGAGAGCGTCGCCTTCGCTTCTTCCTCGAATGCCGTGGCCGCGTCCGCCGAGGTGTTGTAGGTGATGGCGACGTTCCATCCCTCCATGAGGAGGTGCATGGCCGTCACGCGCCCGATGCCGCGGGCCCCGCCGGTGATGAGAACCGTTCGTCTGGTCAGGGGCCTACCCCTCCTCTTCGTACCTCTCCTTGAGCGAGGCCACGACGGTCGGATCGGCCAGGGTAGTGACGTCGCCGAGGGCTCGCCCTTCGGCGATGTCGCGGAGGAGGCGGCGCATGATCTTGCCGCTGCGCGTCTTCGGCAGATCGGCGGTGAAGAGGATCTTCTCCGGACGGGCGATCGCGCCGATCTTCTGCACCACGTGCTGCTTCAGCTCCTGCTCGAACTTCTCCGGATCCTCCGCCGCCGCGGCACGCTGCGACTCCTTCACGATGACGAACGCGGCGATGCCCGTCCCCTTGAGCTCGTGCGAGATGCCGACCACGGCCGCTTCCGCTACCGAGTGATGGTCCACCAGCGCGGACTCCACTTCCATCGTCCCGATGCGATGTCCCGCCACGTTGATGACGTCGTCCACGCGCCCGAGAAGCCAGAAGTAGCCGTCCTCGTCGCGCTTCGCGCCGTCGCCGGTGAAGTAGATGCCCGGCCACTTCGACCAGTACTGCGCCTCGTACCGCTCCCGATCGCCGTAGATGCCGCGCAGCATGGAAGGCCACGGCGAGGTGATGGCCAGGTACCCGCCGCCCACTTCCACGCGATTCCCGCGCTCGTCGAGGACCTCGGCCTCGATGCCGGGGAACGCCTTCGTCGCCGAGCCGGGCTTCGTCGGCACCAGGCCGGGAAGCGGCGTGATCAGGATCGCGCCCGTCTCGGTCTGCCACCAGGTATCGACGATCGGGCGCTGCTCGTTACCGATGTACTTGTGGTACCAGATCCACGCTTCCGGATTGATCGGCTCACCGACCGTACCGAGGATGCGCAGCGACGAGAGGTCGTGGGCCTGGGGCAGCTGCTCGCCCCATTTCATGAAGGCGCGGATGGCGGTCGGCGCGGTGTAGAAGATCGTGACCTTGTGCCGCTCCACGATGTCCCAGAAGCGGTCCTGCTTCGGCCAGTCCGGCGCTCCTTCGTAGATCAGCACCGTGGCACCGTTTGCCAGCGGCCCGTACACGACGTAGGAGTGTCCGGTGACCCAGCCGATGTCGGCCGTGCACCAATAGATGTCCTCGTCCTTCAGATCGAAGACCCATTTCGTCGTCGCATAGCAGCCGGTGAGGTAACCGCCGGTGGTGTGGATGATCCCTTTCGGTTTCCCCGTCGTGCCGGAGGTGTAGAGCGTGTAGAGCATCTGCTCCGAATCGACCCATGTTGGAGGGCAGTTTTCGTCGGACTCGCGGACGAGCTCGTGGTACCAGCGGTCGCGTCCCGACTGCATCCGCAGCGTGTCCTCGGCTTCTTCCGAGGCCGGACGGCGCATGACCACGATGACGTTCTGGATGGAGGGGCATTCGGCCGCGGCCGCGTCGGCGACCTTCTTCAGCGGAACGAGATTCCCGCGGCGATACCCGCTCGTGGCCGTGATCAGCACCTTCGCCTGCGCGTCCCGAATCCGGTCGCGCAGCGCCTCGGCCGAGAAGCCGCCGAAGACCACCGAGTGCACCGCGCCGATGCGCGCGCAGGCCAGCATCGCCACCACCGCCTCCGGAATCAACGGCATGTAGATGGCGATGCGATCGCCGGTGACGACGCCGAGCTTCTTCAGCCCGTTGGCGAACTTCGAGACCTCGCGATGGAGATCGCGGTACGTCAGCCGCCGCACCTCTCCCGGCTCGCCTTCCCAGATGATGGCCACCTTGTCGCCGCGCGTCTTCAGATGGCGGTCCAGGCAGTTGTAGGAGGCGTTGATCTGGCCGCCGACGAACCACTTCGCGTCGGGGGGGTTCCACTCCAGGACGCGATCCCACTTGCGGTGCCAGTCGAGCTGTTCGGCCCATCCGGCCCAGAACGCCTCGCGATCCTTCGCGGCTTTTGTGTAGATGGAGGGATCGCTGATGTTGGCGTTCTTCCGCAGCTTCGCCGAGGGGGGGAACTCGCGAT